>CAVHCL010000089.1:0-10341 GCA_963634425.1 Bacteroidaceae bacterium
CCTCGGCGGCTGGGTCATCAAGGAAGAGGTGTAGGCCACATTCCAAATGACACCCATGTTTTTTACACCTTACCTATGTATATCCTGAACTTCACTTCCTTGAAGCCGTAGCTTCTTCGTGTCGCATCGGCAAGACGCAGCACGAGGCGGCCTGTAGGCTCCACATCTTCGGTTTCCGCAGCAAACTCACCGTTTTCGTCTTCATAGAGATGCGTGCCGCTGCGCCTGTATAGACATTCCTTGTACGAACGGTGTATTTCGGCATACTCTCCGCTTTCCATTTTGGCAAACAAAGATTCGAAATGCGAGAGAAACTCGTCCAGCACCTTCTCCCTGTCCACCGCCTTGCCCAAAATCTGGGCCAACGACACTGGGTTGGGAGCATCGCTCTGGAAGACGGTCTGGTTGACGTTCAAACCAATCCCTATCACACACCTCTTCACAGACTTGCCGGAGAGGTCGTTTTCTATGAGCATACCAGCTATCTTGCCGTCGTGCCAGTATATGTCGTTGGGCCATTTTATAGAGAAGCCCTCGCCGTATCCGGACAACGTGTGCAAGAGGGCAAGGGCGGAGACCTCTGATACGGAGAACATCTGCCATGTCTTCAGCGAAGAGGGGCGTAACAGGATGCTGAACAGAAGGTTCTGTCCGCGTTCCGACTCCCAAGTGTTGGTGCCAGAGCCCCTACCCGCTGTCTGGTAGTCCGCCACCGCTACCGTAAGCACACCGTCCGTGTCAGGCGCGAGTCTGTTGAGAAAGTCGTTGGTAGACTCCACGGCATCCAGCCGTATCACTTTTCTGTTCATCTGTATTGGGGTATCATGCGGAACGCGTCCTCTATGTGGTGTATCTTGTGGTCTTTCCCGAGTACCGAAATGATGTCGAACCTCACCGGCATGTCCAGCCTGTGGTATCTGACATAAGCGTCCGCCGCCATTTGTGTCCGTTTCATTTTCATCACGGACACGGCATCTTCCGGTCTGCCGTAATCGGAGTTTCTGCGTGTCTTCACCTCCACTATTATCAAGACCCCGTCTTTTTCAGCCACGATGTCTATCTCCTTGTGGCCGCTTCTCCAGTTTCTGTCCACGATGCAGTATCCGTTCTCCCGCAGATACGCTACCGCCGCGTCTTCCCCGTCTCTGCCAAATAGATTGTGTTCCGCCATCTGTTTCTGTGTAATTGGTATGCAAAATTAAGGAAAAAATGTAACTTTGCATCTTGAAAAAACAGCAAAACACGTATGGACGACGACAATTCGTATATGAGACAGGCTTTGGAGGAGGCGCGCAAGGCTCTGTCAGAAGACGAGATACCCATAGGGGCGGTGATAGTGTGCCGCAGAAGGATAATAGCCCGGGGCCACAACCTAACCGAATGTCTGCGCGATGTTACCGCCCATGCCGAGATGATGGCCATAACGGCGGCAGCCCAGCATCTGGGAGGCAAGTATCTGGCGGAATGTACTGTGTACGTCACTGTAGAGCCGTGCGTCATGTGCGCCGGAGCACTCGGATGGTCGCAGATAAAAAGGGTAGTGTTCGGCGCAAACGACGAGAAACGCGGCTTCCGCAGGTTTGCGCCAGATGCGCTTCATCCGCGCACGGAGGTGGTGGGCGGAGTTTTGGAAGAAGAGTGTTCCGCACTCATGAAGTCTTTCTTCGCACGTAAGAGAAGAGGGCTGAATTGACTGTCGTCGTGGAAATGTCATGCCCGAGAACTTTAGATGCCATAGAGGCTCTGTAGTCCCTATAACCAACGGTTGTGGTTGGAATATTTGTCGGAAACAAATGTTTTGTGTACTTTTGCAACACAGAAACATAAAAATATGTGCGTATTTTAACATAAAACACGTTGGTATGAGAAAATTTGTGGTAAGCCTTTTGTTGCTTTTTTGTATGTGCGCCGGTTCAAGCCCCGTGCGGATAGTGACATCGCCGGAGGAGGGATGTTTCACCATCCTTGGCGGCGGCACTATGGAGAAATGCGTGATACTTGTCGACACGGGCGATGCGGAAGTGGTGTCAACAGCCTTGGACTGTTTCGTTGCGGACATCAAGGCGGTGAGCAGGAAGACTGTGGTGCAGTACAAAACGATGCCAGAGGGACGAAACCCCATAATAGCCGGCACCATAGGCGGCAACAAGTACATAGACGCTCTCGTGGAGGCAGGCAAACTGGACGTGAGCGACGTGAAAGGCAAATGGGAAGCTTACGGCATACAGGTGCTGGACAACCCTATGGAGGGTGTGGAGAGCGCGCTGGTGGTGTTCGGCTCGCAGCCGCGGAGCACCGCATACGGCATCTTGGAGCTGAGCCGCATGATGGGAGTCTCTCCGTGGATATGGTGGGCAGACGTTACACCGTCGCCGAAAAGCACTCTTTACGCTACCGCCGGAAGAACCGTTATGGGCGAACCATCCGTGAAGTTCCGCGGAATATTCCTCAACGACGAAGACTTCGGTCTGCGTCCGTGGGCTGCCAAGAACATGGACAAGACGCTCAACAACTTCGGCCCTGTGACGTACGGCAAAATAATGGAGCTGCTGCTGCGCCTGAGAGCCAACACGCTGTGGCCAGCCATGCACGCGGGGTCCAGGGCCTTCTGGTTTGAGAAGACCAACATACCCCTTATACACAAGTACGACATCTACATGGGGTCGAGCCACTGCGAACAGATGCTGAGGGACAACGTGTATGAATGGAACAAATACGGAGGCAACGGAGACAGCGACTGGAACTGGCTCACAAACCGCAACATGATAAAACGCTACTGGGCGGACCGTGTGGGCGAGAGCCGCGGGTGCAACGCCGTCTACACGCTCGGAATGCGCGGACTGCACGACACGGGGATGAACGGATACTCCTCCGTGGAGGACAGGAAGAGGGGGCTCACTGAAGTGCTGGCCTACCAAAGGCAACTGATAACAGACTCCTTAGGCGACCCTGCCAAGTTCCCGCAGATATTCATCCCATACAAAGAAGTGCTCGACGTGTACAACGCCGGACTTGAAGTGCCCGACGACGTGACGCTGATGTGGGTGGACGACAACCACGGGTACATCAGACAAATGCCCAGCCAGACGGAGCAGGAACGCCAGGGAGGCAACGCCGTGTATTACCACCTGTCCTACTGGGGTACGCCCGACTCCTACCTGTGGCTGAGCACCATATCCCCAACCCTTTGCAGCTACGAGCTTAGCAAGGCTTACTGCCAGGGCATCAGACTACAGTGGATAATAAACGTTGGAGACATCAAGCCAGCCGAGGAAGAAACGGAGTTCTGCATGGACTTGGCGTGGGACATAGACAGCTGGACTCCAGAAAGGGCGCATCTCTACACACGCGAGTGGGCGGCAAGAACATTCGGTGAGGATTTCGCTGACGAAATATCGGACATCAAGGCGGAGTACTACAGACTGGGCATAGCATCCAAGCCGGAGCATGTGCACCTCTGCCACTTCGACTTCTCCAACGAGCAGATGGACGAACGGATAGCTCAGTACCAAGACATCGTCAAACGTGTAGCCGCCCTGAAGGCACGCATTCCGTCGCGGCTCAGGGACGCATATTACCAACTTATAGAATACTCCGTCACGGCTTGCGCAGACCAGAACATAAAACAACTGAGGGCGCGGCAAAGTTTTGAATACGCACACATAGGACAAAAGAAAACAGCCCTCGACTACTCACTCCAGGCAAAAGAAGCCTTCAACGAAATAGTGTCGCTTACCGCCAAATACAACAGCGGCACAGCATCCGGCAAATGGAACGGGATGATGGACTACAAGCCCAACAACTGGAGCTACCACCTGATGCCGGAAGTGGCTGGGCAGGACGACGTGACCCCCGTTGCGTGCAACCTTGTGCAACCCCACGTGACCATAATACCCGGCGGAGACTACACCGAAGCAAGCACGACGGTGAAAACCATAAAAGGGCTCGGCATCCGCGGCACAAGCGCAACGGTATGGCCCTTGGACATGAAAGCGTACACCTCGGCAAAACTGTCGCCGTACGCCGAATACACGTTGCCAGTAAAGAAAGGCCTCAACGTGATACAGGTGCGCTGTCTGCCTACCTTCCCACTGAATTCTTCGTACGACCTGCGGGCAGGAATCTCCGTTGACGGCAATGACGCAGACATCGTGTCCATAAAGACCACCGCCATGACTTCCGTTTGGGACGAGACTGTGGCACAAGGGTATTTTGCCGCACCTGTGCACTACGAGAGCAGTGAGGACAAAACAGTAAACGTGCGCGTCCATTTTATGGATCCCGGACTTACGGTAAGCGCAGTGGCAAGCGTCCCATTCGGCGGAGGGGACGGAGACCTTACGGACAAACTGCTTGTCAACGCCGACTTTGAGTACAACTCTGCCGGAGCGTTGAACCGCACAGGAGCCACCTCACGCGGTTATCCCAAGGGATGGAAAGCGCGCGGTTCGTTGTCGGGCAACTCGTGGGGTGTCAACCAGGACGTAAAGCACGTCTACGGCATAAATGCCTTTTGGGCTGCGTCAAGCCCCATGCCGTCCGACTACGAGTTCTACCAGACCATACCCGCCGACAAAATAACGCCTGGCACATACCTCGTAACCTGCAACCTCGGCGTGTTTAAGGAGAAAATGGCCACCTGCCGGCTTTTCGCCAATAACAACGTGCAGTACTACGGCAAAGAGAGCGACTACACAAGCGGTATGCTGACTGCCGGCGAGAATAACACCTTTGCCGGATATGCCGCCAGCGGCTCTTCCAAAATGACTCTGCGTCCCATGCAAGTGACTGTGGAGGTGAAAGAAGGAGAAAGTCTGAAAATAGGAATAAGAAGCAGTAACCACAAGCCGGACGGCACACATTCGACAAACGACAACCACGGATGGTTCAAGGTAGACCATTTCCGCATACAGAAAGCGGACACAAGCGACACCGACGCCATCCGGGAAACTCTTCAGCAACGCACCACAACAGGTGACGACATCTACGACATTCAAGGAAGGCACATGGGGGACTCCAAGCCTGACAAAGGCATTTACATCACCAACGGAAAGAAGAAAGCTGTGAGCAAGTCGTCAAACTGACACCGTCTTGGACAGCCGTAGGAAACGGCTGTCCAAGACGGCACTTGCAAAAAATCCTCGTTTTACCGTTTTACGCTGAACCTATGAGTTTCTTTATGCTGTTAAGCTTGTTCAAGGCTTCTATCGGGGTAAGCGAATTTATGTCCAACCCCTTTATCTCTCCGCATATACGTTCAAGAACGGGGTCGTCCAACTTGAAGAAACTCAACTGCACGCCTTTGTCGTCACTTTCGTTCCGCACAATTCCTGAACCAAGGTTCTCGTGTTTCTTTGTTTCTTCCAACTGGCCGAGCAGGATTTCGGCTCTCTTCACTATAGACGGAGGCATTCCCGCCAGTTTTGCCACATTTATGCCGAAGCTGTGCTCGCTGCCTCCCTGTTCCAGTTTGCGTAAGAATATCACCTTGCCGTCCACCTCACGGACACTCACGTTGTAGTTTTTGATGCGCGGAAACAACGCCTCCATCTCGTTGAGCTCGTGGTAGTGAGTGGCAAACAGCGTGCGTGCCCTGTTTTTCTTGTTCTCGTGGATATACTCCACTATGGCCCACGCTATGGATATGCCGTCGTACGTGCTGGTTCCGCGTCCAAGCTCGTCGAAAAGCACCATGCTTCGCTGTGACAGGTTGTTGAGAATGTTGGAAGCCTCTGTCATCTCCACCATAAAGGTGCTCTCGCCCACGGAAATGTTGTCGCTCGCCCCCACTCTGGTGAATATTTTGTCCACATATCCTATTCTGGCACTTTCTGCCGGTACAAAGCTGCCCATTTGAGCCATGATGACTATCAGTGCCGTTTGTCTGAGCAATGCGGATTTGCCAGCCATATTGGGTCCGGTGATTATCATTATCTGTTGTTTTTCCGTATCCAGATAAACATCGTTGGCTATGTACCTTTCGCCTGTGGGCAGCTGTTTCTCTATCACCGGGTGTCTGCCTTGCCGTATGTCAGTGACGCACGAGTCGTCCACAACAGGACGTATGTAATGGTTTTCTTCCGCACTGACGGCAAAGGACAGCAGACAATCCATACGCGCTATTATGTTGGCGTCGGACTGTAGCGCGGAGATGTACTTGGCAATGTCATCCACCAAGGAGGTGTAGAGACTTGTCTCCAAAGAAAGTATGCGCTCCTCCGCTCCTGTTATCTTTTCCTCGTATTCCTTCAGTTCTTGTGTTATGTACCTTTCCGCGCTTACAAGCGTCTGCTTGCGTATCCATTCCTGAGGCACTTTGTCGCGGTACGTGTTGCGGACTTCCAAATAATATCCGAACACGTTGTTGTAGCCTATTTTCAGACTCTGTATTCCTGTGGCTTCTATTTCCCTCTGTTGTATCTGCAACAGATAGTCCTTGCCCTGATAAGCTATATGGCGAAGCTCATCGAGTTGTGGATCCACTCCGTCCGCTATAACCTCGCCTCTGCCCACGGCAACAGGAGGATTAGGAACCAATTGGCGTGCTATGCGCTGCTTTATTTCTGTACACACGTCTATCTGCTCCGCCATTTCCGAAAGTACGGAATTGTCCGCTTGTACACAAGCCTCACGTATGCGCTCCACAGCGTCCAACGATATGCGCAGCTGCACCACTTCACGCGGCGATATCCGTCTCACGCTCACCTTGGACACAAGCCTCTCCATATCCCCTATGCTCTGCATACACTCCAATATGCGGTCTCTCGTGTCGGGCATACGGAAGAAGCTTTCCACTATGTCTTGCCGTTTTTTTATGGTGTCTATGTGGCGCGACGGAAATAGAGTCCATCGACGCAGCAAACGCGCCCCCATGGGAGTGGACGTGCGGTCTATAACATCCAAAAGAGATATGCCGTCTTCGTTTATGGAACCCGTAAGTTCGAGACTTCTTGCAGTGAACTTGTCCAACCTTACAAAACTATCGCTTTCTATTCTTGAGAGTGAGGTTATATGGGAGGTCTGTGTGTGTTGCGTTATCTCCAGATACTGCAATATGGCTCCAGCAGCCACCACGGCATCGTGCATGTGTTCCACCCCGAAGCCCTTGAGGTTCTTTACCTCAAAGTGTCTCAACAGTTTTTTTCTGGCGGTGCTTTCTGTGAAGACCCAGTCCTCCAACCTGTCGTATGTGCAGTATTTGTTTCCAAAACTGCTCTCAAACATTGACTTGCGTCCGTGTTCGTACAAAACTTCCTTTGGTGCGAAGCTTGCCAACAATTTGTCCACATAGTCCACAGCACCCTCTGCCACCAAAAACTCGCCTGTGCTGATGTCAAGAAAGGCGAGTCCGCACAACGTCTTGCCGAAATGGACTGCCGACAGAAAGTTGTTTTCCTTATACGAGAGCACATTGTCGCTCAGTGCCACACCTGGTGTAACCAACTCGGTAATGCCTCTCTTCACCAAAGTCTTGGTTTGTTTGGGATCTTCCAGCTGGTCACATATAGCCACTCTCATGCCGGCTCTCACAAGTTTGGGCAGATAAGTGTCCAAAGCATGGTGCGGAAAACCTGCCATCTCTGTGGCTGGCTTGTCCGATTCCTTGCCGCCGTTGTTTCTGCGTGTAAGAGTTATTCCAAGTATATTGGCCGCCACCAAAGCGTCCTCCGCATACGTTTCATAAAAGTCGCCGCAACGAAACAGAAGCAAAGCATCCGGATGCTTTGCTTTCAAATCGTAAAACTGTTTCATCATGGGCGTAAGCCCTTCTTTCGCCATTCCTTATACTATAGCTTATCTTGTTTCAGTTTCTCCACAAAGTCGTCGACTCTCGCCAATTCGCGCGGAATGTCTATCCGTTGCGGACAATGCGGGACACATTTGCGGCACTGTATGCAATGGTTGGCTTGTCTCAAGCGTGGCACGCTACGGTCGTACCCCACAAGAAAAGCGCGCCTTGCCTTGTAATAGTTATCAGACTGCTTGCTCTCAGGTACATTGCCTTGGTTGACACACTTGTTGTAATGCACGAAAATGCCGGGTATGTCCAGTCCGTACGGGCACGGCATACAATACTTGCAGTCGTTGCAGTCTATAGTGGGATAACTCTTTATGAGTGCCGCCGTCTTGCCTTCCAGCCATTCCTGTTCTTCCTCACTAAGTTCCTCCAAAGGAGAATAGGTGCGTATGTTGTCCTCCAGATGCTCCATATACGTCATGCCGCTCAGTACGGTAAGCACGTTTTTTTTGCTTCCTATGTACCTGAAAGCCCAACTTGCGACACTGTTTTCCGGATTGCGTTGTTTGAGATGTGCCACCACATGATCCGGCACTTTGCTGAGTCTTCCTCCCAACAGAGGTTCCATTATCACTGCGGGGATTCCGCGTTTCTCCAGTTCGTCGTACAGATACTTGCCGCTTCTTGACTTATCCTCGGAATACCAGTCGCAGTAGTTGGCTTGTATCTGCACAAAGTCCCACTGGTAACGGTCGTGGTTGGCAAGCAGCCAGTCGTACACCGACACGTCTCCATGGAAAGAAAAGCCGAGATTACGTATGCGTCCTTTCTCACGCTGTTCCAAAAGCCAGTCCAAAAGTCCGTTGTCCAAGTAGCGTTGGTGTAGATTGTTCATTCCGCCACCTCCCACAGAGTGAAGCAGCAGATAGTCCACGTAGTCTGTCTTCAGGTAACGGAGAGAGTTCTCAAACATTTTCATTCCCTCTTCAAGGCTATACTGTTGCGGACTGAAGTTGGAAAGTTTGGTGGCTATGTAATACTTGTCCCTCGGATAGCCGCTTGCCTCCAAAGCTATGCCCAACGACTCCTCGCTTTTGCCGCGGCAATAAGCAGGAGACGTGTCGAAGTAATTTACTCCATGCTCCAGAGCATAAAGACATTCCTTGTTCACCTCATCTTGGTCTATCACATCGGACGCCACACCATCCTGCACATTATTTCCGTCTTTCTTCATGGGCAGACGCATCCATCCGTAACCTAAAAGACTTACCTTATCCTTTGTCTTGGGGTTAATACGGTATGTCATCTTGTCCTTTGGAACTTCTCCTTCGTGATGACCCATGTAGTCTACCTCACCGACACCGGTACCGTTTTCTCCTACACAACTTACTATGGTGGTGGCCACAGCCGCCGTACCTGATATTTTTATGAATTTTCTTCTGTCTATATTTTTCATGATTCAGCTCTTTTATATTTCCCTTTGTACATCGTGTCCCTCAACATAGATAGCACTGAACGGACGTGACGGACAAAGATTCTCACACGCCCCGCAACCTATGCACTTTTCCTCATTCACAACCGGTATAAGCAATACTTTCTCCCTTGGTATTTCATTGTTGTCGGCATCTTTCCATCTGTTGCCATCCCTGTGGACACCGGCGTGCAAAGGAACCATCTGGATAGCCTGGGCTGGACACCGGCGTGCACAGAGTCCGCACGCCTCTCCTTTTGACGCTGGAAGACAGTTTTCTTTCACCCATACAGCGTGTCCTACCTGCAATGCCGTACGACCCTCCACAGTAACAGGCAACAAGGCACCTGTGGGACATACTTCTGAACAACGGTTGCACTCCGGTCTGCAATATCCCCTTTCATAACTAACCTCTGGCTGCATGAACCTTTCCAGACTTGTGCTCGGGCGCAACACGTCGTTGGGACACGAGTCTATGCACAATTGACAAGACGTGCAATGACTGGTAAAATTTCTCCACGACATTGCCCCTGGAGGAAGAATGAGTTTCTTTCTCTTCGGCTTTTTCTTTTTCTCTATCACCGCAAAACCTCCGTCAGTGGTTTTGTCCTGCGCCATTGCCAACGCCGTGCCGGCAAGCAGTAAAGAGGAAGTGAGTACAGCTCGACGCTCCTTGACACTTTCGCTCTTTTTTTCCTCTTTTTCTACCTTACGTTTATTTTCATTTTCCTTTGACAGGCATATGGCTCCTTTTTTACATTCTTCTATACAGTCGCCGCACATCACGCATCTGCTGTAGTCTATGGTGTGGGAAAGTGAGTCAATACACGAAGCCTTGCAGTTGCGTTCACATTTTCTACAGTTAATGCAAGTATCTTTGTCTATCTTTACTTTAAGAAGAGAATGTCTGGATATCATACCCAATATGGTTCCTACAGGACATATGGTGTTGCACCATGTGCGCCCTCCCCTCCATGCCAATACGGCTATTATCAACAACGTTACTATGGCTACTACCAAGGATGTTATACTCTTCACCCATACATCCACACTGTATACGGCATAACTTCCATAGTGTTCTGCCAAAGTTGCAAGACCATTGTTGGCAAGTTTGTAAAGAGGAGACACTATT
>CAVHCL010000089.1:10351-10724 GCA_963634425.1 Bacteroidaceae bacterium
ACCCTACTATGCGCCCATACGTGCTGTACGGAGCAATTAATGCCGTGATGAAAGACATGTTGAGTGTAATGAAAAAACCTGACAACGTAAGTATGACGGCTCTCATAAAATCCTTTCTTTGAGAATACGTATACTTGTTCTTTTTCTTTCTGAACCATGCTATCACATCCTGCATTACTCCAAGAGGACATATCACCGAGCAGTATATGCGTCCCATAAGGAAAGTAAGCGTTATGACAAAAAGAAGAGCACCTACGTTAAACGCCAATAAAGCGGGCAAAAACTGTATCTTTGCCATCCATCCGAGGTAAACATGAGCCGTGCCTGTGAAATCCAGCAACAACCATGTCACTGACACAAAGAATACGAAGGC
>CAVHCL010000090.1:0-2890 GCA_963634425.1 Bacteroidaceae bacterium
GTATACGGGTGACGACATAGTGGTGAAGCGTCTTCGCAGGCAACAGTTGATCTCTTGTCTTATGTTTTTGGTCACGACCGTGTGTATGTGGCTTCAAGTGTTTAAGGTGGGTTACGCTATGCACAACGAGTGGATGGTGTCGCTTGCCATAGGGAGTGTGCTGCAGTTGTACACCGCCTGGCGTTTGCCGTATGCTTTGTCAAAGGCAAAAAAGTCTTAATAAGACTTAATTTATTTCTCTGTTGTTTCCATTTTGCATATTTTTGCTATTGCAAAAAACGGACGAGGTGTAATGAGAGAAAAGATTCTGTTTGTTTTGTCTGTTTTGAGCATGGCCGTGCTGGAGTCGTGTTCGGAGCAGTATATGGTGTCCGGCACAAGCAATGTGGATGGGTTGGACGGCAAGACACTTTGTCTGAAGGTGTTCAGCGACGGTGGTATGCGCACCATAGACTCCTCGCGTGTGGTACACGGGAAGTTCTCCTTTAAGGGTGTCGTGGATTCTGTGGTGATGGCTAATGTCTTCGTGGGCGACCAGAGTGTAATGCCGGTGGTGCTGGAAAACGGCGAGGTGAAGATAAAAATAGACATGAACATGCAGACCGCCACAGGCACACCTCTCAACGACAGTCTCAGCGCATTCATACAGAAGAAATCTTCCATAGACGCACAGTTGGCGGAACTTCCGCACATGGAGTCGCAGATGATAATGGATGGGATAGACCATGATGAAGTGTTGGAGGTATTAGGCAAACAATTCAGGGAACTGGAGGCAGAGAATGACGTTTTGGTGACTTCTTTCATCCGCAACAACTACGATAATGTGTTGGGACCGGGCATCTTCATGATACTCACTTGCGCATATAGCTATCCCATTCTCAATCCACAGATAGAGGAGATAATATCACAAGCGTCGCCACGTTTCCTTTCCGACCAATATGTGAGGGAATACATAAAGGCCGCAGAGGCAAACATGAAGAAGTTGAGGGAATAAGCCACCATCCCTTTGTCGTGTATCGATTTGAGATACGGCGGTACTTAGATACGCAGCCGTAAACGTTTAACAGATAGTCGGGTAATGTTTATGAAAATTGTCTATAGGATATACCTTCTTTTTGTGGCTTTGCCTATAATGACTCTGGCCACATTTCTCACCAGTGTGTGTACCATAGTGGGATGTGCGGTAGGTAAAGCCTCGTTTTGGGGCTACTTTCCTGCCATGATGTGGAGCCGTGTGATGTGTGTTATGGGTTTGTTGCCAGTTAGAGTGGAGGGGCTCGAACTTCTTGACAGAAAACAGTCGTACGTTTTCGTGGCAAATCATCAAGGTCCTTACGACATTTTTTTGATATACGGTTATATAGGACGCAACTTCAAGTGGATGATGAAGAAGTCGCTCCGCAGTATTCCCCTCGTAGGCAAGGCTTGCGAAAGTGCTGGGCATGTGTTTGTAGACAAAAGCGGGCCAAAAGCGATACAGGTCACTTACGACAAGGCTCGCGTAGTTCTCCGCGGCGGTGTCAGTCTGGTTGTCTTTCCCGAAGGCGCACGTTCTTTCACCGGTCATATGGGCAGGTTCAGGCGCGGAGCTTTCCAGTTGGCCGACGAGCTTCAGCTTCCTGTAGTGCCTGTGACGATAGACGGCAGTTTCGATGTGCTGCCGCGCCAGAAAGGGTTCAATTTCCTCACCTGGCATCCGCTCCGTCTTGTCATCCACGCTCCTCTTTTCCCAGAGGGTAAGGGCAATGAGAATGTCGATGCCACTATGAAACGCAGCTACGCCACCATCATGGGCGGTTTGCCTGAGAAGTACAGAGGCTTTGTGGAAAATCCCGACCAATGAGCGTATACACACGAAGCTATGAGGTGGGGGAAGTCTCCCATTACATCAATTGGCAGTATTTCTTTCATGCGTGGGGATTTCCCGCACGTTTCGGCGGCATAGCCAAAGTCCACGATTGTCCCGCTTGCCGGATGGCATATTGCAACGAAACGTTTCCGATGGAAGAACGCTCACGTGTGTCGGAAGCTTTGCGGTTGTACGAAGATGCACAAAAACTCTTAGGGGAATGGACTGTACGTAAGTTGAGAACATCTTTCCGGGTGAGGTTGATGGTGGCCAATAGCAAGGGTGAAGACATCGTGCTGCCGGAGGAGGACACCCTACTGCCCATGCTTCGCCAGCAGCATCCGCCAGAGGGAGCTCCGTGTCTCTGCCTTGCCGATTTTTTGCGTCCTGCCGACTCTGGGGTAGAGGACAGAATAGGGCTTTTCGTCAGCACCTCACCCAAAGAAATGGTCTCCGGCAATATTGATGACTATATATCTCTCCTTAGTCAAACGTTGGCGGACAGACTTGCCGAGGCGACCGCCGAGCTCGGACACTTGCATACCAGACGGAAATGGTGGGGCTTTTCTCCCGACGAGAACCTTGGTGTAGACGATCTGTTCAACGAAAAGTATCAAGGCAAGCGTCCGGCTGTAGGTTATCCTTCGTTGCCAGACCAAAGCCTTTGTTTCTTGCTCTTGCGCCTCCTCGACTTCCAGTCTCTTGGAGTGTCTCTTACGGAGAACGGTGCCATGGTGCCTCATGCCAGTACGTGTGGACTGATATTTTCCCATCCTGCCACTTGCCATTTCTCAGTGGGGCGGGTGGAGGACGACCAACTTGCCGACTATGCCAAGCGAAGGGGAATGAAGGCGGAGCTCCTCAGGCAATTCCTGCCATAACCTTGCAAAAAACAATTAGTGCGGCGAGACACCGCACTAACCGAGCTATGAGAATTCCTCTCTTTAATTTTGTGTCTTAGAGCCTCTTGTCGGATTCGAACCAACGACCCCGAGATTACAAATCACGTGCTCTGGCCAACTGAGCTAAAGAGGCGGGTGG
>CAVHCL010000091.1:0-12246 GCA_963634425.1 Bacteroidaceae bacterium
CTCGGCCTGAGTGTCCTCTGGGCCACCATGAATGTCGGCGCTGACTCTGAAACAGCCTACGGCAACTATTACGCTTCGATCGATGCCGCCACCCAAGCCTGCACCAGCTGGGCCTCTTCCTGTCGTGTGCCCACCAAAGCAGATATCGAAGAAATCCTCACCTGCACAGTGGAAGGGACTACTCAGAGTTCTGTCACTGGTTATAAATTCACCAGCAAAAGTAACGGCAGCTCCATATTCCTTCCTTCTACGGGCTACCAAAGTAATGATTATCCCTTTGGTGAGGGTTATTCTGCCTACTACTGGTCAAGTACGACGCACAAGGATGAATATGTAACTCAAACGTATGCGTTATATTGGTCGAGCTACGCTTCCCCATCCTTGGGGGAAATGTTTAGTTATAGTTGCCCCGTCCGCGCCGTCGCAGAAAAGCCGTAACACGGAACAGACGGACTGACAAGCATTTTCCATTTCCCTGCCCGGAGAAAAACTCCCGGCAGGGAAATGTTTTTTTTTGTGGGGGGCGATGCCAACCGAAAATATCCGCCGATGTCATGTCGCCGACTTGTGCTCGTCAATATACTATATTGTGTTTGGCGGTACAGAATGTTGACTATTGAAAGAATGGTAGCATAAATGTGAAGGGCGCGAGGGACGACAAGCCTACCTTGTGAGGGAGAACTTCATACTCAGCCCGAAGTCCTGCGTCACTGTGGGGTAAGAGCTGCTGGATAGCAGCGGCTGCGAGCGTTGGCGGTCGTAGTAGAGACTCATGGTCACCATGCGGCTCATGGTGTAGTCCACCTGCGCGCTTGTCTTTATGGCCTTGGAGCCGCTTGTGGCTTCGCAGAGCGATGTCTGGAGGTCGCGCTTTATGGCGTCCTGGTTGCGTATGCTGAAGTCGAAGCGCAGGTTGAGGTCGTGCGCGAAGGCGGCCTTCCCTCCCTTGGCGGTTTCCTTTTCGTTCTCCTTGGCGTTGCTTTTCTTTTTGCTCTTGGGGGCGTTCCTCTTGGTCTGCTTGGCGCTTGCCTTGCCGCCGCGGAAGAGCGAAGAGATGCGGAAGTCGTTGATTTTGTACCCCCACCCGAGCACGAAGTCGCCGGAGCCTGTCTCGTTGAGCTGCGCACTGGTGATGCTGAGCGACAGCACCCTCGTCTTCCTGTACTCCGCCTTCAGTGTCATGTTGTTGTTGAACGTCACGTTTAGTCCTATCAGCGGCGAGAACGACTCGTTGATGCTCACCGTGCTGATGTCGTACATGGAACTGGGCTGGTAGAGTCCCGTGGTGGTGTTCTGCACGAAGCCGAGTCCGTTCCCTCCCCCTATGCTCTCTATCCACGAGCTGTACGAGTTGTACGATCCGACGGCGTACACACTCTTGTAGGCATGGCTGAGCGTCACGGACTTGAAGTGGTCGCGTATCCACGGCAGCGTGCTGAGTCCTTTGTACGAGACAGTCCAGTTGGGCAGCATCTTGGTTACGGCGGGGAAGATGTCAAGGCTGCGCGACGTGCCTCCTCCGCAATATGCCGCAAGGAAGGCGGGTATCATCACGTCGGCGCTGTACTTGTCCACAGTGCCCAGTTCCGGGTTGAAAGAGCCCGACATGCCAGTGCCCGCCGGATAGCGCACGCCCTCGTACTGCCGCTCCACACGTTTTTGGAACACGTCAAGGCTGCTCTTGAACGTCTCAAAGGCGGAACTGTAGTAGCCGTTCCCTGCTTTTCCGCGTGAGGAGAACGCCGTCTTAAGGCTCAGCGTGGTGATGTTGAACGAGCCGCTCCGGGTCATGGGCGATCCGGTGTACATATATTGTATGCTCTTGCTGTTGTTTGCCGTGCGCGACATGTTGACGTCCACCTTGAGGTCGGTGAATGGCTCAAGTGTAATCTTCACCTGCACGTCCTCGGTCTGCGACGTGGTGGCAGGAGTGGCCACACTGTCGTTGCAGAGCAGCCATCCGCGTTTCTTGGCCTTGTCTATGTAGCCGTCGTCCACGAAGCCGAAGCCGAAGCCCACTCCGGGGGCGAAGATGCCGTTCTCCTTGTGCTGCCCCAGCATGCTGCCCACGTTGGGCATGAAGCCCGGAAGCGCGAGGTTGTAGGTGTTGCGGTAGGAGACGCTGACGTTGCGCGCCATCATCAGAAATCTGGCGGCGGCCTGTCTCAAGGCGTATATTTTCTTCTCCGAGGCGGGCGGCAGAGCCACCACGTTGAGCCTTATGTTGGTGGAGTCGGCTATCTTGTTCTTGACCAGTATGGTGTTTTCGTCCACCTTTTTATATTTGATCTTGAAGGTGTGCCCTGTGCTGTCGAGCGCCGACACGCGTATGCGTTTCGACTTTTGTCCGTGCGCTATGCTGAGCACGGTGTCGGGCAGGAGCGTCACCTCCCGCGCAAAGCCCTTGGTCTTCTTCTTCGTGTCCGACACGCCGCGCGCGTTGGTCTGTTTGCCGGCTGCGGGCTTCCGCTTGGCAAGTATGGAGTCCACCGGCACGCCTGTCTTGGCGGCTTCCTCCTCGGCCTGCTGCCTTTCCAGCTTTTCCTGTTCCTTGGCTTTCTTCTTGGCCTCCTCCTCTTTCTGCTTCTCGGCTTTCTTCTTGTTGGCCTCGCTCCTTGCGTTGGACGCGGAGAACTTCTTGTTGGCCTCTTTCAGGAAGCTGCTGTGCTCGTAGAGTTTCACCAAGTCGAGCTTGCCGTTGAGGTTCAGTGTGCGTTGGCTGTTGACCACGTTGCCAAGGGAAGAGCCGTTTTCCAGTTCCTTGCCCCTCTTCCATGCGTATGTGCCGTTGTACGAAGCGTCGGCGGTGACCCAGTTGAAGACAGGCAGCTTGTCTATGGGCAGCTTGTAACTCATCTGCACGCTCTGGTTGTAGTCGAGAGGTCTTCCGAAGTGGCGGAGGCTCCGCTTCACGGAGTCCTTCCACATCTCGTATTTGTCGGGGTAGAGACTCTTGTTCACCTGTACGTACGGTTCCTCAATCTCCGCTTTGGTGGAGCTCTGGAAGGTGAAGTGGAGAGCCTTGAAGATGTCCCACCTTATCTGGAAACTGCGGTTCCACATGAAGTTTTGGCTGAACGTGGCAGGGATGGAGCTTTGGTCTGAGGTGTTTTCCAGGTCGCGTTCCTGCAGTTCGTAGTACGTGCGGTTTATGTCCGTGGCAAAGGTCAGGCTCTGCGGTGCGAAGGAGAGGTTTTGCGCCTTGACGATGTCCAGCCACTTGCTCTTGCCCTTGATGTTCTTGAACGGCTCCCAGGCCTTCCAGTTGGGGCTCCAGGAATAGTTCATGCCGCCCTTCCAGTTAGTCTCGTGCTCGTAGACCGTGGTCTGCCCCTCGGTGGTCTGCCGCGAGTGGCTGTAGTTGAATGTGAAGTTGGCGGGGTCGTACGGCATGGGGTGCTTGCGCGAAGCCACGTTTACCTTCACTCCACTGAAGGAGATGTTCTTGTTGGTCTCCACGTGGTTTGTGAGCGAGCGCAGCGAGTCCTTCTGCGTCCCGGTGGCGAGTGCGTCTATGGCGTCCTTGAGCAGCATGTCCGTGTCGAAGGGATTGTATTTGGGCGAGACTGTCTCCTTGCTGTAGCTGTAGTACATGGGCACGCTCACCTTCGCTTTCTGCGGGAGTATCCTGCCGAGGTTGAAATTGGTGGTGACGGAGTAGTTGAAGTTGTCCTCGTCCTTCCTTGCCTGCACGCTCTGTTCTATGCCGCCGAAGCCTGCCGTTTCCTTCTTGGCGGTGACGTTGACGCTGCCCAGGTCGCTCACCTGCAGGTTGAGGTTTCCCTGCGCCGCCCATCCGCCGCTGTTGGAGAACTCCTGCAGACGCAGCTCGTTGGCCCACACCTCCACGCTCTTCACGGCTCTGCCGTTGTTGCGCACGCCTATCATTATGGTCTTCACCTCACCCAGGGAGGGGTTGCCCACTATGGTTATCTTGTTGGATGGCTTGTCGGCATCGTAGTCGGAGAACACGGAGCTCATGCCAACCAGTCCGAGGCTTGCCTGCGCGTTGCGTCTCTTCTTGAGGTCTGTGAATATGTCGAGGTTGATGTCCATCATGTTCTCCTCGGGCCACACTTCCCTGCTGGCCACAGCACTGTACCTGTCGTAGTATCCCTCGGGTGTAAGTTTCAGAGGCACCTCGTATTCGTAGAAGTTGTTCTTGTAGTCGGAACCCAGACGGAGGAATATGCTTGTCTCCCCGTCCTGCGTGTCGGTGATGTCCTCCGCCAAGGCGTTGGCGTGCACGAAGAGCTGGAGGTGGCGGTATTGCCTCATGTCGTACTTGCAGTTCTTGTACACGGCACGCGCATCACCGGGGCTGAGGTTGCGCACTACCAGGGACATGGACTGTTCGTTGCTCTCCACCAGCTGCGTCTGCGTGGGGTCGGTGATGCGGCTGATGCCAGGAGGGAGGACGTAGTTGACGGGGACCTTGTCATTGTTCTCCTCTATGTTCACTGTGCAGACTTCCAGCGAGCCGCTTACGGCTGGTGTCTCTCCCTGGTAGAGAGCCTGCTCGTAGGTGCGCCAGTCACCCTGCACAAGGTCGAAGGTGGCGAAACGGAGTATGACATCCTCCTCGAAATTGGTGAGGAAGAGCCGCATGAAACGTATGCTGGTGAAGTCGTTGATGTTTCCCACCTTGCTCTCGTATTCGCCGAGCGGCACTCTGAAGAGGTACCAAGTGCAGTCCTCCGTGTTGCCGTTGCGGAGCTTTACGCTGGCTGTACGCATGTCGGCGATGTGGTTTCTGCCCACCACCATGTCCTCGGGACGTATGCTGATGCGGTACTGGTAGTATTTCTCGTATTCGTTGAGCGTGTAGTCTTGGTTGATGTCTTCCACGTCCGGTGTGCTCTTCCATGCCGTTTCGTACGACTCGGGGTTGGTGTCGGAGTCCGCGCTGTTGCCTTGTGGCATATTCACCCTTTTGTAGCGGTCGAGTATGGATGTGTGCAGGTTGTCGAAGTCCGTGCCGCGGTAGTAGTGGTAGTTGTCGTTGGCTGGGTCGGCAAACAGGCTGTCGTACACTTGTGGAGTTACCTTGGGCTGTATTTTGCTGAGGAATTCCGCGTATGTGGGAAAGGCGCGTTCTTCATCGTCGTTGAGTCCGTTGAGTCCCACGTCCTGCTTTGCCCTGGAGCCTTTCTCGTTGTTGAAGGCGTACGTGACGCTGGTGGTGTTGGGCACGCGTCCCCAAAGTCCTTCCGTCCAGTACTGGCTGTTGCCGTCAACGGGCATGCCGCTCTCAAAGTATTTCTTTCCGTCCTTGAGTATGTCCTCCGAAACCTCGCCTATGTTTATGTAGAAATCGCCGCCGTGGTCGCCCGGCAGGTCTTTCTTGTACACAAACGGGTCCATCATCCAGAACTCTATGTACTCAATGTTCTGCGCCTCAAAGTCCGTGTTGTCCATCTTGCGCATCATTCCGCCCCACTTCTCCTTGGGGTTGAGCAGTTTGCCGTCCGTAGCCACGTCAGTGGTAAGGTTGTACGCTCCGCGCTGCTGTGGGTAGAAGGCGAGGTTGAGCACGTTGAGGCTGGTTGCGCTGGTGTAGCTGTTTTGCGCCTTCTGCGGATAAAGCTCGCGTTCGTACACCTCCCTCACATAATGGTTGGACAACTGTGTGAGGTCGCTCTTGATGTGACTGGGGGTGAGAGTGCTGCTGCGTCTGGTGAAGATGGGGTCTACGTAATACCATGCCAGCAACGCGCGGTTGTAGCCGTACGCCAGGTCGTTGGTGAGCTTGCTCTCCGCAAACATGCTCGGAGTGCTGGACATGGTCCAGTATGTCGGTTGGGTTAGGCTGTTCTTGATGCTGCTGCTTTCAAAGTCGTCGAGATACGAGGCGTTGCCCTGTACGCTATGGTTCTGTCCGGCTATGAGTTGGGCGAACTCCCCGTTGAAAGTGAGAAGGCTGGGCTGCGTGCACTGCACCATAGGGAGTTTGTCTATCATGTCGGTGAGCCATTGGCTTTCCTTCTTCCAACTGATGTGTGCTCCCCAGAGAGTGTTTTTCAGAGGTTCGCTCCCCATGTTCACCTTGGTGGTGAGGGGCTGCTCGTTGAGGTACATCAGCGTACCGCCGAACGTGAGGTTCTTGTTCAGCTCGTAGTCCATGTTCACTCCCAGCATGGTCTTGCGCTGCATCCCGTACTCGTTGTTGCTTTCAACGCTGGCGTTGATGTTGGTGCCAGCGTCGAGAATGCTCTGGTTGATGATGGTCACCATGCCCATGTTGTAGTCCACCGTATAGTCGGTGTTCTCGGTGAGCGTGACGCCTCCGGCCGTCACCACCACAGAACCTTGCGCCACATTGGTCACCCCCAGATAAATCTCTCCGGCGGCGTTTCCCTTGTATCTTCCCGTGATGATGAACTTGTCGTGCTCGGCTATCTGCTTGGCCACAGTCTTTGTGCTGTCGTAGAGCTCGGGGAAACAGTACTTCGACGCTGTGGCATCGTCGCCTATCCATTGTCTGAGGTGTTCGCCGAAAGGTTCTGCCACGGGGAATATCACCCTCCCCTTCCAGATGGTGTACCCCTCCACGTAGTCGAACTGTCCGTTGGGATGGGCGTTGTTGTTGTCGTCCAAGCGGTCGAGGTTCATGGCTCTGAGCAGCGGAGTGTTCTTCAGCGAGTCTTCGGGAAGGTAGGTGAGGTAGACACCTGTGGAGTCGCTTTGGTACTTCACGTCCAGACGGAACTTGTCTTTCTGCACAGTGGTGGCTCCCAGATTGTACACGTTCTTCATCATCAGCCTCCACGTCGGCAGTTTGGGGCTTCCTGTGGTGCCTTTCAGCAGTTTCACGAAAAGAGCCTGTGAGTTGTTGGTGAGGTCGCTGGCAAACTCGCCTACCTGGTAAGTGACCCCTCCGTATGTGTATTCGTATGCTACGGCAAGCACATCGTCGGTCTGCAGGGAGGTGTTGAGACTCACGTACCCCAACGCACTGTTGAGGTAATATTCGCTTGAACCCAGTTTGCGCGCCGACTGTAGCTTTTCGTAGTCCACGCTGCCCTCAAATTCGGGTATGGCATCCAACACGGCGTTTGCCTGCGAGATGTCGCGGGCATCGGCGTAGGATGTGATGAGGCTTTCGTATTCGGAGTTGGCACGGTTGCTCGGGACGTTGGCCCCGGTGCCGGCCCACAAAGGACTGCTGATGTAGGAAGGTTCGCCGAGGTCGGCAAACGCTATGATGTTACGGTTGCTTTCGTTGTTGCTCGTCTTGTTGGTGACCCATATCTCCACCCTTTTGACATTGACGCCGCTGGCTATGGTAGGCAAGGTCTTCATGCTCTTGTCGAACTGCTCTCGGAAGAAATGCGAGAGGAAGAAATGACGGTTCTCCTCGTAGTTGGTGGCACTGAACTCAAAGTTGGTGGTCTGGCTTCCTCCCTTGCTGCTGACACTGCTGCTGGCACTCTTCTTCTGGCTTACAACCGTCTGCATCTTCAGTCTGCCGAACTGCACGTCCGTGCGCAGTCCGAAGAGGCTGCTCACTCCCGGCACCAAGCTGACGTTGCTCGGGAATGAGACGTTGCCCGCCTCTATCAGCTTTATTATCTCGTCTTCCTTGCCGTCGTACTTCAGCTTCAGGTTCTGTGCGTCAAAGTCGAATGTAGCCTCGGTGTTGTAGTTGAGGTTGAGGTTTATCTTGTCGCCCACCTTGCCGTTCATGCTGAGGTTTATCTTCTCATCGAAGTCAAACCCTGTGGTCTTCCTTCGCGAGGCGGCGAGTGCGGGATTGTCCACCTTCTTCATGTTCACGCCCACCTTCAGCTCGGCGCTTCCCTGCGTCTTCAACTGCACGCCGCCAGGACCGAATATCTTCTCCGCAGGCCCCAAGTCAAAGTGCATGTCTGTGAAGTCAAACTTGCTCTTTCCCGAATTCTCGAAAGACTCGGCGTTTTTCTGCCTCCAATATGCCGCCATGCTTTCTTTCAGAGTCCACTCGCGGTACTCTTCGGGAGTCATCAACAAAGGGGCGTTGAGATAGCTTGTAGCCCGGGCTGGAGTGAGACTTGCGGCAGGTTGCTTCTGCGGTGCGGACGGCTGGTTGCCCGCAGAACCCTTCTTACCGCCGGTGGCTCCTGTGGCATCCAAAGTGGTGCCCACAGTATATGTGTCGTCATTCTCGTCGTACACCGTCTCGGTCTTCAGGTTGTCGGGGTCTTTCAGGTCGGCAGTCTTCTTCTTCAGGTCTTTCTTGGACTCCGTTCCGGTTTTCCTCACACTGAACAGAGGCTTTTTCTTGTTGTCTGTGGAGTCCGCCCCAACTCCCCCTCCGAAAGACGTGGGGAAAAGACCAAAGGCGTTCATCGTAGCCAACATATTGAGGCTTACGAGGACAGATATGACGGATAATATTTTTCGCGCGTTCACAGATAGTATAACGTTCATTCGCACCTTTTTATTATATGTGCCAACTTATTTAACGTCTCCTTTGTCATGTCTTTGACTGATTTTCCATATCTTTGCCGTCGCAAAGCATAAAACTTACAAAAATGATAGAATATCTCAACGGGCAGCTCTCCGAAATATCTCCCACTTTGGCTGTGGTGGACTGCCGCGGCGTTGGTTACGGAGTGAACATCACCCTCAACACGTTCTCCGCAATACAGAACGACAAAGAGGTGAAACTTTGGATTACGGAGTCCATACGCGAGGATGCATACCAGCTGTGGGGGTTTGCCACACGTACGGAACGCGAGTTGTTCAACCTCCTTGTCAGTGTCAGCGGCATAGGGGCAGGCATGGCGAGGATGACGCTCTCTGCCATGACTCCCGCCGAACTGTGCGGAGTGATAGGCGACGGGAACGACAAGATGCTCAGGCAGGTGAAAGGGATAGGCCCTAAAGCCGCACAGCGCATAATAGTGGATCTCAAGGACAAAATAGGCTCTCTTGGCATAGACGCCACCTCGGCCGGGACGCACGACACCGCACTGGCTATAAACGCGGAGGTGATGGACGAAGCCGTACAGGCACTCACAATGCTTGGCTTCTCGCCTGCCCCGGTGCACAAAGTGGTGAAGCAGATTTTAACGGACGAACCCGAAGCGCATGTGGAAAAAGTGATAAAGATGGCTTTGAAGATGTTGTAGAACCCACAGAAAGAAACGCACTATGGAAAAGAAAGAATTACTGAATATAGCCATAAAAGCCTCCCTGGAGGCAGGGAAGGAGATAATGAAAATATACACAGACCCTTCCCAAAATTTCGGAGTTGAGAAAAAAGCGGACAACAGTCCGTTGACTTTGGCAGACAAAGCCGCACACAAGTGCATAGCCGCTTGTCTGTTGGACACTAACATACCGGTGTTGTCCGAGGAAGGCAGACATCATCCGTACGAAGACCGAAAACGTTGGCGGCAACTGTGGATAGTAGACCCGTTGGACGGGACAAAGGAGTTTGTGAAGAAAAATGGGGAATTTACTGTAAACATTGCACTTGTGGAGGACGGTGCGCCCGTGGTGGGTGTGGTCTACGTCCCTGTGAAGGATGTGTTGTACTACGGCATTGTGGGCGACGGAGCTTGGAAAAAAAACGGCGATGCCACGTCTGTGCCACTGCCTTTGGATGGAAGCCACGACGGATATGTGATAGTGGCAAGCCGAAGCCACCTTACTCCGGAAACAGAAGCTTTCGTTGACGAGATGCGGCGCACTCACGACAAAGTGACTCTGATAAGCAGCGGCAGCAGCGTCAAGATATGCTTGGTGGCGGAAGGCTCCGCCGACTCGTACCCGAGATACGCTCCCACCATGGAATGGGACACCGCCGCTGGCGATGCTGTGGCAAGGGCCGCAGGAAGCAAGGTCACGGACGCTACCACAGGCAGACCGCTGGTGTACAACAAAGAAGACCTGCACAATCCGTGGTTCTTGGTACAAATGGAAGAGTAGGCTTGCCGTAGCGGCCGATGCCGTTTCTAAGACTGGCGGCATTGTGGCACTTTCCGAAAAACGCAAATGGCTTGAAAAATGGACGTAACTCCCCGCCGTGTCGTGAAATAAGAGTTTATTTTTTGTCTATCCGATGGAAAATACGTAATTTTGCGCAGCAAATACAATTTAACATATAATAAACAACGATGAACATATCCTATAAATGGCTTCGCGAATACGTGGACACCACGCTTGACGCACATGAGGTGGCGAACGCACTAACCAGCATAGGTCTGGAGGTGGACGGCGTGGAGGAAGTACAGAGCGTCAAAGGCGGACTGGAAGGACTTTGGATAGGCAAAGTGCTCACGTGCGAGGCACATCCCGACAGCGACCATATGCACATTTGCACCGTGGACGTTGCACAGGGAGAGCCGCTGCAGATAGTATGCGGCGCACCCAACGTGGCAGCGGGACAAAAAGTGGTGGTGGCTGTAGTAGGCACAAAACTTTACGACGGCGACGAATATTTCACCATAAAGCGGAGCAAACTGCGCGGAGTGGAAAGCTATGGCATGATTTGCGCCGAGGATGAGATAGGCATCGGCACCGACCACAGCGGCATCATAGTCCTGCCGGACAACGCCACCGTGGGTATGCCGGCCGCGCAGTACTACAACATTGACAGCGACTTTCTGATAGAAGTGGACATCACGCCCAACAGAGCCGACGCATGCAGCCACTACGGAGTGGCGCGCGACCTCTACGCCTGGCTTGTGCAGAACGGACACAAGACCTCGCTGCACCGTCCTGGATGCGAGGCTTTCGCCGTGGACAATGAAGAATTGCCAATAGAGGTGACTGTGGAGAATACCGAAGCCTGCCCAAGATACTGCGCCATTACGCTCACTGGATGCCAGATAAAGGAAAGTCCGGAATGGCTGCAGAACAAACTGAGAACCGTAGGGCAACGTCCCATCAACAACATAGTGGACATCACCAATTACATAATGATGGCGTACGGCCAGCCGCTGCACTGCTTTGATGCGGATATGATAAAAGGCGGCAAGGTGATAGTGAGGACTTTGGAGGAGGGGACTCCCTTCGTCACCTTGGACGGAGTGGAGCATAAGCTTTCCGCCGCAGACCTTTGTATCTGCAACGAGGAGGAGCCCATGTGCATTGCCGGAGTGTTCGGAGGCAAGGGAAGCGGCACATACGACACCACCGTCAACGTGTTGCTGGAAAGCGCGTATTTCAATCCCACATACATACGCAAAAGCGCCAGAAGACACGGCCTGAACACAGACGCGAGTTTCCGCTTTGAGCGCGGCATAGACCCTAACGGACAAATATACGCTCTGCAACAGGCTGCCATCCTTGCCAAGGAACTGGCAGGCGCGAAAGTGAGCATGAAGATAACGGACATATACCCTACTCCATTGTGCGACTTCCATGTAGACATCACATACTCCTACATAGACGGTCTGATAGGCAAACACATCGCAAGGGAGACCGTAAAGAGCATAGTGACGAGCCTCGAGATGAAAATAGAGGAAGAGGACAAAGACGGACTGAGACTAACGGTGCCTGCCTACAGAGTGGACGTGCAGCGTCCGTGCGATGTGGTGGAGGACATCCTCAGGATATACGGATACAACAACGTGGAAATACCCACCACGCTCAACAGTTCGCTTTCCGTTAAAAGCGATGCAGACAGAAGCCACAAACTACAGAATATTGTAAGCGAGCAACTTGTGGGCGAGGGATTCAACGAAATACTCAACAACAGTCTGCAGAAGGGGGCTTACTACAAGGAGCTGGAGTGTTACAAAGAGGAGAACCTCGTGAAACTGCTGAACCCCTTGAGCCAAGACTTGAACAGCCTCCGCCAGACACTGCTTTTCGGAGGACTTGAAAGCGTTGCGCGCAACTGCAATTACAGGAACGCCAACCTGCGCCTCTTTGAGTTCGGCAACTGCTATAAGTACGAAGAGAACCGCAAATGTCCAGATATAATACCAGGGGTAAGCAGCAGCCGCGACCCGTTCGTCATCAAGCACGCTCTTGACGCTTACAGCGAAGATTACCGTTTGGGACTTTGGCTGACAGGAAAGAGGGTGTGCGGAAGTTGGGCTCACTGCGACGAGGACAGCAGCTTTGCGGAACTGAAGGCTTACGTCATCAACATCTTTGTCCGTTTGGGCGTTCCTTTCGGTCTGCTCGTATTCGCAGAAGGCAACAAAGACATATTCCAGAAGAGTCTCGCAGTAACCGACCGTTCCGGTAAAATCCTTGCGGAAGCGGGCATTGTAAGCACTAAAATACAACAGGCGTTCGGCATAGAGT
>CAVHCL010000091.1:12256-17987 GCA_963634425.1 Bacteroidaceae bacterium
GCATAGAGTCTCCGGTATATTATGCGGAGCTGTGTTGGAAGCGGCTGATGAAAGTCACTAAAAACACGAATGTCACATACAGGGAAATAAGCAAGTTCCCCGCCGTAAGCCGCGACCTGGCTCTTCTCATAGACAAGGATGTGGAATTTTCCAGCATAGAGCGCATAGCCTACCAGACGGAGAAAAAACTGCTGAAAGCCGTGAGTCTGTTTGACGTGTACGAGGGCAAGAACCTGCCGGAAGGCAAAAAGTCATATGCAGTGAACTTCGTGCTTCAGGACAACGAGAAGACTTTGAACGAAAAGCAGATAGAGTCAATAATGAACAGGCTCATACAACAGTTGACCAAGCAGTTGGGCGCAGTTCTGAGATAAAACATCAAAATACCAAAACAATATAAAACAATATAATAAAATCAATGGGAAGAGCATTTGAATACCGCAAAGCCACCAAACTGAAGAGGTGGGGACACATGGCCAAGACTTTCACGCGTCTGGGCAAGCAGATAGCCATAGCAGTGAAAGCCGCCGGACCAGAACCGGAAAACAATCCGGCACTGCGTTCGGTGATAGCTGTGTGCAAGCGTGAGAATATGCCGAAAGACAACATCGAACGCGCCATCAAGAACGCCATGGGCAAAGACCAAAGCGACTACAAGAGCGTTACTTACGAAGGATACGGTCCACACGGAGTGGCTGTATTCGTGGATACCCTGACAGACAACACCACACGCACAGTAGCCGACGTGCGCAGCATTTTCAACAAATTCAGCGGCAATATGGGCACCACAGGCTCGCTGGCATTCCTCTTCGACCACAAATGCGTGTTCACATTCAAGAAGAAGGACGGCATGGACATGGACGACTTCATCTTGGAGATGATAGACTGCGGAGTGGAAGAAGACTGGGAAGAAGACGAGGAAGAAGGCACAATCACCATATACGGCGAGCCTACAAGCTACAACGCCATCCAGAAAAAACTGGAAGCCGACGGATACGAGGATGTTGGAGGAGAGTTCACCTATATCCCCAACGATTTGAAGGACGTGACTCCGGAACAACGGGAGACCATCAACAAGATGGTGGACAAACTGGAGGAGTTTGACGACGTGCAGACTGTGTACACCAACATGAAACCCGAGGAGTAGATATGATATTCCGCGCGTTTCCTTGTGGCGGTGACGTACAGTCGGTACAACCAGTACCGGTATAAAGCACAACTTAACGACTGTAACAACAAATAAAACATTTATATTTTTAAACCAAGAGACAATGAATATCAACGACTACAATTTCGCAGGTAAGAAAGCGATTGTCCGCGTGGACTTTAATGTGCCCCTCAACGAGCACGGTGAGATTACAGACGACACACGTATACGTGGCGCACTCCCCACGTTGAAGAAAATATTGAGCGACGGTGGTGCGTGCATCATCATGAGCCACATGGGCAAGCCCAAGGGCAAAGTCAACCCCAAGCTTTCTCTGGGACAAATAAAGGATGCTGTAAGCAAAGCGTTGGGAGCTACCGTTTCTTTCGCTCCCGACTGCGCAAAGGCTGCCGATGCAGCAGCCGCCTTGAAAATGGGCGAAGCTTTGTTGTTGGAGAACCTCAGGTTCTATCCCGAAGAGGAGGGCAAGCCTGTAGGCATAGACAAGGAAGACCCCGTATACGAGTCAGCCAAGAAAGAGATGAAAGCCCGTCAGAAAGAGTTCGCCAAGACGTTGGCAAGCTATGCCGACTGCTACGTCATGGACGCGTTCGGCACAGCACACCGCAAGCATGCGTCCACGGCAGTCATCGCAGACTATTTTGACGCCGACAACAAGATGCTGGGCTACCTGATGGAGAAGGAAGTGAAGGCTGTTGACAATGTGCTCAGCGACATCAAGCGTCCTTTCGTAGCCATCATGGGCGGTTCAAAGGTCTCCTCCAAGATAGGCATCATACAGAACCTTCTCGGCAAGGTGGACAAACTGATACTGTGCGGCGGCATGACATACACATTCTCCAAGGCTCACGGCGGCGAGATAGGACAGTCTATAGTAGAGCTGGACAAACTGGACGTTGCCCTTGACGTGGAAAAGACGGCAAAGGAGAATGGCGTGGAACTTGTGCTCGGCGTGGACTCTGTCTGCTGTACAGACTACGACTTCGCCAACTTCTGCGTGAAAGACGGTGCCAAGATAGAGGTGTTCCCGTCCAATGCCATCCCTGCCGAATATGAGGGACTGGATGCAGGTCCTCAGAGCCGCAATAAGTTTGCCGAGGCCATAGAGGGAGCCAAGACCATCCTGTGGAACGGTCCTGCCGGATGCTTCGAGTGCGACGAGTTTACCGCAGGCAGCAAGGCAATAGGCGATGCCATAGCCAAAGCTACCGCAGAGGGTGCGTTCTCACTTATCGGTGGCGGCGACTCTGTAGCTTGCTGTACCAAGTTCGGACTCACCGACAAGGTTTCTTACATCTCCACTGGCGGTGGCGCTCTCCTTGAGGCTATCGAGGGAAAAGTTCTGCCTGGCGTAGCCGCCATTAAGGGATAAAGACGCAGCACACGCTATATGGACACAAGGGACACTTTCCGCAAGATATCCGGCAAGACCGGGTCTATGCGCCGGAAGATGCGGATATTGACGACAGGAAGCGTGTCCTTGGTCTTATTGTACACATTCATCGCCTCCTGCACACACCGTCGGGAGGCGATGCTTTCTTCCCGGGACAGCATCTCCCGCACCGACACCCTCCGCATAGCCGTGATGCCCACCATGAGTTGCCTGCCAGTGTTCTATGCCTCGCGTACCGGCATACCGGACTCCATGGGGCTTGTCATGAAGCTGTTGCGCTACAACGCACAGGCAGATGTGGACACAGCCGTGGCATACAGACACACCGATGTGGCATGGACAGACCTCATAAGGGCAATTCGCCTGTATCCGTTGGCAAGATCGTTTCTTGCCACAGAAGAAGAAGTCTCGCTAATCGCCCATAGAAGCAAGAGAACTAACAGTTTAGCGCAGATGAAGGAACAAATGGTGGCTGTGTCGCGCCTCTGTATTACAGACTATTGGTGCGACCGCATGGTTGACTCTGCCAAGATGGAGTACGACCAGTTGTTCCGTCCTCAAATAAACGATGTGCGCTTGCGTGCCGAGATGATGCGGACAGGACTTCTGGAAGGCGCAATGATGTGCGATCCCTATTCCTCCTGGATGGCCGCGGATGCCGGACGGCGACTTTTCCGCAGCCGCAACGGCAAGCCCAAGTTTGGAACATGGGTGGTGAGCGACAGCCTTTGCAACGACTCCGCTACGGATGCCAAACTTCTGCTTTTCCACCGTATTCTCTCCTTGTCGGTGGAGAGAATGAACAATGGTGAAAAATCTGACAGTGTGCGGAAGATACTTGTGGAAGAATACGGGTTTCCCTCCAGTGTGGCAGACTCCGTAAAGCTTGCTCCCATAGTGTCTCCCTCGCATGTCGACAGCAATGACGTGGACTCAGCGGCTGCTTGGCTGCGCGGACGCAAAGCTCTGCCTTACGCTTTCAGCAGAGAAGACTTTATATACAATGTAAAGTGACATTGCCCATGGACGACATCACCAGACAAAAGCTAAAGAACGAGTGCTTGGAAAACTTACGCTCTTACCAGTTGTCGTCCGCTTTTGAAACACTACAGGCTTTGACGGTAAGATGTTCCAGCGACGAACTGAAAATGCTCTGCCAGACACTGGTGGACAACTACTTCAGTATGCTGAAATTCATTTTGTCGGCAGGCAAAGACAAGGATTGCGAGCAACGCCAGTTTGTTTTCATTCAGGAAGCGGCGAGGCTACTCATGCAGACCGACCGCATATTGCGCATAGACAAAAACACGGACGCATATTCCAAAATCTACAATTCGCTGAAAGAGAAGTACGGCGACAACATTGACGACACCCTCATGCGCAAATGGCGGGAGTGCACAGATCCGTTGGAGCAAAGCGCATTGGAGGACAGCATCTTCCACCTTCTTTTCACATCGCCTCTGTGGAGACGGAGCGACACAGCCAAGTGGTACGACTTTCTCACGTTGCAGAACAGAGACGTTGAGCAGCACCTCATAGGGGCACTTTTCCTCTCCGTGTGGGAATATCCCGACGTTGAGAAGATGCGCCTTCTGTACGAGTGCGCCTACGGCAGTGGAGAAGACACGCTGTTGGAAACTACCGCTGTCTCCTGCCTCCTGTTGTTGGCCCACCGGCACAAGGACTTCCCTTTCATGGACAAAAGCGTGTTCAAGAACATAGGACATGGAAGGCTGGCGCATTACATCCCGGAACTGCAGAGGGAACTGGCAAGGATGTCGCTGTCGCTGTTATACTGGAAAGAGGAGCAAAAGGAAGTGCTTGAGCTGTCGTCCAAAGGAGTCGACATCATGGAATATGTGGCCAAGACAATGGAGATAAAACTGCGTTTCGAGAAAAAAAGGATTGAGAAGAGTCTCGACTCTGGCATGGATCTGGCGTCGCAGATGTGCCACAGCAGTGTGTACCTGAAAGATGTCTCCCACTGGTTCGCACCCATACGCCTTTATTCTCCCATTGTCCTTGAAGCTGTTTCCGGCACGGACGACGACACGATAGCGAAACTCATAGAAAAAACCTCCAAGATGTGGTGCGACATAGACACGGTATGTTTCATTGACATCATATCCAATGCAAAGATGAAAGGCCGGCTGGGAAAGATGATAGAGTCCGCCGGAGATATTGCCGGCGTTCCCGACATACATCTCTCGCCTATGTCGAGGACGGTGAGAAACCTGCAGAGGTTCTTCGCCCACTCGCTGTTCTCTGGCGACCGCAACGTTTTGGAGCAGGTTGTGTTGTGGGAGCTGCCCTACCTGCACGCATCCTTTACCGACGAAGACAAGCTGGAAACGGCACTTACGCTACACTCCGCCAAACGCTATGCGGACGCTTTGGAGTTGTTCAACGAACTGCTGCACTCCATCCGGTGCGACGCGCCTTTCTTGGCGCAGATGGCGGAATGCGAAAAAGACGCCGGCAATGTCAATGCGGCGCTTCAGCATTTCAGACAAGCGGAACTGTTGGACGAAGACAACATAGCATACCTTGCCGAGATACAAGAGTGCCTTTCCAGGCTCGGGCGCAACGAAGACCGTCTCGCTATGCTTAAACGTATGTGCTCGTTAGTGCCCGACAACCTCGGCATCTTACGCGAACTATGTGTACTGCTGGCCAAGACAGGACATTACGACGAGGCTCTCAAAACTGTGACGGAGAGGATTTCTGACGACTTCGGCGACGACGTGAGTTTCTTCACCATTGCCATGTATTGCGCACTGAGCTCCAAACGCATGGATACGGCAAGGCACTATCTCGGCGTATTGGCAAAGCACGACAAGCTGAGCAGCCAAGACATGAGCTTGTGGACAGGCTATTTACACATAGCGGACGGCAACTGGAAAGAGGCTCTGCCCTGTTTCCGCAACACCATGGAGGACATCCAGGACAGGAAAGAGCGTGTAAAGTATTTCAACCAGACTATATCGCGCATCACAAACTTCGGTGTCAACCGAAAGGAGTTAAGTCTCATCAGGGACATTGTCCTTGCGTCGTTTGACACGTAATTGCGGGAGGTGATGCGCCATTGCCTCACTGTTTGTTCTTCAAAGGCTTCACCTTGTTAGCCAGCCAGAACTAATGGATTACTATTCTTCATAATCATCCCGTCA
>CAVHCL010000091.1:17997-20446 GCA_963634425.1 Bacteroidaceae bacterium
GCTACGATGCCATCCCGCGAGGTGTTATCCTCAAAAGAGTTGACCAAGAAGTCGGCTTCCAGCAAAATGCGATGGTCCTTGGAAGTGACATTGGTGTAGGTGTGGTGATGCGCTATAAGCCAACAGATTCTTTCTGTCTGCTCAGATGTAAAGCCGTCGGCACCGTCCAATACCTTGCGTGCCTCGTCGGGACCCAGTTCCTCCTGGTGCTTACCACTACAGTTCCCGTACTTGGCTTCCGCCGCATGGATGCCCACATCGTGCAAGATGGCAGCCGCTTCAAGTACAAAGCGTTCCTCATCGTCCATCCCCTCTGCAATGGCTATCGTCCGTGCGAAGTCGTGCACTTTCACCAAATGCTGAATGCGTCTGGCATCACCTTTGTCGTAACGTATCATAGCCTGCAATAGCTTTGCAAGTATCTGTCCTGTTCTCATTTGCTTATCTTAGAATTTGAGTGAATTCCGGCTTGTTGCCCTCATCCTTAGTGTGCCCACATTTGAATTTTTATTGCTTGCAACGACAAAGGTAACATCAATTTCTCACATCTACAAGCAATTTACAACACATATTCAGTAATGGTTACAAAAAAATAAGTTGAACTTTTTACTCCGGTTTGACGAGGTAGTTCCATTTGTGTAATGATTTCTGAAAAATGATGAGTTTCCTAAGTTTTCTTTGATTTTTTTAATGTTCGCTATAAAACGCCCAAAGGCGGACGCGCAAGACACTCCATCTTGCACATCCGCCTTTGACCTTTCTCGTAAGTATGTCCCGGACAACGTGGTCAATAAAGGCGCAACACCACCTGGAACGCTTCCGCATACACGCTTCCCCACTGCCCTCCGCGCATGACGGCGAGACCCTCTATGTATTCCGCGCTACGGGGGTGCGGATATGGGCGCATCACACCGCGGTACATTGACAGAGCCTTGATTTTCGCATCGACACCTTCCTTGCCGACTTCCACATAGCAGTTGGGACGGAAAAGATTCATGGCATCGTTGACAGCCCACTCCGAGCACGACGGCACCTCCATATACCAGAACTCCTTCACGCGCTTCACCTCAGGACGGCGCTGGAACAGGCGCACCGCCTCCTGGCACGCCATGCTTGTCTGCAAATGGTCATTGTTGGTGTCCGCCGGGTGATGCGTGATTACAATGTCCGGTTCGCTCTCGCGAATGGCGTTCTCTACGAACTGCACCAGTTGCAGGTGCGGCACCGTGTTCATCTCTATGTTGGGGAACGTGCCCTCGTACTTCCCGCTTACACCTATGTAGTCCGTCGCATTGTCAGTGTCCCCTTCCAGTTCGGCATCCGACGGGCGGAACGCGCGGGCCTTGGCTTCCGTACACATTATCGCCACGTCCACTTCATCTCCCTCGCGCGTCCATTTTCTTATTGACGCGCCTGCTCCCAGCACTTCGTCGTCGGGGTGCGCCACCACTATCAAGTACTTCATAATCATTCAATGTTTTTTATGCTTATATGTCACGTGTCACACGCTCTTCGAGTACTCCACCAGTTTGTCGTGCATCCACTGCGGATACTTGCCACAGGCGGTGTAGAGTATTGCCGTCACAGTCCAGACAATCAGTTTGATGTCGCCAAAGAAAGAGGCGTTCCTCACGTAATACACGTCCAGTTTCAGACGGACCGGCAAGACCTTTTCGTTGTATTCCTCCTCGTCGGCGAACCGGTCACCGTAGATATAGTCCCACAGACTTGATTGCGAAGTCAAGCCGCATGGTACAGTGGCTGCAATGGCATTCTCGCCTCCTCGGGTGATGTCCGCCTGGTCCACAGCGGCCGGACGAGGCCCCACTACAGACATCGTCCCGTTCAGGATGTTCAGCAACTGCGGCAGTTCGTCTATCTTCAGCCGACGCATCACTTTGCCCCACCGGAAGATACGGTCTTGGTCGGGTCGCAGTGAGGCCTCATCGGCATCCCTTGCCACACGCATAGAGCGGAACTTCCACATCTTGAACCGCCTGTTGTCCTTGCCCACACGGTTGGCAAAGTAGAACAACGGTCCTGGGTCACTAAGTTCTGTAAGGAGGATACTCAAAATCCATATAGGGGATGTGCCGATGATGCCTATACTGGCACACACGAAATCAAAAATACGTTTGGAGACTTTGTAAAACATGAATTCTATTTATTGATACCCTTTAATTTTTCTCCAAAGGAAATGGCAAGGTTTCCATATAGGCGTCCATAGCGCCTCGCTTGGAGCAAATTTGAAAAACAGAAAATTACGGCTGACATTGTGCCAATACAACATAAACCTGTTCTTGCGGTTGAATGCTTTGTTGCGTTCGTCATAATGCCCGAAGTTGCCCGCAAGTTCCATTTCCCTTAACAACAAACTTCCTAATCTCACGTTGGGTTCACAAAGCCAATATTTTTCCTCCAATGCAAACATCTGTTGCTCCACATACAT
>CAVHCL010000092.1:0-3531 GCA_963634425.1 Bacteroidaceae bacterium
GCCATGCGACCCCATAAAAACTGCCGTCGGAACGGCACAAAAGCCAACCACGAAATGGAAGAAAAACTAAGCGCACAATGGAAGAAACCCCAACCGAAATATTCAACATCAGAAGTGTGCGGAGGATTTATGCAAAAGTGAGCCCGAGTCTCGTTTTTTCTTGCTAACTTTGCAGCGCAAAGTTTAAGGTATAAAAAAAATTCAGGAACATGAGAAAGATCAATTGTATCGGGATACTCACCAGCGGAGGGGACGCCCCGGGCATGAATGCGGCCATACGCGCCGTGACGCGCGCCGCCATAGCAAACGATTTCCGTGTGATGGCCATCTACCGCGGTTACGAGGGGCTTATCAACGGAGAGATACGCGAGTTCTCCACCGAGGACGTGAGCAACATCATACAACGCGGAGGCACCATACTGAAGACCGCCCGCAGCCACGAGTTTGAGACTCCTGAGGGCAGGCGCAAAGCCTACGACAACATGACGGACAACGGCATAGACGCCCTGGTGGTGATAGGCGGCAACGGATCCCTCACAGGCGCGCGCATCTTTGCCGAGGAGTTCGACGTGCCGTGCATAGGCCTGCCCGGAACCATAGACAACGACCTCAACGGCACGGACAGCACCATAGGCTACGACACCACCCTTAACACCATAATGGAGTGCGTGGACAAAATACGCGACACGGCCACAAGCCACGAACGTATCTTCTTTGTGGAGGTGATGGGCAGGGACGCCGGTTTCCTGGCACAGAACAGCGCCATAGCCGCGGGGGCGGAGGCCGCCATCATACCCGAGGACAGCACAGGCGCCGACCAGCTGGAGCGTTTCATAGGACGGGGCATACGCAAGAGCAAGTCCAGCAGCATCGTAATAGTGAGCGAGAGCCCCAAATGCGGAGCCATGTACTATGCCGACAGGGTGAGGAAAGGCTATCCTGAGTTTGACGTGCGCGTGTCCATACTCGGGCATCTGCAGCGCGGAGGCAGTCCGAGCGCGGGCGACCGCATCCTGGCAAGCCGGCTTGGCGTGGGTGCCGTACAGGCCATCCTGGAGGGGCAGCGCAACGTGATGATAGGGATAAAGAACGACGAGGTGGTGTATGTGCCGTTCTCCAACGCCATAAAGAGCGACAAGCCGGTGAAGAAGGAACTCATCGACGACCTGGAGGTGCTGAGCATCTGACTTGTCCCCGGGGTGGCTTCCGCAATATGCCTCGCGCACGCTATATAATATAATAATGTGTGGAGACAAAAATGAGGAAAATTCCGGAAAAAAAAAGGCGAAAGGTATTGCACAATAGCGGAAAAGGACGTACCTTTGCATCGCAATTCGGAAATGATGACCCAAGCGAGGGGCATTGAAGAAACGAAATGTCGGGGGCGTTTAGCTCAGCTGGTTCAGAGCGTCTGCCTTACAAGCAGAGGGTCGGCGGTTCGAATCCGTCAACGCCCACAAGACATACGGATGGCTCCTTAGCTCAACTGAATAGAGCATTTGACTACGGATCAAAAGGTTGCAGGTTTGAATCCTGCAGGAGTCACCACATCGGCGGAGGCTGATGTATTGGGTAGGTAGGTAAGTGGTTAAAACGGGCAGACTGTAAATCTGTTGCCTCACGGCTTCGGCAGTTCGAATCTGTCCCTGCCCACGACAAGATTGCGGAAATAGCTCAGTTGGTAGAGCACAACCTTGCCAAGGTTGGGGTCGCGAGTTCGAGTCTCGTTTTCCGCTCTTACACATGATGGACATCAGAGGGAGTCAGTGGGAAGATGCCAGTCTTCTGTGCCGCTCAGGATGATATATGGTGCGTTAGTTCAGCTGGTTAGAATACATGCCTGTCACGCATGGGGTCACGGGTTCGAGTCCCGTACGCACCGCATGATATAGCAAAAAGTGTTTTTCATGGTATTAGATTTTAAGGTGAGGATTCAAGGTCAGCGATGATATTGAATCCTTTTTTTGTGTTTTGTCCCAACTTTCGTTGTCTGTTTGGAAAATAAGCGTTAACTTTGCGCAATAAGACAAAAGGAAATCACAGATGGTCAGATACAGATTTTTGGCGGCGGCGTTGCTGGCAGGCGTGTGTGCCATGCCGGCAAGGGCGCAGCAGTCCGTCACCCTTTACACGGCCGACGGCAGAGAGGAGACGTTTGATGTAGCTTCCCTGGACAGCATAGTTTTCAAGCACGCTCCCGTCTATAATACCCCCACGTTGCAAAAAGCCAACCTCACCATGGTTATCAGTACGGATTCGGCCTGTTATCACCCCGGAGCCGTCGTCAAGTTCTCGTACACGGGAGCCGGTACGGCTTCCGGCATAGTGCGCTACATGCATTTGGGGCAGGTGATACACGAGCATCCGTTAAACGGCAAGACGTGGGAATGGCAGACCCCGGACAAAGACTTCACAGGCTACATGGTGCAGGTCTGCCAGACAGGCGTCTCCGATGGTGTGGAGGTGGTGAGAGGCACTGTGGCGGTAGACGTGAGCAGCGACTGGAGACGCTTCCCAAGGTACGGCTTCGTGGCCACGTTTGGCAGCGACAAGACACCGTCGGTGGTGGGCGCGGAGATGGACTGGCTGTGCAGATGCCACATAAACGGAGTGCAGTTCCAGGACTGGCACTACAAGCACCATTGGCCCTGGGGCGGAAACGCCGACGGCGAGATGCAGGCATACAAGGACATAGCCAACCGCACCATATACACCGGCAGTGTGCGCAACTACATAGACGCGCAACACAAGAGGGGCATGAAGGCAATGTTTTACAACCTTTGTTACGGCGCGCTTGAGGATGCCGGGGAAGACGGCGTGGACGACAGTTGGTATGTCTTCAAGGATGCGGCGCGCACGCAGCACGACACGCACGACCTGCCCTCGTCTTGGAAAAGCGACATCCATCTGCTGGACCCCTCCAACCAGAAGTGGACGGCATACCTGAAGGAACGCAACGAGGAGGTGTACGGACATCTTGACTTTGACGGTTTCCACATAGACCAATTGGGCTACCGCGGCACCAGATACAAGTCCTCGGGCGCGCTCGTGGATTTTCCCACCGCCTACTACACGTTTATCCGCAGCATCAAGAAGGACAGGCCCGACAAACGCCTCGTGATGAATGCCGTGAGCAGCTACGGAGCGGAGAAGATAGCAAAGTCGGGCGGCGTGGACTTCCTCTACAACGAGCTGTGGGCGGACGAAGACCAGTTTGACCACCTGCTGAAGGTGATAGAGGCCAACAACAAGTACGGCAAGGATACGCTGAAGACTGTCTTTGCCGCATACATGAACTATGAGTGCGACAACCGCGACTTCAACATGCCCGGAGTGCTCCTTACGGATGCCGTGATGTTTGCTTTGGGAGGCAGCCATCTGGAGCTCGGCGGCGACCACATGCTGTGCCGCGAGTACTTCCCGTACGGCGGACTTACCATGAACGCCACGCTGAAGAACCGCATCACACGTTACTACGATTTCCTGACGGCATACGAGAACGTGCTGCGCGACGGCGGCAAACTCAACACC
>CAVHCL010000092.1:3541-7402 GCA_963634425.1 Bacteroidaceae bacterium
TGCCCACAGACACCTCGGGCAAGTACACCATCAACGGATGGGCTCCCCAGTTGGGGGGCATCACCTCCATAGCGCGTGAGATGGACGACAGGCTGGTGCTGCACCTGATCAACTTCACCAAGGCGAACAGCCTCAGCTGGCGCGACTTGAAAGGCAACATGCCCACGCCTGCCACCATCAGCGATATGCCTGTAAGCTTTACGCCCGGACGCAAGGTGAGCCACGTGTACGTGGCAAGCCCGGACTATTACGGCGGAGCCATGCAGGAACTGCAGTTCACCCAGGAGGGCGACAAAGTGGAACTTACGGTTCCCGGCCTCATGTACTGGACGATGCTGGTGTTTGAATAGGACTTAGGCCGGAGGGACAACCTCCGCTGACATCATTCAAGGCGTGATGCCCGTCACCGCAGAAAAAGAAGGTATCTCCGGGACGAACGAGTATGTTCCGCTTTCGTATTCAATGTGGCAACAGTAATGTTGCAGCCCGTTGCTCACCACCAGCCACCTCACCTTCAGAGCCATGTTGTAACGGCAAATCTGGTTGAACACGCTCTGTGTGATGGGCACATCCGGAGCCTTGTATTCCATTATCATGGCCGGCACGGCGTGGAGGTCGTACACCACGGAGTCGCATCGTTTGCGTGTGCCGTTAAGGCAGAGAGACACCTCGTTTCCTATGCATGCGGCTGCATATCCCTTATGCTCAATGAGGAAGCGCACAAAGCGCTGTCTTACCCATTCCTCCGGCGTGAGGGTGACGTATCTCCTGCGCAACGGGTCGAAAACCAGCGTCTTGCCGTCTTTCGTCTTAGTCCTCAGTTCAGTCTCTGGCAGGTTGAGGGTCTCCATATACAGTAGCGTTTACGATGTGTACCACGCCGCAAAGTTAGTGAAAATTTGCGGGAAATGCAGAGAACCCGGAGAATAAGATTTTGCCGTTTCGCATATAATGTGTAATTTTGCACCAGAGGAAAAAGACAGGAGGGATTATGAAAACCAAGCAAGAAATTGTGGAGAACTGGTTGCCGCGTTATACGCAGAAGCCCCTTGACGAATTTGGCGAATACATCTTGCTCACCAATTTCAACAACTATGTGGACATCTTCTGCGAACGTCTGAACGTTCCCGCTCCGGACTACTCGTCCAATATGCGCACGGCCACAGCCGACGGCATCTCCATCATCAACTTCGGCATGGGAAGCCCCAACGCAGCCATCATCATGGATCTGCTGAGTGCCATAAAGCCGCGCGCGTGCCTGTTTTTGGGCAAGTGCGGAGGTATATCGGCAAAGACGGTCAAGGGAGACCTTGTGCTGCCGATAGCCGGCATAAGAGGAGAGGGCACGAGCAACGACTATTTTCCTCCTGAGGTGCCGGCTCTGCCGGCTTTCATGCTGCAGCGAGCCATATCCAGCGCCATCCGCGACTTGGGGCGCGACTATTGGACAGGTACCGTCTATACCACCAACAGGCGTGTGTGGGAGTACGACGAGCGTTTTAAGGAGTACCTGCGTACCACACGGGCTATGGCTGTGGATATGGAGACCGCCACACTCTTTACCTGCGGGTTCGCCAACCGCATTCCCACGGGCGCGTTGCTGCTGGTAAGCGACAATCCCATGACTCCGGACGGAGTGAAGACATGCGACAGCGACAAGGTGGTGACGGCCTCGTTCGTGAAAGGCCATGTCGAAATAGGCATACAGGCATTGGAGATGATAAAGCAGGACAAGAAGACTGTCCGCCACCTAAAGTTCGACTATTGACATGGCGGCAGTTCAAGGTATATCGTACGAAGCGATAGTGCGCGACATACGCGCCGGAAAGGTGGCGCCCATATACTATCTTATGGGCGACGAACCTTATTATATAGATATGCTGAGCGATTTTATTGTCAACTCGCTGCTCAAACCAGAGGAGAAGGACTTCAACCTCGACGTTGTGTATGGCCTGGAGACCGATGCGGCGAAAGTGGCGGATTTGGCAAGGGCTTATCCCATGATGGCGGAGAGGCGTGTAGTGTTGGTGCGCGAGGCTCAGATGTTGCGCTCCTTGGACGGCCTGGAGGCTTACCTTCAGCACATGACTCCCACCACGGTACTTGTGATGTGCCACAAGAACGGAACGTTGGCCCGCAACAAATCTGTGGCAAAAACCATACAGAAGGCAGGGGTGATGTACGAGAGCAAAAAACTGTGGGAGAGCCAGCTTCCCGGATTTGTGACCTCGTATCTCAAACACAAAGGCGCCACGGCGGAAGAGGATGCCGTAAGGATGTTGGTGGCACATGTGGGAAGCGACCTCAGCAGGCTCGCGTCCGAGATGGACAAACTCGTTGTCTCGCTGCCGGCAGGCAACAAATCGGTAAACGTGGCATATGTGGAGGAGGTGACCGGCATGAGCAGGGAGTTCAACGACTTTGAACTTGTGTCCGCTTTGGCAGCCCGCGACATTGTACGCGCACAGCAGATAGTGAAGTATTACCAGGGCAACAGCCGTACATTCGCGCTACCCGCATCGTTGTCAATAATGTTTACATTTTTTTCTGATGTGATGATGGCGTTTTACTCGCCGGACAAGAGCGACAGGGGAGTGGCGCAATGGCTTGGCAAGAGTGAATGGCAGGTGCGGCGTGACATTATGCCGGCACGCAACAACTATTCGGGAATGAAGGTAATGCAAATTTTGGATGAAATACGTAAAACTGATGCAGCCGGAAAGGGTGTCGGAGGGTGCAGAACCGCTCCGGACAGCTTGCTTCAGGAGCTTGTATTCTTTATTTTACACTGATTATTTTCTGGAAGCGAATCATGGGTGAAAGGGCATTTTTGCCCTTTTTCTTTTGTGCGTTAGTGTGTTATACCTGTTGTATATGCTCTGAGAATAGCGTAAAAACATTGGCGTTGACAGACGGTCGGTTTTATTGAAAGGAGAATAAAACAACGCCTCTTTGTCGTTCAAAGAACGTTTTGTCCGCACCCCAATTAATTTCACTTTGTAAATGTAAATTTACTATTATCCAACCGCACCCTCTCCAATAAGCGCACTTTGGGAATATACATTTGTGAATGTAAATATATACCGTGAAACCCACACCACACATTTGCAAATATACATTTGTAAATTCGCATATATGTACGCAGAAATATGCATGGCGCACACGCATATATAACACACGTAAACTCAGCCATAAATAAGGTTGTCATGAATGATGTGTATAGGTGATATGCTAAAGGAACTGCCGTTTTTGTTAACATTGCGCCCTTTTAAGAGTTGAATTATCGTAATTTTGTACTATAAGTCAATAGCACCCTGTTTTTAACAGACTTTTATTAAAATAAGCTACTTTAACATGAATATAAGCACCTTTTCAACAATGTGCATTCAGATTTGTAAATAACTGAAGATGCACATTTAGAATTGTGTACAATACATTTGCAAATGTAGAGCCGTGATGAAATTTTCAATTTTTAAATGTGAAATTTGGTGTTTTGAATAACAATGTGTACCTTTGTATGCAATTTAAAAAACCGAAAACAGTAACAGACCACATTGCCAACATGAAAGATCGTATTAAAAGACTCATGGAGAGCCAGAAAATGTCGCAGAAAGAATTCGCATCCGAGTTGGGCATTGCGGAAGGGACTCTTTCCAGTGTGTTCAACGGAAGAACCCGTCCAACCAACAATTTTGTCAACGCCATACACGAGAGGTTTCCTGAAGTAAGCATCCCCTGGCTGATGTTTGGCGAGGGCGACATGTTAGCCTCCGATAAAAAGGGTGTGTTGCAGAAGACGGCATCCGAAGACGTAAAGGGCGCACCTACCGGCGGTTATGTACAGCAAGACATGTTTTCCCA
>CAVHCL010000093.1:0-6022 GCA_963634425.1 Bacteroidaceae bacterium
GTGTAACACCCAGAAAGCCAACAAGCCCTTCTATTTTGCGGTCAACAAACACCAACACAGGGTTCCTCAACGCCCCATTAGAAGTCTTGCTGATGGCTGTACCTATATTGCGGGAACATTGATTCCACTGGCTGAAAGTCAATGAATTTTTGTCGTCTGCAATAGCAGTCTTGTCTGCAAATTTCAGGGCAGAATCTTCAAGATATGAAAGAATGTTAGTTGTCATTTCTTCTCATATAATTGGTTAGGGTCTGTAATCAAACCATCTGTATACACTTCGTCATCCTCAAAGATAGGAAGGATGTCTTCTGTGTTGATTTCAAACGATGTGGCACCAAGAGAGATACCTATGCCGAAGCCACAAGCCATCACCTTGATGGTCTTGTTATCAGAGTCGTCTCCGTAACGGTCACAGAGAGAAACAATAGCAGATGCGCCGCTTGTGTTGCCATAGCGGTCAAGAGTAATTGGTAGTTTCTCGAATGGTATCTTTGTCTTCTTCGCTATCTGCTTCAGAATGTAGAGGTTTGCCTGATGGAAAGCAAAGCAGTCGTAACCGTCTGGAGTTGTCTCTGTCCTGGCAAAGAAATCCTTGATAAGACGGGGAACATCAAAAATAGTAAAGGTGAAGACGCTCGTACCCTGTATGAAGGAGTTCATCAGTGTGCGGGGGTTGCCGTCAAGGCATTGCACAACCTCCTCCGAGGCATGCAGGTTGCGATAGCCGCCACCGGGGATAATCATATACTTGAAACCGCTACCATCGCTGCGAACAAGAGCGTCTATCTCGTCCTGCTCACTTTCAGACTTCTCCAGCAACATTACGGCACCGGCCTCTCCGAAAAGCATGGCCGACGAGCGGTCTCCAGGATTGACGCACTTCCCCGCCGTGTCACCCACGAAGAGCAATGCCTTCTTGATGTCACCTGTCTGCATGATACTTGCTACGGTTTGCATCCCAACGACAAGCGATGAGCAACCCAGCGAGATGTCGTAACACACCGCATCCTTAGGGATGCCAAGTCGATACTGCAGCACAAAAGCCGTCGATGGTCGCCGGTAGTCAGGGCTATGCGACGAGAAGATAAGCGCGCCTATCTCCTCTGGTTTCACTCCCTTATGTGCCAACAGCTCCTGTGCAGCACGGAAGCCCAAATCTGAACAAGTCTGGTGCTCACTTGTGCGATGAGTGGCTCTGACACCTGTCATCTGCATGAATTTATCCACTTCCTCCTCACCAAATTTTGGTTTGAAGGTTTCTGTCTTCACTTCGTTTGCAGGGACTGCACAGGCTACGCCTGCCACACGGATATTCTTAAAACTGAAAAATGCCATATTTCGCTGTTTTGTTAAAAGTTCATCTTCTTTGCCGGATTGCCAAATACCTTGGTTCCTGCTTTTACATTCGAGATTACCACACTACCGATACCAACTGTAGCATTATCTCCTATTTTTTTTGAAGGAGCTACCAATACACCGCAACCCATATAAACACTTTTACCAACACTAACATGCCCATTTAGAGAGCATTTCCCACTTAAAGTGGAAAAATCGCCAACGGAAGCATCGTGTGCAACATTCGAACCGAGGATAGATACATAATCTCCAACAACAGCGTTTGCACTTATTACACTATTCGGTGTGATGACCGTACCTTCACCTATGCTACAATGAGAATGCAGCATCGCAGAAGGATGTATAAGAGTTGCAAAATGTGCGCCTCTATCTAACAACAAGCCTACAATCTTTTGTTTGACGGTCGGGAAAGCCAAAGCGCAAACAAATTCCTCATTGTCCGAAGGCCTCCAGTCCTTGATTGTTCCTAATACCTTATAGTTACAAGGTTTGTCATCAAGCGCGTTTAGATTATCATCTATAAATCCTTTTAGCACCCATGTCGGGCTTGCCGCATTGATGTCTTCAATGTATTTGACCATCTCGCGACCGAACCCACTGGCACCGACAATAATTATTTCCTTCATATCATATTTAATTATGACCGTTAAAAGCTACTGTGGTTGCTTCTCCAACTTTATTTATATCAGTTCGTTTTAACACTTTCATTATTGTAATCCATATCACCTTGATGTCCGTCCACAGTGTGCAATGGTCAACATACCACACGTCAAGTTTGAATTTCTCTGCCCAGCTGATGTTGTTGCGCCCATGGCACTGTGCCCAGCCGCTGATGCCAGGCCTCACCTCATGTCTACGTGCCTGCTCAGGGGAATACAACGGCAGGTACTGCACCAACAGTGGGCGCGGTCCTATCAACGCCATGTCGCCTTTCAGCACGTTCACCAACTGCGGCAACTCGTCAATCGAGGTGGAGCGCACGAAGCGGCCTACCTTCGTCAGACGTTGTGCATCGGGTAAAAGTTTTCCCTCCGCGTCGCGCTCGTCAGTCATGCTCTTGAACTTTATGACCTTGAATATCTTTCCGTCCTTGCCCGGCCTGGGCTGGGTGAAAAACGCCCCCGCCCCCTTGTTGGCGAAGTGCAGCCATATTGCCACGACTATGAGGATTGGGCTGATGCAGAGCAATGCCACAAGGGCAATACAGAAGTCCAGAAAACGTTTGAAGAAATGTTTATACATAGGAAAAAATGAATTTCTACAGGGAGAAAGGCCGCTCACTTTTATAGTCCGACCTATAAATCACCTCAAAACATCCGCAGTGGCAACCGCAAATGTTTTGTGCAAAAAAATGTCCGATTTGTGCTGTTTACAAAACTCGGCTGGCAGCTTGGGAATCTTGTCGCCATCGAGTTGGTGCGGCGACAAGAATATACCATAGCCATTCGCCTATGGCAATCAAATACTATCTTGTTGTCCGTTCTTGAACTGCTTGTACTTTACTTTCATGGCAGCCAGTTGCTTCTTGAGCCTCTCCACGTCCGGATTGGCGTTGTTGGCAGGAAAGCCAGTGGCAACAACTCTTGCGCGTCTTTCCGTATTTGATTCGTGCTTGAAGATTGGTTCCTTTACGGATGCTATCAGTTGTTCCAAGGCATGCTTCACGTCTGTCCCTTTAAGCTCAACGAAAATCTCTGTCCAGTGTTCCTTTACTCCTTCGCCTCCAGTATGAACCAAAACGAGCTTGTCGCATTTCCTGCCTTCTTTTATTATCATGCCATCCACCTGATACAGCACAGAGTCCTTCTTTCCTGCTACATCAAGCTGATACGTCTTTCCTTCCTCGGAAGTGGATAGGACTCCTCGCTTGCTTAATGACTGTTGCGGTTGAAATCCTGCTTGTTGCAAAACCTCATGCGTAGATTTGGTGACAGTTTGATGATTCCGCTTCTCTGCCTTAGCCATAGACAACCTCGTTCAACTCACCAATTCTGTCATTAACCCAATCTGACACTCCATCAAGGTCTATGCCAGAGAACATAGGCAATTCCGTATCCTTGATGCCAACAAAGCACCCCTCTCCATTTATGTAATAAGCGGAAAATTCCGACAGAGGGAGCAGAGTGCTCTTGTCTACCAATGCATCTACCCTCTCGTTGCCAGGCATCTTCTCCTTTGCCGAAGACTCGGCCATCATCACATTCAGAGTGGAGAGCACATACGGGCTATGGGTTGTCATTACGAGCGAACTGTGTTGCGTGCCTTTCTCATCTGCCTCCTTGGTCCTCCGGACAAGATTCTGCACCAATGAACGTTGCGCATCAGGAAACAGGTTCTGCTCGGGTTCCTCAATATACAGTTGCATACTCTGATACACCATCCGTTTCTTCATCCTTGACGCCACCTCTTCCGCTACCGTAGCCTGGTTCATGTCTTGGCCATTTTTCTGCTTTAGCAGCTCCATGATGGCATTGGACAAGTCCGTCTTGCTGAAACTCGCCGTCTTGCCTACCTGTTTCCGCAAATAGTCGCTCATGACATCCACTGGCATAACTGACTGTACACCACTTGACGCAAAGAATGAAGAAATAGGAGTTCCGTCGGGCAGGACTATAGTGTCAGCGTTATCCTTGTTGTAATAACTGAACTGATCCGTCAGAGAAAGGCGCATAGGATGTTGTGCGTCATACCCCTCTTTAGCCTCGTTCCACTCCATTATGAAATTGAACAACACGTCACGCTCCGTCGTCCTGTAAGCCTTGTCGATATTCCTAATGGCAGAAACCAGATTCCTTTCAGCTGGCAGATAGCAAAGCTTAGTGTTGTGCCTGCCCTCCAGATTAACGCTCTTGCGGGTTATCTTGGCATTCATATTCCTGCCGGGGAATTCTATTCTCAGCACATCGCCGTCATACACTATCTTTGTGTCTTCCTTGAAGTACAGGTCATTGATACGATGAAACTGCATCAGTTCCTTCATGAAACGCCCGTTGTGCGTGTAATAAGCTATTATGTCCTCCTCTGTTGAAGTCATGATATGTTTCTCCAACCAACGGCAATAGCATAGCACCTTCATAAAGGCACTCTTACCGGCACTTTGCCTACCGATAATCAGCAGTACAGTGTTCAGAGCCACAACGCCAGAATCTCTGATGGGACCGAAATTATGTATCTTTAGCGTTGCCATATCATCAAATCTCTTTTATTCTTTCCGATGCAAAAGTACGCTTTCTTTCTCAGTCGTGCAACTTTCTGTCCACATTTGGCCTCCAAACAACATATTTTCATGCGTTTTCGTGCGGAAGCCTTAGGCATGGAAAGTGCTTTGCTATGGCGCTATAGGTGTGCTGTACGGTGTAGTTGTCCAGATAGAACTGGTATCCTTTTTCTCCCATCGCCTTCAGGTCACTCTTCAACATCTTGTCGACGACCTTGGTGAATGTGTCCACATCGTTGCTCGGGCAATAACAGCCGTATCCGTTCTCCTCCGCGAGAGAGCCAGTGTCGCAGTTGGGGTCTGTGCAAGCCAAGACAGGTTTCTTGCCCACCAGGTATGTCAGCAGCCGGGAAGGGTAGTTGGGGATGGTGAATCTGTAGTCGAGGAATATCATACCCACGTCACACGCGTCAGCCAGCTTGTCGTAGTCAGCCTTGGGCAATCTATTTATCAGCGTTACGGCCTTTGGCTTTGCTTCATCCGCCCACGCCCTCAATTTCGGATATTCCGTACCGTCGCCGACAATCACAAAGTGGCAGTCCGTCCTGTCCTTGTTGGCTTTCATACATTCCAGCAGGAAAGGAATTCCCTGAGGTTTGCCCATATTGCCGCCATAGATGAAGACCGGCTTGTCAACCGGCAGCCCGTGACGTTCCCTCACTGACTTGCTGACATCCCCTTGCGTCTTGTCATCCTCGTGCACCTGATAGCTGTTGGGGCAGATCTCCACCTTGTTCGGATCAACCTCCGGATTGTGCTCAATAACATACTTCACGTTGGCGGGACTCATGCAACCAATCCAATCGGAGATGCGGTACATCTCCTTCTCTTGTTTGCGGAAGTGTTTGTAGAGCAATCCCTTTATCCCGCTCTTCCCAAGTATGTTGATATCCACGGCATTCTGTGGGAATATGTCCTTCAGCATCAGGTATGTCTTGGCTTTAGGGTTCTTCCTGCGAAGTCGTTTGATAACGCCGGTGAAGGTGATGGGAGGAGTGCTGTAAAGTATAAGGTCGAACGTCACACCCCCAAGGAATCTCCCGATGGCTCTCTGGTACAGATATTCCAACGACACCTGTCCCAGCCCTTTCTCCACCACGTTAGTCTTCTGCACGTTCAGAGTCTTTACCCTCAGCACATGTATGCCGCCGGAATCGTAAAGACGAGTCTGCTCTCTCCGTCTCCTTTGGGCAGGAGTGACCACGTAGACATTGTGTCCCTCAGCCTCCATCTTCCGCATCAAGTCCGTATAGATGCCGTTGACCGTCATGTCCGGCATATCCGCCATCGTCAAATAAAGTACATTCATTTATCTTCTATGTGTTTTTGTTCGCTCCGTATGGGTGCGACAATAGATTTATACCACATCCTCAGATACGGCTAATCTTTATGTTGGACGGCATCGTATGCCTGTAAAAGTCCTTTCTTGAACTGCAGCCGGTACTCTTG
>CAVHCL010000094.1:0-18373 GCA_963634425.1 Bacteroidaceae bacterium
GCGGCAGCAGCCGAACGTTCCAGCATCAAATATAAGCAAGTGGAGTACATGAGCGAACGCTTAGGACAGGTGTTCAAAGGCACCATCAGCGGTGTCACGGAGTTCGGTCTCTATGTGGAGGTTGACGAGAACAAATGCGAGGGCTTCGTTCCTCTAAGAGACTTGGAAGGCGACTACTATGAGTTTGACGAACGCAACTATCGTCTCCGCGGCCGCCGCAGAGGCTATTGTTACAATCTCGGCGACAGCGTCACCATACAGGTTGCGCGTGCCGACCTGTACCGCAAGCAACTTGATTTCAAACTTATAAGAAACACCAAGAAATGAAAATCAGCATTGTGGGGACAGGCAAGATAGTGGAGGAAGTGCTGAAGATGCTCCGCAACGAATTTGACGGGCGGATTACAGTGACGGGCATCTTCGCACGAGACAAAAGTGTCGACCATGCCATAGACCTGTGCATGGAATATGCGCAGAGTGCGTTTGTCTTCACGGACTACGAGCGGATGCTCAACGAGGCGGATGCCGACTTCGTGTACATAGCCAATGCCAATCATGTGCATTTTGAATACGCAATGAAGGCTATGAACGCTGGCAAAAACGTTATAGTGGAGAAACCCATAGCGGTGGACAGGGTGCAGACAGAGCAGCTTATAGACACTGCCATACAGAGATGCGTCTATTGTCTGCCGGCATACAGCCTCCTGTATATGCCGCTGTACAGGCAACTGACAGACATGGTACACAACCTGGGAACCATCCGCATGATTTCCGCCTACTACTCGCAGTACAGCAGCAGGTACGACAGTTATCTGCAAGGCAGCGTCACCACAGTCTTCAACCCGGAGGCGGCAGGTGGATGCCTTCGCGACCTCAACGTATACAACCTATGTTTTCTCATAGGGCTTTTCGGTCCTCCGCGCACTGTACACTTCGCTTCCAACTATGGCTACAACGGTGTGGACACCAGTGGAGTCCTGCTGATGCACTACCCCACCTCCGTGGCTGTAGCCTCCGCATCCAAGGATTCTGACGGCTATAACCACGCATGCATCCAAGGAGAATGTGGGTATATAAAGATAAAAGGCAGCGTGAGCGTGATGGAGGAGTTTACGGTATATCTCCGTGGCAAGGAGCCTGTCACGTACAAGGCTGACAGAGGACGCCACAGGTTGAGTTATGAGTTTGAGGAATTCTGGAATCTTGTTCACGACAGAGCTAACTGTCATATAGTAATTCCATACCTCACACGGATAACACAAGAAATAGCCATCGCCTTGGAAAGGATGACAGAGATTTAGCCACACGCCCCCCCATTGCGACAGTTTTACACAATGGGGGAACGTGTGATGTCAGAAATCAAGGTTGATACCCAGGCCGAACACGCGGTTGTCGCGATGATAGAAATCTGACTTCTGGCCTACTGACGTGGCAACGGCAACGGTTCTGTCTTGATAAAATGTGTGCATATAGCCAAAGTCTATACGGAAACGTTCTGTGGCGTTAATACGGAAACCCACACCGAGGGAATTGTTGCTGAGACTGAAGCTCAAATCATTCATGTAATCTTTCCCAAACCCGTACTTGCACCTCTGCCAAGAACCGCTCAGCGTGAAGTACTTGCATATATCCCACTCAGCACCTGCTATCAACTCCCAGGTGTTCTTGTCCAAAAGTTTCTGCTTGTCGCCGTATTGTTTGGCTCTTTTATCCAAATAATAGTGGAAACCCACATTGGTGCGGACTTTCTTGACCGGAGAATACTGCGCGCCCAATGTAAGTATGCCAGCTATGTTGGCGTGAACCCTGTCCCCATCCTTGAATTGGGCAAGTGTGGCGTTGCCTTTGTCCACCTCCTGCTTGGCCACATCGTTCATCTCGGTCTTGTTTTTGAGGCGTATGCTTGTCTCAAACTCATACTTGGCGGCAAAGTTCCAATGCTCGTTCACCATCCAGTCAATGCCAAGTATTGGAGTGGCGCCAAAGCCTTTCTGGTCGCAGTTAAGGGCAAGATTCCGCTCGCTCATATCCACACTGTAATCGCCTGTTTGGTTTATGCCCGCAGCAGGGACATTCATAGAATATCCGACAACTGCTTTCACATCCTGCACATATCCGTTGTAGTTGCAAGTGGCATACACACCGCGAAGTCCGGCAAACACAGCAAGGTTATCCTTAACCTTGTAGGTGGCTCCGAGCTGAAGACCGAAGTAATACTGACGTCCCTTCATATACGCATCCATGCTATAACCAGTCAACCGAGTGTCGTAGCTGCCTGTTGCCGCCATAGCCGCAGCGTCTTCCGCAGAATGTCCCGCAGAGGTCAGTGCCCCTACAACCTCCTCCTGCAGTCCACGCTTCACCCCTGCCGTTACGAGCGTGGCGTTGCCCAGAATGGTGGCGCCATAGAGGGCTTCAAAAGAACCGAGCCCGTTATCAAACTCACACTTGCCGCCACCTCCGCCAAGGGAGAAGTTTGCGTTGACACTCCATTTGTCACGGTTGTAGCTTATCTGGAAACTGGGAATAACAGGCGCATAAGCGTTGCCCTCAAACTTATGTGTCTGCTCCCTATTGTTCGTATTGTATGCAAAGAGAGGAAAAGTGGTGGTGATGTCGCGGTTCTGCTTGGCGTTCTGCACCGTCACGGAAAGGTGCCATCCATTGGCAAGGAAGGCAGTACCTGCCGGGTTCATGACAAGACCGTTGATATCAATAATGGCATCTTGGCTCATCTGACGCAGAAAAGCGGCATTCTGGTTGGTGTTGGTAAGTATTCCGCCTGCAAATGTTACAGAAGAAACACATGCTGCCAATACTGAAAGAATAATCTTTTTCATCTTTTTATCTGATTTGTTGTTCTAATTACGCTGCAAAGGTAACATGTTTTTGTATAGTGTGCAAATTTTTAACTTATAATTACACAAAGACCCCTATTTTTGAGCAATTGGTACGAACGTTATTATATTTTTGTTTCGTCCCGTCCACGGCGGCATCTCCGTTTCCTCTGTGCTTTCAGCGGCTTCTGTTTTTCCTCGGGAGAGAAATCTTTTTCCCTCATATTATATATATATCATTATCAGAAATTCGGAGAATTTGCTTATATTTGCCACTGATAATGTACATCAAACAAACACATGGCGAATAGTCAAGACATAAAGCAAATACAAAGAATGTTTTGTCGTAAATATACCGACAAAGAACTATTCACCGAGCTTGTCAAGAAATATGGATTGGCTTGTATGTAACATTTTCAGAACTCCACAAAGGCTTCGTTGCCTCCTGCCCATCGGTAGAGACGGATGGTGGTGCTTTCCTTCCCGTTTTCCCTTTTGGGTTCGGAAATGTAGAAGAGTCCGCAGCCAAGATAAGTGAGACCTGTGCTGCCGTATGGGAAGTGCCATCCACGGGTGCCGTTGGCGGCGGTCTCTCCCAACTGGCAGACAGGAACGATGTCTGAGTATGGCTTACCGCTGTGGTCAAGGGCAAAGAGCGTAAATCCCGGATTGTCGGACTTCCTGCTTTTATATGTGGCTGCCAACATACGCCTGTTGTCGGCATCGTAGCAGAGGTTCTGTATTCCCCAATCGGTGTTGCCTGTGTCGGCGAAGTACTTGTGTAAAGGCTGTAGAGGACCGTTGCGGTGCAGATTCTGCGCCGAGAGAGGAGAAGCGTACTTACCCCATTTTTTCACATCGTAGCAGAGAATCACCTGCCGTTCATTGTCCGTGCGGTCTACGTCACCGTAGATGCCGTATGCCACATAGAGCATGTTCTTGCCGTTGGCTTTCCCCCATTTCGGGGCGAACGCTATTCCGTCTATGCCGGAGCAAGCGTGACGGTGGGACAAGGTGCGTCCGTCCACCTGTACGGAGTCGAGATAGTCGTTTACAGCTTCGCGTATGTACACAGTCTTCATCACCTCGGATGCGTCCATGTCCTCGGCGGTAATCTTGTCCACGTCAAAGATGGCTATGTAGAAGCCTGTCTCATCGTCGTTGTCTGCTTTAGTGGCGTTGATGATACCTTTGCCTATGATATCGTGTTTGTATTCCAAGGAGGCATACAGGAGTCCGTTGTCCGGATTGAGCGAGAGGCAGCCCAAGTGACCGGTGATGCCCTTGACGCTTCCCGACACCTTGCCGTCCATGGACAGACGGACGAGACTGGTGGTAAAGGACAAGTACAGGCAGCTGCGTTTCCCATCGTAGGCTATACCTTGACAGTGGAACCCTTCCCGCCAACCACTGAACACACAGGTGGGAAGAGGGTGTGTGCTTGCCGGCTTTTGGGCGAATGTCGTTGCTGGTAAAAACTGCAATACGATGAACAGTAAAGCAATTATTTTCATAGTCGTTGTGCGGATTTATGAATGTAGACGGTGCAAATATACGTTGTTTTTGTGTAAAAAAACGGAAGGCTCTTTGATAAGACGTGGAAAAATGCTTACTTTGTTCTGAAAAATAACACAAAAACGTTCAACCTGATGTAATCTATGAAAGAAAACAACGATGAAAAATGCGGCGGACGCAACTTCTTTGCGGTAGACCTCGGAGCCACCAGCGGACGTACCATATTGGGCACTGTCAAAAATGGCAAGCTGGAACAAAGGGAGCTCACGCGCTTCCCCAACCGCATAATCCAGACAGGAGGCCATTTCTTCTGGGACATATACGCACTGTATAACGAGATTGTGCGGGGACTAAAGTTGGTAGCGGACGAGGGAACTCCCATCACCAGCATAGGAATAGACACGTGGGGAGTGGATGTGGTGTGCATAGGCAAGGACGGTGGACTTTTGCGCAACCCATATTGCTACCGTGATCCGTACACAGTGGGGATGATGGAGGAATATTTCCGTGAAGTGTCCAAAGAGAAGGTGTACGAGAAGACAGGCATCCAATTCATGAATTTCAACACAATCTTCCAACTGTACGCCATGCGCCATAGCCACGACTCTGCGTTGGAGGCTGCCGCCAAGGTGTTGTTCATCCCAGACGCTTTAGTGTATATGCTCACGGGCGAGACGGTGTGCGAGTACACGATACTCAGCACGGGCCAGATGAGCGACCCTCGCACAGGCAGGATAGACCCAGAACTGCTGAAGCCTACGGACCTTACGGAGGAGAACTTCGGGCGTTATGTGAATCCAGGCGACAAGGTGGGGACACTCTCCGCAGAAGTGAGGCAACAGACAGGATTGGGCGCAGTGCCTGTGGTGGCTGTGGCAGGACACGACACGGGTTCCGCTGTGGCGGCAGTGCCTGCCGCTGACGAGAGGTTCGCATACCTGAGTTGCGGTACTTGGAGTCTGCTTGGCATAGAGACGCGCGATGCCATCATCAGCAAAAAGAGTTACGAATACAATTTCACCAACGAGGGCGGAGTGGAAGGCACCACACGTTTCTTGAAGAACATCTGCGGCATGTGGCTGTTGGAGAGATGTAGGCAGGAGTGGACAGATGCGCCTGACAGTGTCAACGATGTGAACCGTGACGCAATGGAATCTGCCCCGTTCCGCAGTTTTATCAATCCGGACGATTCCCGTTTCGCCAACCCCGCCAGCATGGTGGAGGCCATACAGAGTTATTGCCGTGAGACGGGACAACCAGTGCCGGAGACATACAGACAAACGGCACGCTGCATATTTGAGAGCCTTGCCATGAGATACCGCCAAGTGCTCGGTTACCTACGTGAACTGGCTCCGTTCCCCATAGAGAAACTACATGCGATAGGAGGCGGCACATACAACAAATACCTGATGCAGATGACGGCGGACAGCACAGGACTGCCTGTGCTCACAGGTCCGGTGGAGGGGACTGCCATAGGCAACATCATGGTGCAGGCAAAGGCCGCGGGCGTGGTGGGCGACATCAGCGCCATGCGCAAGACGATAGCGGACAGCATAGAAATCAACACCTACCTTCCAGGCGACACCGCCGCATGGGATGAGGCGTATGCGAGATATCTGGAAGTACAAATATAGAATAGAGAGTAAAAAAACATAACAACACTAATAATAACACGAGGAACTGATTGTCAGCTCCTCACAAAAACTGGTAGATTTTCAATGAAAGAGACTTTGGTAAGACAGGCTTATGAGGTGGCGAAAGAGCGCTACGCGGAGATTGGTATAGACACGGAGAAAGTGCTGGGGCAGCTTCAGGACTTCCACTTGAGTATGCACTGCTGGCAGGCCGACGATGTACACGGATTTGAGGTGCAGGCAGGTGCCATGAGCGGCGGCATACAGAGTACCGGGGATTTCCCCGGTGCGGCGCGTAACATAGACGAGCTGAGGCAGGACATATTGAAAGCAAAGAGCCTTATCCCCGGCAAACACCGTCTCAATCTCCATGAGATTTATGGTGACTTCCAAGGAAAGGTGGTTGACAGGGACGAGGTGACCGTGGACTATTTTAAGAGCTGGATAGAGTGGGGAAAGGAGAACGACACCAAACTTGACTTCAACAGCAGCAGTTTCTCTCACCCCAAGAGCGGCTCGCTTTCCTTGGCAAATCCCGACAAGGGCATCCGCGACTTCTGGATTGAGCACACAAAGCGTTGCCGCGACATCGCCAACGCCATGGGCGAGGCTCAGAACGACCCGTGCATCATGAACTTGTGGGTTCACGACGGATGCAAGGACCAAAGCGTCAACCATACCCTTTACAGACACCTCCTAAGAGAGTCGCTCGACGAGATATTCGCCAAGAAACAGCCCATGATGAAGGATTGCATCGAAGGCAAGGTGTTCGGGATAGGCTTGGAGAGTTTCACCGTAGGAAGCCACGACTTCTACACTGCGTATGCTGCCAAGAACAACAAGATACTGACCATCGATACTGGTCACTATCATCCGACGGAAATGCCAGGCGACAAAGTGAGCGCACTTTTGGAGTTTGTGCCAGAGTTGATGCTTCACGTGTCACGTCCAGTGCGTTGGGACAGCGACCATGTGACCATCATGGACGACCCCACCCAGGACTTGTTCATGGAGATTGTGCGTTCGGGTGCCATGGACAGAGTACATTACGGACTGGACTTCTTCGACGGAAGCATCAACCGCATCGGAGCTTACGTCATAGGTTCGCGCAGTGCCCAGAAGTGTATGACACGTGCCCTGCTGGAACCCAAAGAGCTTATCTCACGTGCCGAACTTGCCGGAGAGGGTTACAAGACACTCGCCCTCATAGAGGAGGAGAAAGCAATGCCGTGGCAAGCTGTCTACGATGAGTTCTGTGTCCGCAACGGTGTGCCTGTAGGCGCAGACTTTATAAAGGAGATAGAAGAGTACGCAGAAGCAGTCACCAACAAGAGGTGACACTAACCAAACCTCATACGAGAAATGGAGATAGTATTAGGACTTCTGATAATCGCTGTGGGGGCGTTCTGCCAAAGCAGCAGTTATGTGCCCATCAACAAGATCAAGTCTTGGAGTTGGGAGAGTTACTGGATAGTGCAGGGAGCGTTTGCGTGGCTGGTGCTCCCCTTGCTCGGTGCACAATTGGCTGTGCCAGACGGGCATTGCCTGTGCGAGCTGTTCTTGGGTGACGTAAGTGCCACAGCCATGACCGTTATGTACGGTGCGTTGTGGGGCGTGGGCGGACTCACGTTCGGACTCAGCATGAGGTATCTGGGTGTAGCGCTCGGTCAAAGCATTGCCTTGGGCACATGTGCCGGACTTGGCACTCTGCTTGCTCCCGTCTTCACGGGCCACGCCTCAGACCTCACTTCCAGTGTGATAATAGGGGTGTTCGTCACACTGTTGGGCATAGCGGTAATAGGAGTGGCGGGCAGCATGAAGAGTTCCGCTCTAAGTGAGGAGGAGAAGAGAGCTGCCGTCAAGGATTTCAATTTCGGGAAAGGAATTTCCGTGGCATTGTTGGCCGGCTTCATGAGTGCCTGCTTCAACATCGGCTTGGCTACGGGGGAAGACCTCAGGTTCGAGGGTGTCAATCCCATGTACGCTTCCCTGCCTGCCACGTTCCTCGTCACGTTGGGCGGCTTCTTCACCAATGCTTGCTACTGTTTCTACCAGAACCGTAAGAACAAGACATGGGGCGACTATTGCAAGGGAAGCGTCTGGGGCAACAATCTTATGTTCTGCCTCTTGGCTGGAGCACTATGGTACAGCCAGTTCTTCGGACTGAGCCTTGGCAAGGGTTTCCTCACGGAAAGTCCTGTGCTGACGACATTTGCGTTCTGTATACTTATGGCTCTCAACGTCACTTTCAGCAATGTGTGGGGTATCATACTCAAGGAGTGGAAGGGTTGTTCGCCCAGAACCGTAGCGGTGCTTGTGCTGGGGCTTGTGATATTGGTCTTCAGCTCGTTCTTGCCGCAGTTGCTGGAATGATGTCGAACCCGTGGAAATAATAAAGATAAAAAGAGTGTGAAATTTATGGAAAAGAAAAGTATACTGAACGGTCGGCCGGAATTGAAGTCTGTGGTAGGCCGTATAGCTGAGGTTGCGGGTTATCTTTGGGAGAAAGGTTGGGCAGAGCGCAACGGCGGCAATATTACTGTGAACATTACAGAGTTTGTTGACGAGGAGATAGCAGCGATGCCCGCCATAGCTCCGGCAAGACAGATAGGCAAAGTGTTGCCTCACCTGAAAGGCAAGTATTTCTATGCCAAAGGAACCGGCAAACGTATGCGCGACTTGGCGAGAGGGCCCATGGCCAACGGTTCTGTGATACGTGTGTGCGACGATTGCGCCAGTTACGAAATCATTGCCGACAGTCCTGTGCTTCCCACCAGCGAGCTGCCCAGCCACCTTGCTTTGCAGGACTACCTCCTCGGCACAGGTTCGTGCTACAAGGCCACCCTGCACACACATCCCGTGGAACTGGTGGCAATGAGCCATATCGGCCGCTTTCTGCGCCCGAGCGAGATGACACGTGTGTTATGGTCTATGATACCGGAGACTCTGGCTTTCGCACCGCTCGGAATAGGAGTGGTGCCGTATGCGCTGCCCGGATCAGTGGCACTTGCCGATGCCACGCTCGAGCAGATAAAGACACACGACGTGGTGCTGTGGGAGAAGCACGGTACAGTCAGTGTGGGTACGGACATCATGGATGCCTTTGACCAGACGGATGTCCTCTGCAAGGCTGCCAACATATATATGTGCGCTCGCAATATGGGATCTGAGCCCGACGGAATGACAGAAGAGGCTATGAAAGAGGTGCAGGATGTCTTCCATCTGCCTAAGAAACGGCCGTGCTGAGCTGTAAGGTGGTATAAAAGTGGACGGAAACAGAAAAAACGACACAATATAAACCTGAGAGTCATTTTTTTTGCGTAACTTTGCAACCGCATTTTCGGGACAGTGCCAGAGAGTGGTGGCTAACCGACGAACAAGTTCAACAACAAAAACAACATCAGATTATGTATTTGGATTCAGCAAAGAAGGTAGAGATTTTCAGCAAGTACGGACAGAGTGCCACCGACACAGGTAGCTCGGAGAGCCAGATAGCACTCTTTACGTACCGCATCTCCATGCTTACAGAACACATGAAGCAGAACCGCAAGGATCACAGCACAGAGCGTGCCTTGACAGCTCTTGTAGGTAAGCGCCGCAGCCTTCTCAACTATCTTAAGAGGCGTGATATCAACCGCTACCGCGCCATCGTCAAGGCTTTGGGTCTGCGTAAGTAAAGCGCGGCTTCCGGAGAGAACGAACAGCAGGGCTGCACCCCCGAAAGGGGAGATGCGGCCTTTCGTTTTTCCCGTTCCGTCTTCCCTCTGGGCGTTACAGACAACAGAGGCTTATATCACATTATATGTAGTAGTATGTAATACAGGCTGGAATCTAAAAGCCAGCAAAAACAAGACTGTAAAATGAATAAGTGGAAAATTGTAGTGCCGGACACACTTGCCATAGTGTTTCTTGTGGCAATCAGTGTCCTGTATTTCTTAGATCCTATAAGAGAGGGGCTTGTGTTGTCGGGCAACGACCATAGTGCCGGCATAGGAATAGGTGTGGAGATGCAGCAGTACAGGGACGCGCACAATGGCGAACGCACGCGTTGGACAAACTCCCTGTTCTGCGGTATGCCCACATATCAGATGAGTCCCAGTTATCCCAGCACAGACCGTCTCGCTGCTTTTGAGAACGTGTACAAGTTGGGTCTGCCCGATGTGGCGGCATACGTGTTCATGATGTTGCTCGGTTTTTACATCATGCTCCGCGCATTCAACTTCCGTGTGTGGATGTCTGCGTTGGGTGCTGTCCTATGGGCTTTCAGCAGTTATTATTTCATCATCATACAGGCAGGGCATATATGGAAACTACTTACCCTTTGCTTTGTGCCCCCCGTGATAGGCGGCATGGTGCTTTGCTACCGTGGGCGTTACCTGTGGGGTATGGTGTTGACGGGGTGTTTCACTGCCCTGCAGATAATGAGCAACCACGTGCAGATGAGTTATTACTTCCTCTTCGTGATGGGGCTGATGTCTCTGGCGTACCTTGCCGATGCGGTCAAGAACAAGACTGTAGGGCGTTGGTGGCGTGCCACTGCGTGTGCGGCAGTTGGCGGAATCCTCGGTGTGTGTGTCAACCTCAGCAACCTCTATCATACCTGGGAGTACAGCAACGAGAGTATGCGCGGCAAGAGCGAGCTTACAGGCAAGACAAAGGATGCGGCGGACCAGACCAAGAGCGGGCTGGAACGCAGCTATATCACCATGTGGAGCTATGGCATAGGGGAGACATGGACGCTCCTTGTACCTAATACCAAGGGCGGTGCCAGTGTTCCCCTCGCCGCCAACGAGACAGCCATGAAGTTGGCCAAGAAAGACTACGCCCCTATATACAGAGCCTTTACACAGTATTGGGGAGAGCAGCCTGGCACCAGCGGACCGGTGTACGTGGGAGCCTTTGTCCTCACACTTTTCTTCCTCGGACTTTTAGTGGTGCGCACACCCATGAAGTGGGCACTGCTCGTTGCCACAGTTCTCAGCATCCTCCTTTCATGGGGAAAGAACTTTATGTGGTTCACCGACCTGTTCCTCGACTATGTGCCCATGTACGACAAATTCCGCACCGTGGCCAGCATACTGGTGATAGCCGAGTTTACCATACCGTTGCTCGCCATGATGGCTCTGAAGAGAGTGGTTGAGGACCGCAGTCTTCTAAACACACGCAATCTCGGCATCAGCTTTGCCCTCACCGGAGGTGTGGCTTTCCTGTTCTGGCTTATGCCCGACATGTTCTTCGGCGACTACCTGTCCACCTCCGATGCCCATTATATGCAGCAGTATGTGCAGGCCGGATATATCCCGCAGCAATTGGCAGCCGACATCCTTGCCAACATGAACGATATGCGCAGAGCAATGTTCTCTGCCGATGCCATGAGGAGTCTTGTGGTAGTAGTTGTGGGAACCCTTGTGATGATAGTATACCGGGCAGGCAAGATAAAGACCGTGCCCATGCTGGCGTGTCTTACGGTGCTGTGTATAGGAGATATGTGGGGCGTGGACAAGCGTTATCTCAACGATGGCCATTTCGTGGCACCGCAGACCAATGCACAGGCGTTTCCCCTCACTCCGGCCGACAAAATCATCAAGGAGGACAAGGACATATACTACAGAGTCCTCAACCTTGCCGTCAGCACTTTCAACGACAACACCACATCCTACCACCACAAGAGCGTTGGAGGCTACCATCCTGCCAAGCTGCGCCGTTACCAGGAACTCATAGAGGAACATCTGTATACGGAGATGAAAGACATACAGAAGGCGGCGACAGACCATGTGGGACTTCTTGGGGAATGTGACGGTGACAGCCTCTTCCCCGTCTTGAACATGCTCAACACCAAATACCTGCTCCTCGGCACCAAGGAGGGCAGCATGGTGCCTGTGGCCAATCCGTGGGCCAACGGCAACGCTTGGTTCGTGGACCGTATAGAATGGGTGGACGGTGCGGACAACGAGATAGCTGCCTTGCACGGTGCAGACACCAAGCACACTGCCATAGCGGACACGCGTTTCAAAGCTGTGCTCGGAGACGTTTCGCCTGCAGACTCCACGGACACAGTACGTCTGACGGCTTACGAGGCCAACGCTCTCACATTTGAGGCACAGTCCTCCAAGGGCGGCGTGATGGTGGTGAGCGACATCTACTACCCCGGGTGGACATGCACCGTAGACGGCAAGGAGACGGAGATAGCCCGTGTCAACTACGTCCTCCGCGCCATAGCCGTCCCGGCAGGCTCGCATGTTATAGAGATGAGGTTCGACCCACAGAGCGTACACTCCACAGAGACCGTGGCCAACATCGCCATGGCTCTGCTCGCACTTCTTGTCCCGGTGTCGGTGGTCGTCACAGTGAGGAAACGGCTGCGGAAAGAAAAATGACATGAGGGTTAAGGTAAAGAACAGTAAATACCCCAGTTCGGGATAAGAAAGCCCTAAAAAAGTGAGCAAAAAGGTTGGCAGTCTAATAAATATTTTGTATCTTTATAGGTAAAAAACAAACAGTTACAAAGATAGATATTATGACTGCCGATTACAAAATTACCGAATTATTCTGTGTTATTGATGAGTTTTGCAAACATTTTGAAGCCGAAAATTCAGGTAAACTGCTGACACGGGGAATGTCACCTGTCGCGGAAGATGCTTATCTCTCCGCTCCCGTAACACACTTTTGCATCGGCATCATAAATACATCCAAACTGCCCCGGGGCTATACCCTGCACTGGTTCGTCGGAATGAATGTGATAGCCATGTTCGTCCTGCGAGATAAAGCCTGGCATGAAATGGTCCACATGGCGTATCTTGAACCGCACCGGCACTTCGGCTGGAGCATTCCACGGGTTCTCCGTGATGAAATGCATATCGGCAAGGCGGAAATCATGTCCGTACTGCAGTTGTGTGTCCCATCCGTGAGCGACGAAGATGATGTTCTTCTTCACGTTCTTCTTTACCACGAACCAAGGGCCTCCTCCCAGTCCGAGCCCCTTGCGTTGCCCTATAGTGTGAAACCAGAAGCCGCAGTGAGTCCCCACCGTCTTCCCTGTCTCTATATCTATGACTTTCCCTTCCTTTTCGCCCAGAAAACGGCGCAGGAAATCGTTGTAATTAATCTTGCCCAGAAAACAGATGCCCTGGCTGTCCTTCCTGCGCGCGCTCGGCAGTCCAGCCTCAAGAGCTATCCGTCTCACCTCCTCCTTCATGAGATGTCCAATGGGGAAAATGGTATGCCTCAACTGCTCGTAAGAGAGTTGGGCCAGGAAGTCCGTCTGGTCCTTGACCGGATCCAAGGCAGTGCCGAGCCACATCTTGCCGTCCGCCTCCACGTTGGTGGCATAGTGTCCGGTGGCGACATGATCGTAACAATGTCCTATCCGAGTCTCAAATGCGCCAAACTTTATCAGTCTGTTGCACATCACGTCGGGGTTGGGTGTCAATCCCAATTTCACCCTTTCAATGGCATAACCCACCACCTGATCCCAATACTCCTTCTGCAAGTCGGTGACCTCCAGTTTGAGTCCGTACCTGCGTGCCGTCGCTTGGGAGAGCTCTATGTCCTCCTCCGCACTGCACGATGAGTCCTCGCCCTCCATACCTATCTTTATATAATGAAGGTCCGGCTTGTGACCCGCCTCACACAGACGGTGAACCACCACGGCGCTGTCCACGCCTCCGGATATCAGCACGGCTACGCTTCCCTTTATCTCCGAAAGTTCCATTCCTTATCTCCTGTTGGTGTGTTGACATGAAGTGTAATGGTGTCCACCTCCGCTATGCCGTCAAGTCTGTCCACCGCTATACTGGCATACGTGTCCACGGTAAAAGACATGGGATCGGAGTTCTGACGGTGATGCAGGGTAAGGTGCAAACGCCCCTCTGTGCGTTCTCCTACAATATAGCCCCACCACTGCGTGCCGCCCTGCGAGAGAGGCGCCAACTGCATGTTGATGTACCTGCCAGCCATCCAGGCGCACACCATAGGCACCGGGTCCGTGGCAGCCGTATGGGTAGAGTCCGCCAACACATACACGCCCTTCATCTGGTATACCGTGGCGCTGTTTCCCGAGGGGACAAAGCCGCATACTGTCCTATAAACAGCCAGACTCTGGTATCCGGTGAGCGCATTGCTGATGCTGTACGACTTGCCGTCGTCTGTGACGAGACGCGTCATTCTGCCGTCAACATCGGTTTCCACATCCGCCATCTCCGTGATGATGTCGGGATAAGCCTCATCGTAAGTGTCGTCTCCACACGAACATACGAGCAACAATGCGATTACAGTCAGAGCAAGGTAGGGTCGCATGGTGTCGCATTTTTCTTGTTGAACACAGGATTGGCATACATGGCAAGAAGTTTGCCCCTAAGGAAGGGAACATCCTTGTTGTCTATGTTTATCATATCAAGCCTTTCCTGCAGATAATTTTCAAAAGCCTCCCTCTCCTGCCTGGTGTATCTTCCGGCATACTCGTTTGAGTCCGACAGCATGTCGGCAGCCGCATAGTTGCCGGGATAAAGACGGTAGCCCGAATGTATCTCGGCATCCATCCTCTTGGCCACGGCGGCGAAAAACTCTGTGCGCGGAAGGTCAGCCAACTCGTCTATCCAAGTGTTGATGCACGAAGCCGCCTCGTAGTGTATGTGTCCTTTCTTGCCGAAGATGCCCACTTTCATGTTCTCCAAGTCGTCTTTCTTCGACTTCCTGTAAGCTGGGTTGTCGCGTTTCTGTTGGAACTCTTGAGCTTTCAGATAGTCGCAAGGGTCCAACTCGTAACTGATGGAGAGCGGAACGATGCACAAAGCTTTCAGGCGTTCCACTGGCGTGCCTTCACCACCCATGGCAAGCATTTTCAACACGCTCTCCTGCGTCAGGTCGTTGGAGTCCTTCGCCCTGCCTTCTCTCTGCGCTATCCAGATGTTCTCCCTTTTGTCCGCTACGGCATGGTGCATATAGTCGCTCGTCAACTGGCTACTCTGAAACAGTTCCCTGGGAGACAGTCCCCTACGCACAGTAAAAGCCTTGTTGAGCTTCACCAGTTTCTTTATCCAGGGATAAATGAGAAGGTTGTCGCCGATGGCTATCTCGCACGTAGTGGCAAAGCGCGCCTCGCTGAGCATGAAGTCGAGGATAGCACTGTCCAGCACTATGTCGCGGTGGTTGGAGACGAAAGTATAACGTTCGTCTCCACGTTTTATCCTGTCGTGTCCGAAAGAATATCCCGTAGAGCATCGGCGGAGCACATACCTTACCGCCGGTTTCATGAAACGCGTCTGGAAGTCCGTAGTGCTGCGGACTCCCAAGAACAGCATTTTGCCGACGGCACGTATCATCCATTCGGGCACAGGGACAATGTTCCTGAGAATGCGGATGAACTGCCTGTCGTGGAGCAACTCGTCCCACACCTCTTTCACTTCGCCGTCGTTGTACGGACGTATGGTGTCAAATTCGCTGTGTTCCATTGCTCGTCGTACACCCTTCCACAATATCGGTCATCACATCCTTGATGTCAAGTCCGGCGGCACGCACTTCCTGCGGTATGATACTGGTAGGTGTCATTCCCGGAGTGGTGTTTATCTCCAGCATGTTTATCCGGTCTCCCTCTGTGATTATATAGTCGATGCGTATAATGCCCCTGCATCCCAGCATATCGTATATCACGGACGTAAGTTTCTGCACACGGGCGGCAACCTTGTCCGAGAGACGTGCGGGCGTGATTTCACGCACTTGACCGTTGTACTTGGCGTTGTAGTCGAAAAACTCGTTCTCGGACACCACCTCCGTAATCGGCAGCACCACGCTCTTGCCTTTGGTCTTGTAGCATCCGCACGTAATCTCCGTACCGTCCATGAACGCCTCCACCATCACGTCCTCCCCCTCTCTCAGTGCTTTGTCTATGGCAGGACGGAGCTCTTCCACCGCCTTCACTTTGGTTACCCCGAACGACGACCCTCCGCGCGAAGGCTTCACAAAGCACGGCAGACCTATCCTCTCCACCACATCCTCGTCGGACACTTCGTGGTCGTGACCGGCTCGTATCACCATGCTGTCGGCCACGCTCACCCCCATGCCACGCATGTAATTGTTGAGCGCGAACTTGTCATAGGTCATCGCTTCCACCAAGACGCCACTGGTAGAGTACGGCATACCTATGAGGTCCAGGTAGCCTTGCAGGATACCGTTCTCCCCGGGCACACCGTGAATCGCAACATAGCAGAAGTCAGGACGTATCCTGTTGCCTGCCTCGTCCTTGAACGAAAAGTCGTTCCTGTCCACGTCGCTGTGCGCTCCGCCTTGGAGGAGAGCCTCCCATCTGCCGGCACGGATCTCCACCTTGTACACGTCGTATCTGTCCTTGTCCATGAAAGACTCTATGCCTTCGGCGCTTTTCATACTCACGTCATGTTCGGAAGTGTCTCCTCCGCACACAATTACGACAATCTTCTTCATATCCTTCTTCTCCATTTATCCAGCAGGGCAGACATGTCCTGCGGCAACTCAGAATTAAAAAACATTTCCTTTCCAGTGACAGGATGCACGAAACCCAGCGTGCGCGCATGCAGTGCCTGACGCGGGCAAATCTCCATACAGTTGCGGACGAAAGCCCTGTAGGATGCCGTCTGCTCACCCCTCAATATCTGGTCGCCCCCATATCTGGCATCAGCGAAAAGTGGATGTCCCAAATGCCGCATATGAGCCCTGATTTGATGCGTGCGCCCTGTCTCTAAAACACATTCCACCAAAGTGACCGGACCAAACCGTTCCAAAATATGATAGTTCGTCACGGCAGACTTGCCTGTCCCACTTCCAGGAGGATAGACTGCCATCTGAAGACGGTCTTTGGGATGCCTTCCTATATTCCCCTCTATCGTGCCGTCATCCTCGGCAAAGCCCCCCCATACCAAAGCGTCGTATTGCCTGCGTGTGGTGTGGTAGAAGAACTGCTTGCAGAGGTGTGTCTTGGCCTCAGGCGTCTTGGCTATCACCAGGAGTCCGCTTGTGTCCTTGTCTATACGGTGAACCAGTCCCACGTCCGGGTCGTTGGGGTTGAAGTCTGCATTGTCCTTCATGTGCCATGCCAATGCGTTGACCAAAGTGCCGCTGTAGTTGCCGCACCCCGGATGAACCACCAGTCCGGCCGGCTTGTCCACCACCAACAGCTGCGAGTCCTCGTACACTATCTCCAGCGGTATGTCCTCGGGTATTATCTCCCAGTCTCTCTTGGGACGGTCGAGCACCAGAGTCACCACTTCGCAAGGCTTTACCTTGTAGTTGCTCTTCACCGGACACCCGTTCACACGGATGCATCCCGCCTCCGCCGCCTTTTGTATGCGGTTGCGGCTGGTGCCCGGCATGTGGTCCGACAGGAACTTGTCTATGCGGACTGCGCCCTGGCCTTTGTCCACCTCTATGCGCCAGTGTTCGTATTCCTCTTGCGCTTCCGGGATGTCGTCCTCTTCAAGTTCGTCTTCAAAATCCTCCATGATATCAGAAGTCCATGGTCCCGCTTTCCAAGAAGGACGTGTCGGCATATTCCGCGCCTTCTATGCTGTCCCAATCCTCAAAGCCTCCGTTTATATCGCTGTTGCCCACTACCACCACCACAGGTGCGTCTATGGGTATCCTCTCACCTGCATACACATAACGCCCACGGCACTTGACAGCCAACACCCAGTCCTTGTCACCTTCCACGTATTCAATGGCTCCAAGTTTGAAGCCGAGTGCCTTCAGTTGCGCTTCCGCCTCACGCAGGGAACAGTTGTCCGCTATGTCGGGAAGGGACAATGTTGGGGTCTGTTGCGAATTCACCACAAGATAAATGTTCCTCGACGACTTCACCACGCTGCCCTTGACGGGGATTTGGTCAAGCACAGTGCCGGCAGGGAGGTTTTTGTTGTAAGAAGAGTCCGAGACTGTAGCCACAAGCCCGTCACGTTCCAAGGTGCGTGCGGCGTCTCCGTAGAGCATCCCTTTGACATCAGGCACCCTCACGCTCTCTCCATGATGTGTGAACTTGTTCATCCACACCCATGCCCCTATTACCAGTGCAATCCCCACTACAACCATCGCAAAGAGGTTCCAGAACACGAGGGGACTGAATATTTTTTTTAAGAATTCCTTCATTCCCACATTCCCATAAATAAATCACAACACGATTGATATTGTGTAATATCGGACGCAAAGTTAGAGAAAAAAAACGAAACTGGACATAAAACCCTCTTTTTTAGTGAACATTAATAAAAAACAACTTGAACTTTTTCGGGTATATGCTCAACCAATACCAGAAAAGAAGGTATCTCGGAACCGAGGCTCTTGCCTTTTGGCGGCTTCTGTTTTTATCTACATACCTCAGTTCGGGATAAGCGTTCGTTTGTAATAGTCAATAAGAACCTTCGTTAA
>CAVHCL010000095.1:0-14715 GCA_963634425.1 Bacteroidaceae bacterium
ACGACAAGCAGACATCCATCGCGACCATTATTGGCATTGCAAATGATTTCCAAAACCAAAGGACTGTCAGAATTGAACGTCCACACCGTCCTTGGAACCATCAATATCAATGGCAAATCACCCAATATAACCTTATGGAATCAAGCGTCTATCTTGCTGTCCGTCTGGTTGTAAAAGCGACTTGGGAAAATGACCGTGACCAATTTTTGTGGCCAAAAGAAACTTGGAAAGATGACAAGGATTTCCAAACAGATTGTCTTGCCTATGCCATATTCTCCAATAAAAATAATGTACAATCACAAGATGGCATCAACCATTGGCAGCCATTTACGGAGGAAGAACTTGGCATCACCAACGAGTTGCCCGACCATTTCTTGACCGGCTACATATCCGGCAAGGGACGGCCACGGAACATACAGGGTGACCTCTTCGAGGACAACCAGGACGAAAATGCGCCATTGGCATTCTCGGAAGAGGCGCAAGCCGTGTTTGACGCAGGTCGGGAACTATGGAAATATTATCATGAGCAGCCTGACGCGGACTTAAATGCAGCCTATTACGACATACGCAAGTACTTCCAAGGCACAAAGTTGGACAAGAAAGGCAAAGAGGTGATGAACTCCACGAGCGAGGACGAGACCTACACCAAGCTTCACGCCGCCTTGCGCCAAGCGCACAGGCGTCTCGCAAAGAAGATCGGTCCAAAAGTTTACGAGCATGGTTTCCTAAGATAAGACTTTTTCCTCTACTTGAGCCGCCCCGCCGTTTCGGCAGTCTCGCCCCCGGTCTCATCACCGTATTGGCGGGACATCACTTAGCTTCCTTTGCCCTCTTTCACTAAAGATATTTAAATATTTATCCCCGTATTTGGCGATAAATAAAGAAATAGCTATATTTGCAACATGATTACAGAATATGGCATAGAGGCAAAGTCTAACTCGGAAATCATCTCCGAACTGGGAGATCGGTTCAAGGAGTACAGGCTTTTCTGCAACCTCACCCAAAAGGAGGTGGCAGAAAAGGCAGGTGTGAGCATTTTCACAATCAGCCAGTTTGAGAAAGGCGAGGCGCGCAACATAGGCTTCGGAACTATACTGTCGCTACTCAGGAGCATCGGTTTCTTGGAAGAAGCAGAAAAACTACTCCCTCCATTGCCTGTGTTGCCAAGCCAAATGAGAAACTTAAGGGAAAAGAAGGAAAGGGTGAGACATGAAAGATAACGTCGTGGAAGTACACATTTGGGACAAGATCGTCGGCTTGTTGTCATGGGATGACAAGCGGGGATGTTCCGTCTTCCAGTTTGACGAGAGTTTCTCACATTGCGGCTTGAACATAGCTCCCTTGACTGCCTCCATGGACTCTCCCTATATGCAAAGACATTTCCCCATGTTTGGCAACAAGGAGAAGTTATATGCCGGTTTACCCGAATTCATAGCAGACTCCCTGCCAGACCGGTGGGGAAATGTTGTCTTCCAAAAATGGCTCGATGCAAACCATCTGCGTTCCAAGCAAATCAACGCCGTTGACAGACTGTCTTTCATCGGAAGACGCGCCATGGGTGCATTGGAGTTCGAACCTGCCAGCGTGACAGAAGACGCATCAGTAAACATCGAATTGACATCGCTTTACGAGTTGGCAAACAAGATATTCCAGGAAAGGCAAGACATATCCATAGACATCGGCGACACCCTTATCATGGAAGACTTATACAAGGTGGGCACCTCTGCTGGCGGCCAGCGTCCGAAAGCAATCATCGCCATTGACGAGACAACAGGCGCCGTCCGTTCGGGACAAGCGGACTTGCCTCCACATTTCAAGCATTACATCTTGAAGTTTGACACAAGCAAGCCCAAGGAGTTTCCGTTCACCAAGGTAGAAATGGCATATTATCTCATGGCGAAGGGTGCAGGTATCACCATGATGCCGTCACGTTTGGTGGAGATTGAGGGAACCCAAAATTTCTTGACCCAACGCTTCGACAGAGTGGAAGGCGAGAAACTGCACACCCAGACTTTGGCAGCCATGAGTTCGCTGGCAGACACATACGAAGACTTGTTTGTTGTAGGCCGCAAGCTCCGCTTGTCTGCTGCAGAACAAGCTCAACAATTCAGAAGGATGGTGTTCAATGTATTGGCAATGAACGTGGATAACCATACCAAGAACTTCTCTTTCATCATGGACAGGAATGGCACATGGAATCTGTCTCCAGCCTACGACATGATTTTCTCAGCCGCCCCCGACTCGCATTTCTTTCGCCACCACGAATTATCCATCCTCGGCAAGCGCAGCAACATCACAAGAAGCGACCTGTTGCTCTTCGCCCAAAGGCAAGACATCAAGAACGCCTCCAAGATTATAGACGAGGTAGCCGAAGCAGTAGTCAAATTCAGAGCATACGCGGAAACTGTAGACATCAGCGACTATTGGATTAGAAAGATAGAGAAAGTATTGCAGGACAACGGCTGAGACACATATTGGGCACTATGTATAGCTCTTCCTTTGCAAGGATATGGAAAGATTGCGGATATGGACTGCAATTATATGACAAAAGATGCAGTGCATAGACTGCATCTTTGTGTCTGTTGGCAAAACTTTGTCAGCGCAAAGCTTTTTCAGAGGCTTTGCGGTTGGGGGTTAGAATATGATTGGCTTGCAGCCAGTCAAGTGCCGTCAATACTCGTCCTCGTTGAAAAGGAAGTCCTCCTTAGTCGGATAGTCGGGCCAGATGTCTTCTATGTTGTCGTAAATTTCCCCCTCGTCCTCTATCTCCGAGAGATTCTCAATAACCTCAAGCGGCGCACCGCTGCGGGTGGCATAGTCAATGAGTTCTTCCTTTGTTGCCGGCCAGGGCGCATCTTCAAGTTTTGAGGCCAATTCAAGTGTCCAATACATGATGTATAAAGAATTTAGTCAATTTGTCTTTAGGTATATCCGTTTCTTTTGATGGTGTTTGCCGATACCTCTTTTAACAAGGGCGCAAAATTACAAAAATATTCCAATATACATTACTTTTATCTGTTTTTTTCGCAGAAGACAATGTAATTTCTCAGAAATTCACAAAATAATGCTGTCTGTTGTAATTCGGGTTGAAGAAAGCGATACCGATGTCCCATAAGTCGAACGACACTATTGACGGCAATGAGCGAAACCATCTCTTATGCTCCTGCAGGTGGTTTAGCACCAAGACTCCGCTATCGGAAATATGGCGTACTACAGCATCACACGGAGAGGAGAGCAGGCACAAGTCAATGTCTGTGTCTGCCACCTCGTGTATGATGTCCGCCTTTAGGCATCCTGCCCTCACGTAATCGGCAGCAAAAGGGATGTCTTGTTGTATGAATACCTTGTGAGGCTGCGAGTTGTTGGCGATGCGGAACAGCAGATGCAGATATTTGCGTGCCCGGAACCTGTATTTGAAAGGCAGCCCAGAGTCAAGTGAGGAATATGCGTAATAGCTGCTCCCCTCGTATATTACTTCAGTGATGAAACTGAACGCAAAAGGGGAATGGACACCGTATCCGCACCGGTGGCGTATCCTGCGCAACCATATCACTGGATTGGAAAAGAGATGCATGACACCAGCTGTGGTCAGTAACCGATTTCCTGTGCCTTCGTGGTGGGACCTTCTATTGTCAGCACTCCATCCTCGTCTATCACCATTTTGTCCATCAGCACCACACGTTCTTGCGGATTGTCGCTCATCCTACCGTGGTATACGCAATATCTGTCGCCCGAAGGCATGCTAATGGCCATGCAATGACCGGTACCCATTACGGATCCGCCGTCGCTGACGTTCTCCTGCAGCACAGGATTGTTGCTCGCCTTATGAAAAGGTCCCAAAGGATTGTCGGCAGTGGCATAGCCAACCGCATAGTACTTGCCCTCGTAGCTGTTGGCACTGTACATTATATAATATGTGTCTCCCTCACGGAAAAGGAAGCTTCCTTCTGTCCACCGTCTGTTTACCTCTCCGTGCGTCGCGCTCCGGCTTTCCCACTCGCTTTGCCTGTCGGCCAGACGTGTCGGAGGCTGTAGCAGCAAGACGGGTTCGCCCATCACTCCGCTGAAGTCGGGTTTCATCTCCACTCCGTACACCCAGCTCTCCTCTATGTCCTGGAAGAGTCCGGCCTGTCTCAGGCTGTCGGCAATCTCGCTCTCCACAGCATGCTTGTAACAACAACGGCTGAAATAGAGATAACAACGGCCGCTCTCGTCATCGAAGTACACATTGGCATCGATGACCGGATAGGGCGGATTGAATATGGGACGTTCGTATAAGTCGGTGAAAGGACCAGAAGGACTGTCGCTGACCGCCACGCCTATCTTGAAGTTCTCCCCTTCGTTGGTCGGGTTGTCCCTGTCGTTCGCGCTAAAGAAGAGATAATATTTGCCGTCCCTCTCGTACACCTCCGGTGCCCAAAAGCAGGACACGCACCACTGTGTGCTGTCCGCACCTTGATAAATACGTCCGCATGGAGTCCATGAGGTAAGGTCGTCGCTGACGTAAGCTTCAAAGCCGTCGCCGAGCGATGTTCCGTACATATAGTAACGTCCATCGGAGGCATGTAACATGAACGGGTCGCCGAATTTGATGGGTATCGGGTTGGTGACAGTCGCCGTTCGGGATGGCTTTTCTTGTTTGCTGCATACGCTAAGAGTGACTGTCACCGCCAGTGCTATCGTGATAAATGCGTTTTTTTTCATGTTTCCAATATTGTGCTTGTCGTTTATTGTTGTTTGTACTCTTCGCTGGTACTGACTGTTTGGGTGGCGGACTCGTCGGCCTCCGTTTCGCGGTACCAGTCGCTGTACTGGATATAGTGTGCGGCGTATGTCTTGTTGAGAGCCTGCGCTTGTTCGGGGTCAACGTTTTTGATGAATTTGGCAGGAACTCCTCCCCACATCTCTCCGTCTCCTATCCGGGTGTTGCTCAGCACCAACGCTCCGGCTGCCACGATGGCGCCTTTGCCAACCACCGCATGGTCAAGTACCGTTGCGCCCATGCCCACGAGTGCTCCGTCCTTTACCTCGCAGCCATGCAGAGTGACGGAGTGTCCTATGGTAACGTCGTCGCCAAGGATACACGGAGCTTTTCCGTTGAGGGTGTGTATGCAGCTGTTGTCCTGCACGTTGGTGCGGTTCCCTATCTTGATGAAATGTACGTCGCCGCGTATCACGGTGTTGAACCATACTGTACAGTCGTCGCCCATCTCCACGTCACCTATTATGGCTGCGCCTTCACAGAAATAGCAGTGCTTGCCGAATCGGGGGGCAGGCATCCCCGGAAGTCTCTTTATTATAGCCATCTTGAATTTTCCGTTATTTGTTGTTGTATATTGGACGCAACGGTTTGCAAGCGTTTTCCAGCCAAGTCTTTTCCTCGTCGGTGAGGTGCGGCGAGAGGGCGTGCAGCACACGTTGGTGATACTCGTTGAGATAAGCCACCTCGTCGTCCTGCATAAGTTCTGTCATTACCGGTGTTGTGTCGATGGGGCATAGTGTGAGAGCGTCGAGACGCAGAAACTGCCCGAAGTCGGTGGTTAGGGCGTTCTCTACTATCATGGTGTTCTCTATGCGCACGCCGTGGGCTCCGGCTCGGTAGATGCCTGGCTCGTCGGTGACGGTAGTCCCAGAGAGGATCGGAGCCGGCTTATAGTTCATGCGTATCTGGTGAGGGCCTTCGTGCACGTTAAGGTAACTGCCCACGCCATGTCCTGTGCCATGGAGGAAATTGATGCCCTTCTGCCACATGGCATAACGCGCCAGCACATCGAGTTGCGTGCCGCAAGTCCCTTTCGGAAAACAGGCCATGGCAAGTCGGATATGGCCTTTCAGCACAAGGGTATAGTCCGTCTTCTCCTGTTCGGTAAGCGGGCCCAATGCTATGGTGCGTGTGATGTCGGTGGTTCCGTCGGCATATTGCGCTCCGCTGTCAAGCAGCAACAGCCCTTTGGGCATAAGGGGGGTGTCTGACTCCTCCGTGGGTTCGTAATGTACGATAGCGCCGTGTGCGGCATACCCTGCGATGGTGTCAAAAGAGATGCCGCGGAACAAAGGCTGCTCACTGCGCAGCGTCTCCAACTTGCGGGAGACCGACAGCTCCGACTCGCACCCCTTTTCCACCGCCGGCAGCAGCCATTTCAAGAACTTTACCATAGCCACGCCGTCACGGACCATGGCATTACGGAATCCTCGTATCTCGGCACTGTTCTTGATGGCTTTCATGGGAGCCACCAAGGACGTATGTTCCACTTTTCTCACATTCTCGGGCAACAAAGCCGCCACGTTGCAGCAAGTGGAGGAGGGGTCAAGAATGACACTCCCATCCTTGTAATTCCTTAAGGCTTCCGGAAACGAAGAGTATGGAGCACAACTTATGCCCTCTCCTGTGAGATATTCCGCAACTTCTGTTGAGACTTTGCAAGGATTGACATACAGAACGGCATCGTGCTCACTAACGGTGAGATAGGCAACAAACACAGGATTGCAGTGTACGTCGGTACCCCTCAGATTGGTGAGCCATGCCACTTCGTCCAATTGGCTTATCACCACACTTTCGGCTTCCTCCTTCCTCATTTCGGCACGCAGTCGCGACAACTTGTCCTTCGCTCTCTCGCCAGCAAATTCAATGGGGTGTATAACAACTGGAGACTGCGGCACAGGAGGACGGTCGGCCCAGATTTCAGCAAGAGGGTCTAAGGATGTCTCCACACCATAGCCGGCTTTCTTCAGCGTTAGGGACATCTCCCTTACGCTGCTTATGGTGTTAACCCATCCGTCCAGACCTATCACGGAGCCTTGCGGCAGTACACGGCAGAGCCATTCAGCAATGTCGGGCGTTTCCGACAAGCCGTCCCTCATCAAACGGAACGGTGTGCCTGCCAACTGCGCTTCGGCGGCTAAAAAGTATCTGCTGTCTGTCCATAGTGCCGCATCCCGCAACGTGACGATTGCTGTACCGGCACTTCCGTCAAACCCGCTTATCCACTGTCTGCCCATCCAGTGCTCAGGGATATATTCTCCACAATGAGGGTCTGTACTCGGGAAGATGTAAGCCGAAAGGCCGTGTCCGGCCATATATCGGCGCAGGAGGCTTATCCTGTCGGACTTGTTCATAGAGCCTTCTGCTTGCGGAGGAATTCCGCTATACGGTCAAGCCAGGTGTAGCTCCCCGTGGCAGGGGATGCGGAATTCATGAAACAATGGTCGCGGCGCGCCAAGGTGTGCAGCTCGCACTGTATGCCCATCGCACGCATCTTCTCCCAAGTCTTTACCGAGTTCATGCATGCCCATCCGTCGGAATCTCCGTGGATAAATATCATGGGAGCCGTTTTCAGGTCGAAACTGAAGTCGGGAACCAGCACGGCACTGTCGTCGTTACCTCCTGTTGTATTGTGTGCATTCGCTCCGTCCGTCAAAGCATAGGCTGGATATATACCCACTCCCCATTGGACATTGCAAGGCAATTTGTCAATATCGTCAATGGGCAGGTATGACTGATGCATAGAGGACGTGACACCCATAAGGGTAAGGTGTCCTCCTGCGGAGCTTCCCATGATGCCTATGCGCGAGGGGTCAAGCCCGTACGCCGCCGCCTTGCTGCGTACTAGCCTGACGGCACGCTGCAGGTCTTGCCACGCTGTAGTATACTTGGAAAGTCCCTTGGGACGTGGCGTGCGGTAGCGCATAGTCACTACAGTCATTCCCAACTCATTGAGATAACGTCTGGCAGGAGCGACTTCAAAACCGTCGGGCCCATTGTTCTCGTACGAGCCGCCGCTATATATTATCTGGATGGCATCGGTCTTCTTCTCCTTGGGGAAATGCCACTCAATGTACGGTTTACACTGATGCTCCTGCATATTCGGCATCTTGCCTTCCGGCCATACGTCTTCCGTGACTTTCTCTTTGCGGGCTTCGTCAGAGGCAAAACGCTTCATTATACTCTCCTCCGGTTCCAGTTTCTTGTAGAATTCCATCTGGTTCATAAACTCCACGGCTCTGTCCAAACCGAAAGCTCCGTGTCCCTCGTTGGGGTAGAGGTGCAACTCGGCCGGTATGTGACGCTTGCGCAATTCCCGATAAACGAGTGTCGAACCGTTGGGGGAATATTCGTCCTTGCCTCCGTGGTGGAGCGACATGGGACACGTCTTAGCGTCGAACTTGAATATGTCTGACAACACAACGTCTGTCCCATACCCTTGGCGCGAGGCCGGGATGCCAGTCTCTCCATCTGTGGTGACGTATGCCGGAGCGTTCATTATAGCCCAGTTGATGTGGCATGGTATGGTGTCGAGGGCATCAACTTTCTCATATGCCGGAGTCTGTGAACTGGCGGCCAGCAGCAATGCCAGATGAGAACCGGCGGACATGGATATTGTGCCTATCTTCTCCGGGTCGAAGCCGCGCTTGGCAGCCTCGCTGCGTACCATCCTCACGGCGCGCTGCCCGTCCTCCCATGCGCTTTGATAGATGGGCAGTCCCTCCGGGCGTGGGGTGCGGTAGACGAACTTTACGCACTGGATACCTTGTTTTGTAAGTGTCTTGTGCCATTCCTCCACCAAGTTCACGTCGCAACAATTGTAATATCCTCCGCCGGAAATCAGTATCATACAAGCGCCGTTGCGTACGTTCTCGTCAGGCTTCTCATACCATTCGAGGTATGCTATCCTATGCTTGTCAGCCTTGAACTTGGAGTCGGAAGCCTCGTCGGTCATAGCCGCTATCTGGTGCTCTTGTCTGTGTGGCATCTTGTTCTTCGGCCATATAGTCTCTCTCTCCAAGGCAAAACCGCACAACGTGTACAGCATGGCCACCAGTAATATTGGTCTTTTCATTCGATGAAGGTGTTTAAAAGTTTTGTACGCAAAGTTACGACAAATAGACTGATGTGGCAAGAAAATCACCGTCAAAAGACAGTTCCTGACTATGCGGATTTGTGCATTTGGCAAATTTTAACTACTTTTGTGGTGAAAATCTATACTTACCGAGTGTGTGCAATGACAGACAACGTGTCAATAGAGGATGGTATCACTCACCATCTCAATAAAATGTACCAGAGTTGGTTTCTCGATTACGCTTCCTACGTAATCCTGGAACGTGCCGTACCCCATATCGGAGACGGATTCAAGCCTGTGCAGAGGCGAATACTCCATTCCATGAAGAGAATGGATGACGGGCGTTACAATAAGGTGGCCAACATCGTGGGGCACACCATGCAGTTTCATCCGCATGGAGATGCCAGCATCAAGGACGCTTTGGTGCAGTTGGGGCAAAAAGACCTGCTTGTGGACTGCCAGGGAAACTGGGGAAACATCATCACCGGCGACGATGCTGCCGCGGGACGTTATATAGAAGCAAGGCTCAGCAAGTTCGCCTTGGACGTGGTGTTCAACCCTAAAACCACGGAGTGGAAGCTCTCCTACGACGGCAGAAACAAGGAACCCATAGCATTGCCCGTCAAGTTTCCTCTTTTGTTGGCGCAGGGGGCGGAAGGCATAGCTGTAGGTCTTAACTGCAAGATACTTCCACATAACCTGAATGAGATATGCGATGCCGCCATAAAATACCTTCACGGAGAGGAGTTCCGCCTCTATCCTGACTTCCCGACCGGAGGCAGCATAGATGTGAACAAATATAACGACGGAATGCGTGGCGGTTCTGTGAGAGTACGCGCCAAGATAGAGAAACGCGACAACAAGACTCTCGCCATCACGGAGATACCGTACGGGAAGACTACAGGAACGGCCAGCAAACCGAGCACTTTCATAGAAAGCATACTGAAGGCCAACGAGCGCGGCAAGATAAAGATACGCAACGTGGAGGACCTTACGGCCTCCAAGGCGGAAATACTGATACATCTCACACCGGGCACAAGCAGCGACAAAACCATAGACGCTCTATATGCCTGCACCGACTGTGAGATAAGCATCTCGCCCAACTGCTGCGTGATAGACGGGCGCAAGCCACGTTTCCTGACTGTAAGCGACGTGCTGAGAGACAATGTAGACACCACACTCAATTTGCTCCGCAAGGAAAGGCTCATCCGCAAAGGTGAGCTGTCTGAGGCTCTCCATTTTGCGTCTCTCGAGCAAATCTTCATAGAGGAAAGGATATACAAGGACAAGCAGTTTGAGAATGCCAAGAGCTTGGATGCCGCCTGCGAATGGATAGACGAACGTCTTGCACCATGGTATCCCAAAATGATACGCGAGGTGAAAAAAGACGACATCCTGCGACTCATGGAGATAAAGATGGCGCGCATACTGAAGTTCAACAAAGAGAAAGCTGAGGAGAACATTGCGCATATTAAGGACGAAATAAAACAGATAGACCATGAGCTTTCCAACATGGTGGAGGTGACGTGTCAGTGGTTCATGTTTATCAAAGACAAATACGGCAAGGAACGTCCCCGACTTACTGAAATCAAGAATTTTGACACCATCAGCGAGGCAAGAGTGGTGGAGGCCAATGAAAAACTGTACATCAACCGTGAGGAAGGCTTCATAGGCACGGGGCTGAAGAAAGACGAGTATGTGTGCAACTGCTCCGACATTGACGATGTGATACTCTTCTACCGCGACGGCACTTATAAAGTGGTGCGCATTGCGGACAAGCTCTTCGTGGGGGAGACCGAACGCAGCAAGACGGACAAAAAGAAGGCGGAGATAATACACGTGGCCATATACCGTAAAGGAGACAGCCGCACCACATACAACGTGGTGTACAAAGACGGTAAAAACGGCTCTTGTTACATAAAACGTTTTAACGTGACCAGCGTCACGCGCGATAGGGAGTACGACCTTACACAAGGCAAGGCTCTAAGCAGAGTCCTGTATTTCACTGCCAACCCAAACGGAGAGGCGGAGGTGATAAAGATAGTGCTGAAACCCAATCCCAAACTGAAGAAGGTGCTCTTCGACAAGGACTTCAGCGAGTTGGGCATCAAGGGGAGGCAAGCTATGGGCAATCTGCTGACCAGGCTGGAGGTCAGCCGCATCACACTGAAGAGTCACGGCGGCAGTACTCTCGGTGGACGCAAAGTCTGGTTCGACAACGATGTGAAACGTCTCAACTACGACGAACAAGGCACTTACCTCGGGGAGTTCAACAACGACGACCGCATATTGGTCATACTGCCCGACGGCACGTTCTATGTCACCGACTTTGACACCAACAACCATTATGAAGATCAAATCCTGCGTATTGAGAAATTCAATCCGAATAAGGTCTGGACTGCGGTCCTTTTCGACCAAGACCAGTCGGGTTTCTTATACATGAAACGCTTTCTCATGGATGCCGCCACACGCCGTCAGAGTTTCTTGGGGGAAAACCGTGCCAACACTCTTGCCCTGCTGACGGACACAGTATTCCCACGCATCTTGGTGACGATGGGAGGCAGCGACAGTTTCCGTGAACCTATGGAATTGGACGCAGAGCAGTTCGTGGGAGTGAAGGGATTTAAGGCGCGTGGAAAACGTATAACAACATTGCATGTCGACAAGGTTGAGGAACTGTCGCCTATGCGTACGCCAGAGCCGGAAGACAAGGGCAACGGAGGAGAGGAGGACGACAATCCCGAACAGACCGATTCCGAACTACAAACAATAGAAGACCCGGATGCAGGAAAAAGCCAACAGGACATTACTGACGAGCTGAACGGGCAGCTGCATCTTTTTTGACGACACGTATGCAAATATGCAAATATATGTGCGGACGGTTCCTGCGACTTGCATCTGTCGTATTTATGGCGGCGGTTGTGGCACAAGCCGATGGTGAGGAGATGGAATGTCAGTCGTACCTCCTCTTTGGGGCTGGGCGCGCCAATCTTTTGGATACGTACCTCTCTCCTATGGAGTACAATGGAGTGAACGGAGTCTTTGTCAAGGGGCGCGAGCGGTGGCTCAGGGCTGCAAGAGGAAAGCTCTCTTTTCACAGCAACTTTCAGGGGACTTTTACACATACGGAAAATCCGGCACATTCAGCAGAGGAGTGGGGAGGTTTTGTCGCCTACAATGCCGGATGGCTGTACAACTGGCATCCGGCACATTCTCTCACAGTTGGTGCGGGTGGGGCAGCGGGCACGGATTTAGGCTTTCTGTACAATCCGCGCAACAGCAACAATCCCGCACAAGGTTATCTGTCGGTGGAACTTGCCGCCGCTCTCAGAGCTTCATACGACATAAACTTTCGCAGATTGCCCATATCATTCAGGTACGAGGCACAACTGCCTGTAATCGGAACCATGTTCAGCCCTCAGTACGGACAGAGCTATTACGAAATGTATACCGGCAACAGAGATCACAATGTGTGTTTTACATATCCGGGGAATGCCCTCAGTTATAAAGGTTTGTTGTCGGTGGATCTTGTCTTCAAACGTACCACTTTGCGTGCAGGTTATCTCCACGACATCCGTCAAAGTGATGTCAATGGCATACAGACACACCGCTATATCCATTCTTTTGTGCTGGGATATGTAAGATATCTGACATTTACAAAAAGAGACAACAGAAAGAAGGGAGTTCAGCCATGAAAAAGACTATAGTTCTCTGTATGACAGCCATTTTAGCATTGTTCTCGTCTTGCCAAAGAGGGGAAGATTCATACGATGCCTCACCCGAGGCCAATGTCAATGCCCTTTGGGAGATAATGGACCGTCGGTACTGCTTTATCTCGTATAAGGAGAACGAACTTGGTTTCCGATGGGCAGACATCAGAGGGAAATACATGGCACAAGTCACCCCTGCGATGACACGTCTTCAACTTTTTGAAGTGCTGTGCAATATGCTTGCCGAACTGCGTGACGGACATGTCAATCTATATACCGCCGCAGACGTTGGAAGGTATTGGAGTTGGAAAGATGACCATCCGCTCAATTTGGACACTGAAGTGCGGGACCTGTACCTTGGTAAAGACTATATGATAGCAGGCGGACTGAAATACCGTATTCTTGACGACAACATAGGGTACATAGTATGCGGCAGCTTCTCGTCGGGCTTCGGGGACGGTAACCTTGACGACGTGTTGTACAAGCTGCGTCTATGCCGCGGTCTCATCCTGGATGTAAGAGGAAACTCCGGAGGAGACCTCACATATTGCGAACGCCTGTGCCAGCGTTTTGCACACGGTAAGACTCTGGTCGGATACACGATGCATAAGACTGGAATGGGACACGACGATTTCTCAAATCCCGAGCCCGAATACATAGAACCGTCAAAGGGCATCCGTTGGCACAAGCGTACAGTGGTGCTTGCCAACCGTTCGTGCTACAGTGCGGCCAACACCTTTGTTCGCAACATGAAAGAAATGCCAAATGTAACTGTTATGGGCGACAGTACAGGAGGTGGGTCTGGTCTTCCTTTCAGCAGCGAATTGCCCATCGGATGGAGCGTCCGCTTCAGCGCCTGTCCTTCTTTGGACGCTAATATGCAACACACAGAGTTCGGCATAGCACCGGATGTCAGATGTCAGTTGGACGAAACAGAATCTGCGCGGGGCGTTGACTCAATAATAGAAAGCGCCCGATCCTTGTTGTCCGAACAGACGACAGAAACGGACGTGGAATGACTCACATTATAATACAAAACTCAGACGAGGAACTGCCCCAAACGGACACTGCGTCAGTCTCTCCTGCCCATATACATCATGATATAATAGACGAGGGTGGCAAGAGAGCCTAAGGCTGCCACAACGTATGTGTATGCGGCAGACTTCAGCGCATCAACTGCATATGGGTAAGTGCCACCGCTGACGATGCCTGCCTGTCGCAGCCACTGAGTGGCACGGTAACTGGCATTTATTTCCACAGGAAGTGTTACAAAACTGAAGAGTGTCGTCATTGCGAAAAGCAATATGCCGCCGAGCAGTATCTGCGGATATAGGTTTATTGTGAAAATACCAGCCAATATCACCCACGTCACCCATCTGCCGGCAAAGCACACGGCAGGCACCAAGGCACTGCGCAACTTCAAAGGCCCGTACGCACAGGCATGCTGAACGGCATGACCGCATTCGTGTGCTGCCACGGCCGCCGCAGCCACACTGCGTTCGTAATATACATCCTCGCTCAGGTTTACTGTCTTCGTTGCGGGATTGTAATGGTCTGTAAGCATTCCCGACGTGCTGACTACGGATACATCATAAATGCCATTGTCATACAGCATCTTCTTTGCCACCTCGCATCCGGTCATGCCGTTGTCAACCGGGATGCGGCTGTATTTCTCAAATTTGTTTTTCAGATTAGCCTGCACTAAATAACTGACCAGTGCTATGCCGATAAATAAAATCCAATACATCTTTTTCCTTTTCTTTCCCTAATATTATATATTACATTCTTGCTTGCCTGCACAACCCACTGCTGTTGTACACATTTTTCCCACTTTACAAATTACAATGCCAATACGGCACTCGTGCCAGACGCACTTGCGGCATCAGTCTCACTGTTCTGTTATGGGGCATACTGTGAGCAACGTCTCGTCGTTCCCGTTCACCACGTCCTCAACAGTGAACTCCATAGCTCCGTCGTTGTTTTTGCAGAAATCAATGCACGAGTACAGAAACTTGGTGTAGTCAGTCCCCGAAGGTACCATCTTCGTAATGTTATGGAAGTCCACCCTGTCGCCAATCCCCTTCACCGTGTTCAGCAGAACTACAATCGAGGAGTTTAACTTACCTTTCAGAATTGCCCTTATCATATATCTTCTCCTTTTTTGGTTC
>CAVHCL010000096.1:0-36415 GCA_963634425.1 Bacteroidaceae bacterium
AAAGGGCAGGATAGACATCACCCTTGAGACGCAGACCACCATATATGTGATGGAGTTGAAGCTCAACGGCAGCGTGGAGGAAGCCCTCGCACAGATTGGGAGCAAACGTTACGCCGACGCGTTCAAGATGAAGGACAAACCAGTGGTGAAGGTGGGCATGAACTTCAGCCTGAAGGACAGCGTGAACCGTCTGGAGTGGAAGGTCGTGTGACGACACCGATGGTGCAGACTCTATAGGAAAAGAGTCGCTTGTCTGTAGAGGTTCGAAGAGGACTTTATCTGTGTACGACCGATCTGACCAAGAACCACAGGTGGCTGGCTATGGCTCGCATCCATCCGTAGTGCCTTGTCATGATGCGGAAACGTTCCGCAAGCGATGCGCGATGGTTCTTGGTGGTAAGCCCTTCAGACAGATAGTCGGTGAGGACGAGACGGGTGTTGAGTATTGCAGTGTGCCGTTTCTCCGTCTTGCGCATAAGTCTGATGCACCAGTCGAAATCTGCGGAGAAGCGGTATCTCATGTCATATTTCTCAGTGCGCGCCATGTCGGTGCGCACGTAGAAAGACTGGTGGCAGACCAGCATGCCGTACAGGAAACTGCGCCATGTAAGGGTTTCCGGTGCGGCAAGTCTCCTGTGCCTGATGAAACATCCCTCATTGTCCACGATGTCCGTTTCTCCGTATATGATGCCAGGGTTGCCCGAGTCTCCCTGTCTCCATGCGGAACATTCCGCCACTTGTGATATGGTGGAGGGGGAATGCAGCTTGTCGCCTGCGTTGAGGAACACAAGGTAGTCGCCGCCGGCAAGCGCGAGAGCTTTGTTCATGGCATCGTACAGTCCGTCGTCGGGCTCGCTGACCAGACGTATGGTATGCTTGGTGCCGGTTGTGGCGTTAAGTTCGACATAACGTTGCACAAGCCCGAGCGTGTGGTCGGAAGATCCTCCGTCCACGATGAGGTGCTCTATGTGTGCGTAGTCTTGTTCCGCCACGCTCCTGAGGGTGCGCAGCAGAGTCTGTTCCGCGTTGTATGTCACGGTGATGACGGTGATGGCAGGACCGCAAGCGGTGTCTCCCTCCGTGCCGTGTTGTGATGTATGTTTTCTCATCCTTCGTATATGCTGATGTACTGCAGTGCCGTCTGATGTCCGTCGTATGCCTGCCGTGCCTGTGACGCAGTCTCTTCCCTCATGTCGTGTGCGAGCACGAAGCGTATGCCTGCGGCAAGGTCGTCCGCATCCTTGTACCTTGCCACGTAGCCTGTGTGCAAGTGGTCAATCATCTCCGGTATCCCTCCGATGTCGAACCCCACACACGGCGTGCCGCACGACATGGCTTCCGCTATGGTGTTGGGCAGGTTGTCCTGCAGGCTTGGCGTCACAAACACGTCCGCCGCGGAATACAGCATGGCCATCTCGTACGGGTCGCTGACGTACCGTCCGCCCTTGCCTATGCGGAGGATGTGGACATCGGGGAAGAGGGTGAGTGTCTCGTCCAGATACTGCATGCCTTTGCGCTTGTCCGTTATCTTCTGCGAGCAGAACATAACTATCTTCTTTTCCAAGGGAAGGGACAGCTTGCGTCTGGCTTCTGCCTGCGGTATGGGACGGAATATGGAGAGGGGGACGCAGTTGTTGACATGCCTCACGTCCATTCCCTGGAGGCTCCTTTGCGCCTCGCCTGTTATCCACCGGCTGCATCCCACAAAAGTGATGTGCGAGCCGCCGTACAGTCTGAGCTTGCGTTTGAGCAGCCTTGCGGGTGTACGTCCGCACATGACAGGGCATTGGCGGCATTCCGTCTCTGTGCAGTCGCCTTTGTAGTGGCACACTCCACGAAAGGCCCATTCGTCGTGCAATGTCCACACCACTCTCTTGCCGGAGCGCGCGATCTTCTCCAAGGTATGCAAGGATATCATCCCATGGCATATCCAGTGCAGATGAATGACATCCGCCTCCTTATATTCACGTGTGCCTGTGATGTCTATGCCCACGCATGCCGTGTCTGCCGTCCACATACGCCTCCAGGAGAAGCCGCAGAACGGTAATATGGTGAGACGTTCCACGGCTTTGGGAAGTTTGTTGCCCACCTTCACTGTGGAGGTGGTGTCGGTCTGCTTGTCCCTCACCATCATTTTCACGTCCACGCCCTCCTCCGCCAGAGCGTCCTTGAGTCTGGCGGCTGCTATGGCTCCGCCCCCGGTCAGTTCGCTTGTACTTATTATCAGCACTTTCATCCTTGTCCGTCTTCCCTCTTTATTTGTATTCGTCCTTTCCGGTCATCTTCTGCAGACGTAGGCGCACGGCTTCCAGGATACGTCTGAAGTTGCCGTACCTGAGGTTGAGCACCAGCTCCTCCAGCGACCTGCTGGTCTTCACCCACGGACTCATCCATCCCATTATCCGGTATGCGCGGTGGCGGTACGCCACATGTTCTATGACATGGCGCGGATGTCTGACAGTCCATTCTTGCTCATGCCTGCCCATGGTGAAGATGCGGCGGAGTCCGTGAGGCACAGTGCGTAGCGTACTGCCGTAGTGTGTGCTGTCCGGCATGGGGCCGAGGTTGTTGATCATATTGTGCGACGGCACTATGCACAGTCCGTTGCTCAGGATAAGGTGCGACCAGAATATAGTCTCGTAGTACGCCTTGCCCGACGAGCGGTGCTGTCGGCACATACGCAGAAAGTCATCCCTGTACCCACGCTCCTTAACCACGGCTTCTATCTTCCTCACGGCACCGTCGTCGTCGAGCCACGTATAGTGTTCGTCCCACTGGTCTACTACCCTCTTCCATGAGGCCCATCCCCAGATGCTGAAGTTGGTGGAGAAGAAGTAGTCGGCATCCGCATCGGCGGTGTGTTCTTCTATGTTGAATCCGCTAATCATGGTGATGCGTGTGTCGTGCTCGTATCTGTCGAGCATCTCCTTGCAGAAGGAGAAGAACGACACGCACGGTATGTCGTCGTCCTCCAGCACCACGCATTTGTCGACATGACTGAAAGCCCATTTCTGCGATATGAATTCGGAAGGGTCGCAACCGTAGTTGCGTTCCTGATACAGCCTTTCCACACGGCATTCCCAATCTATGCGGCTTACGACTTCGCGGCAAGCCATGATGCCAGGTATGTCTTTTTCGGAGCGCGGGCCGTCCTGATACAGGAAAAGGCGTGCCGGGCGTGCCTTGCGCACCTGGTCGAACAGCTCGGAGAGAGGCTCCGGCCTGTTGAAGAACAGTATCAGTACGGGGATGTCTACCAAGGCTTTTTCCATAATGTGAGTGTCTCTTTGGATGTGATTATTTGCGCAATTCCCTTATCTCGTCTATGGTGTATCTCCTGTCGAGGCTGATGAAGTATTCGGGGTGCGGCGCGCGTTTCTCTTCCGGGGGCAGTTGCATATAGTCGCCGTACAGCAGCCGCAAGTAAGAGTCGTAGCCGCACGGAACGGTGACGGTGGTACTCTCAAACGGCATCTCCATGACATTCCTGAACCATTCCGAACGGAAGACGCGTCCCTCCCACTGGGTGACACATACACATTTCTCCCCAGTGTCTCCAGTGGCGTATGTCTTTTCAAAGTCGAGAAACCTGCGGAGATATTTCTTGGGGTTGCGTCTGCGCCAAAGGTTGAGCGTGCGCACACCGGCTCCGTGTATGTCTCCGCGCAGCAGGCATCCGAAAAGCGACGATATGCTGTAGTGGCATATCGAGTTGATGTATTTGTCGAAGTAGTAATGGCTCCGGTATTGGCGTGCCGTGATGGAGCCGTCGTCCTCGTTGAACTCGTCCATAGGGAAGATGTCCACAAATATTCCCATCAGGAACGGCATCCGCTCAAACTCCCAGATGGTGCTTCCGCGGTGCGAAATCTTGGCGAACGGAGCGTAGTACCCCTCGTTTGCCACAGAGAGCAGGTCATACCCTTCGGCACGTATGTCGTCGCCCATGGCAAGAAGACGGTTGTAGTCGGCTCGCGGCACATAGATGTCTATGTCGTCGTCCCAAGGTATGAAGCCATGGTGGCGCACAGCGCCAAGCACCGTGCCTCCGCATCCGACGTAGCGTATGCCGTGCCTTTGGAAAAAGTCCTTGGTGAAAAGGAAAGTCTCCAACAGTATCTTTTTCTGCAGGTCGTCTTTGTCCATCTCCCTTTCAGTCGAAGAGGTTGAGGAATTGTTCTGCGCACCATAGCTGCCATTTCTGGTTGCCTGTCAGCGAGTCCATGGATATGTCCTTGCGGAACTCTTCTCTCTTGGGACCTTCCCAGTCCTTGAAGACGGCATCCACAGGTCTGGGCATCGGTATCTTGAACGGAATTTCCATAGTGGGGAACTTGATGGCATAAAGTCCGCGTACGAGGTACTTGGGCTCGCCGTTGCGGACACGGTCCATGTCCAAAGGCTCCGCCATCACAAGACACGCGTAGGGGTCGTAGTACGGCATCTTGGCAGCGGCGAAAGCGTTGAGGTAGGAGCCGGAACTTTCTATGGAGAACACTTCGTCCATAAACCGCATATAGTCTATCCCGTCCTTCCCAGTACGGTACTTCTCATATAACCCTGTCTGTGGGACAGGATGCGAAAGCACCAACTCCGGCTGCAGGAACGTGTACCGTTTGGCAAATCCGTTGAAGTCCCACAAAGGAGTGATGAGCTTGTCCATGCCGCCGAAGATGAGGTCGGCACTCTCGCCTACGAGCATCATCCGCACCCCGTCTTTCTTCGCCATTACGGCAGCCTTGTAAATCTGCGGCTCTATGGAGTGTACGGGAGCGTCCTTGGCCGCCATCACTATGGGAGTGTATTTTTTATAATCGTCAAAGTCGATTGGCACCAAATGGTGCTGCAGACTGAGCCGGCGGCAATACTCTTGCGCCCTTCTCACATCATCGTCGAACACTCCGGAGTCGGAGACAAATGTGTACGCATGACTGCCCGGACGGAGATAAGCCGCCAGATTGGCACTGTCCATACCGCCGGATAGCAGTATGCCTATCTCACCGTATTCCTTGTAAAGGGCATCCGTCTGTCTCTGTATCTCCCGGTCAATGTCTTCGCTTGTCTTCACCGGTATGCGTTTGTTGTCAGGAACGGGCTTGTAGTTGCTGTGACGGAAGCCGCGGAAGAAGTCAGCTCCGTCTTTCCAAATATACCTGAATGCCATGTAAGAACTCAGGCAGAAATCCTTGTCTGTCATATTTTGCTTAGCCGTAAAATTATTTCTCTATTTTAATCGCAGTCTCAGGATTGTCCCTTACCTGGTGCAAAGCCTTGTTGATGAGGGTCGACGACACACCCTTGGTGTAGGGGAAGTAGACAATCTTGATACCGGCCTCCTTGAACTCCCGCTCGTAACATTCCCATTTCTCGGTGGCGTACCAGTCGTCCCCCACAAAGAGGTAAGACGCTCCCAGCTTCTTGCACATGGTGAGTTTGTCCATGTCGCTCTGTGGGACCACAGCGTCCACAAACCGGATGCTGCGTACTATCTCCAGCCTGTCTTCAAAGGGTATCATGGCATGCTTGCCCTTGTATGTCACGAGGTCGTCGGTGGTGACTCCCACCACAAGCTTGTCGCACATACCCTTGGCATTTTTCAGAAGATTGAGGTGTCCTACGTGAAAGAGGTCGAACACCCCGGCGGTATATCCTATCGTCATTGTCTGTACATTAATATAATATGTGTGTCATGTGTCTTGTCTTGTGCCCTGCAACGTCCTATTTCACCACCCTGGTGCCGAGCGAACCGCACATTTCCATATTGCCAGCTCCCTCCATGGTGTCCGTCTTGGCGCTTATGTTGTCGAGATAACTTACTATGCTCGCCTCCTGTATGCACGGCAACACGGGACTGCCGAATTCCCTGGTGCCGTGGTGTGCCAAAACGCAATGCACTATACGCTTTATCTCTTCCCCATCCACGCCACGGTCTTCCAACACGTTCTGCAGTTTGTGCGCACCTATGTATATGTGCCCCAAAAGATACATATCGGGCTGCACCTCGCCTTGGGTGTTGTATTCGTACACCTTGCCGTAGTCGTGGAACAAGATGGCCAATATGCATCTTTCCACCTTTATCTCGTATGGCAGACATGGGTAAAGCCCCTCCAACATATGCAACATCTGATGGGTATGGTTGGCAAGTCCGCCAGGATAGGCATGATGGACTCCGGCGGCAGCCGGATATTTGCAGTAAGGGGCATAGAGTTTGTTTCCGAAGTCGCATATGACGGGTATCAGTTGCTCGTCTTTGCAATATTCCAGCAGACGGCTCATGGTGGTGTCCCATACGTCGTGCCTCACGGGTCTTGGCAGGAGGTTGTACAGAGGGTGATCCATAAGAGGAGCCTCTCCGGCCTTGAGGTCAGTCAGCGAACATGACTTCTTGCCGGCGTTGTCCTTTATGTTGTAGAAATACACCAGTTGTCCAACAGTCGGTGCCGCATTTGGCTGTAAATCCCACACGGAGACGTTTATGGTTTCTGACAGGGAGGCGCACTTCAGTGTGGCATACGGCGACCCGGTACGTGTGGTGCCGTTGTTGCGGCTTATTACAAGATATTCATTGTCCATAATTCCATATTCTTGTTTCGCTTCGGTGCAAAGTTAGCGAAATAAATCCATACAGCATAAAAAAGTCTGCCATAACTTCCGCAAATGTCTGGTATGTCCATAAGTGGGCAAGGCGTTAAGTCCGCCACGGTTTCCGGTAGAGTGGAAACGCACTAAAGGAAAGAGGCTTGGCCAGTATCAGCACCCAGTACATGCAGAAGAAGCAGACGCCGGACACAGCATTGTCCAATCCGAGCGGAGCGAACGGCAGTGTGCAGAACGAGAATGCGAGGCAACTGGCAAGCAGTTGGTGTCTTTTGGCACATTTCAGCAAGATGCCGCGTCCCCATTTGCTGATAGAGAGGTATATGGTCAGACCCACGGCTATGAGAAACACTTTGGTGTCCCATAAGGTGCGCAGAGCCATGGTGGTCTGCGAGATGGACTTCTGTAAATCCGCCGTAGTCCCGGACGTGCCTTCCGTCACCGCCTGCGCTATGCTGACGGACGTGCCTATGACAAACCCTATCACCATAGGCCAACACGCCGTGCGGAAGAACCTTTTGCGGTGGGTGTACCACAGCCAGAGGAAGCCTGTGCACAACGGGATGGTGATGCCGTTGTGCGTGTAACTGCAGAAGATGCCCATCAGCAACATCAGCATGTATATGCGTTTGAAGTCCTTCTTGCTTACTCTCTGGTACTGCGATATGAAGAAAGGCACGATACACTGCGAGCTGAGTGAAAGAAGAGCGTCCGTGTCCCTGCTCATGAAACTTTCCGAATTGGGAAGGAAAAACAACAGAAACACACCTGCGGATGCTGTCCCTTCGGGACGCGATATTCCCAACAGCCGACAAGACAAGAATACAAGCAATGTGTAGAGCAATGCCGATAGCAACGCTATCAGAAAAGTCTGCCACGTGATATGCGCCTTGACAGGAAGCGTCACGAACAGCAAAGCCGAAAGCACGAATATCACAATGTATGTAAGAACTCTATTCCTGTCCATCAGAGGCAAAGATACACATAAAATTTGAGACACGGACTGTGCCTGTGGCTTTTTTTGTCAGTCCGGACTGACATTTTGTCCTTGGTTCTGTGGTTTGGCACACTCTTGGTATGGAATAGGGCGACAAACAAACATATTTAAAAACAAATATAGTCATGAAAGTAAAACCATTGGCAGATCGCGTGCTCATAGAGCCCGCACCGGCAGAGACTAAGACAGTAGGCGGTATCATTATTCCCGACACCGCAAAGGAGAAACCTCTTCAGGGTACTATCGTGGCGGTAGGCTGCGGCACCAAGGACGAGGACATGGTGCTCAAAGAGGGTGACGTAGTGCTTTACGGCAAATATGCGGGCACAGAACTGGAACACGACGGTAAGAAGTACCTCATCATGCGTCAGAGCGACGTGGTGGCAGTGCTCGGATAAACGGTGCGCCGTCAAAACCGTATAAACGCAAAACAAACAATAAATAACATAATAATAGTACTACTATGGCAAAGGATATTAAATTCAACATAGAAGCCCGCGAACAGATGAAGAAGGGCGTAGACCAGTTGGCTAATGCAGTCAAGGTCACTCTGGGCCCCAAGGGTCGTAATGTTATCATCGAGAAGAAATTCGGCGCTCCGCAGATTACCAAGGACGGTGTTACCGTGGCAAAGGAAGTGGAACTTGCCGACCCGTTCCAGAATGCAGGAGCCCAGTTGGTGAAGAGCGTGGCAAGCAAGACAGGCGACGATGCCGGCGACGGTACCACTACCGCTACCGTATTGGCTCAGGCCATTGTTCGCGAGGGACTTCGCAACGTAGCGTCAGGCGCTAACCCAATGGACTTGAAGCGCGGTATTGACAAGGCCGTGGCAGCTGTCGTGGAGAACATAAAGTCTCAGGCAGAAGTCGTAGGCGCAGACTACAACAAGATAGAGCAGGTGGCTACCGTAAGTGCCAACAACGATCCTGAGATAGGAAAACTCTTGGCAGAGGCTATGCAGAAGGTAAGCAAGGACGGTGTCATCACCATTGAAGAGTCCAAGAGCCGCGACACCACCATCGGTGTGGTAGAGGGTATGCAGTTTGACCGCGGTTACCTGTCGGCTTACTTCGTTACCGATACCGAGAAGATGGAGTGCGTGATGGAGAATCCGTACATCCTTATCTACGACAAGAAGATAAGCAACCTCAAGGATTTCCTGCCTATACTGGAACCTGCCGTACAGAGCGGCCGTCCTCTGCTCGTGATTGCCGAGGATGTGGACAGCGAGGCACTCACCACACTGGTAGTGAACCGTTTGCGCGGTCAGTTGAAGATTTGCGCAGTCAAGGCTCCTGGCTTCGGCGACCGTCGTAAGGCTATGCTGCAAGACATCGCCACACTTACAGGCGGCTTGGTAATCAGCGAGGATACTGGTCTGAAGCTTGAGCAGGCTACCTTGGAGATGCTCGGAAGCTGTGACAAGGTGACCATAAGCAAGGACAACACCACCATCGTGAACGGCCACGGCCAGAGCGAGCTCATCCAAGACCGCATCAACCAGATAAAGAATGAGATAGCCAACTCTACCAGCGACTACGACAAGGAGAAGCTGCAGGAGCGTCTCGCCAAGTTGTCGGGCGGTGTGGCAGTGCTCTACGTGGGCGCACCCAGCGAAGTGGAGATGAAGGAGAAGAAAGACCGTGTGGACGACGCTTTGTGCGCAACACGTGCAGCCATAGAGGAGGGTATCATCCCAGGCGGAGGTGTGGCTTACATCCGTGCCACAGAGGCTTTGGAAGGAATGGAAGGCGCCAATGCCGACGAGACAACAGGTATCCGCATTATCAAGCGTGCCATAGAGGAGCCTCTCCGTCAGATAGTGGAGAACGCCGGTATGGAAGGCAGCGTGGTAGTGAACGCTGTACGCCAGGGCAAGGGCGACTATGGTTACAACGCACGTGCCGACAAGTATGAAAACTTGAAGGCAAGCGGTATCATAGACCCTGCCAAGGTTACGCGTGTGGCATTGGAGAACGCAGCTTCCATCGCAGGCATGTTCCTCACCACTGAGTGTGTAATCTGCGAGGCTAAGGAAGAAAAACCGGAGATGCCGATGGGCGCAGGCGGCATGGGCGGCATGGGCGGCGGCATGATGTAACAAGTCGTCATCTGAGACAATATTGTTGAGCGGGTCTGCTTCATATCACATGAGGCAGACTCGTTTTTTTGTAAACACAGTACTTCTGTCGTGCGGTATGTGTGAACGGCTGCCTGAAATGACTAATGTCAATTTATTTGCAATTTTTGTCTTATTTTGATATTTATCTCGTTCTATGTTGCAAAAAAGACTTAACTTTGCACCATTATAAAACAACAAGACACATTATCGAGCCGATTAGCTATGAACCTTGACCTATTGACAGCGATATCCCCCATAGACGGAAGATACAGAGGCAAGACAGAGCCTCTTGCGGAGTACTTCTCGGAGTATGCCCTCATACGTTACCGTGTGAGAGTGGAGATAGAATACTTCATAGCCCTATGCGAGCTGCCCGTTCTGCAGCTGAAGAGCTTCCCGGAGGCGATGTTCCCCACTTTGAGGGACATCTACCTTCATTTTACCGAAGAGGATGCCGCACGTGTGAAGGACATAGAGAAAGTCACCAACCACGACGTGAAAGCGGTGGAGTACTTCATAAAGGAGAAATTCGACGCTATAGGAGGTTTGGAGAAATGCAAGGAGTTCATACACTTCGGGCTCACCAGTCAGGACATCAACAACACCAGTGTCCCGCTAAGCATAAAGGAAGCTTTGCAGGACGTGTATTATCCGCTCTTGCAGGAGCTGATAGACCAGTTGGGCGAGTATGCCGAGCAGTGGAGCGACATTCCCATGTTGGCTAAGACACACGGGCAACCGGCAAGCCCCACCCGTTTGGGAAAGGAGGTGATGGTGTTCGTGTACCGTCTGCAGCGTCAGTTGCAGTCGCTCCGCCAATGCCCCATTACAGCTAAGTTCGGCGGAGCTACCGGTAATTTCAACGCGCATCATGTGGCATATCCCGAATACGACTGGAAGACGTTCGGAAACAGTTTTGTGGCAGACAAACTGGGGCTGGAGCGCGAGGAGTACACCACGCAGATAAGCAACTATGACTGTCTGGGAGCCGTCTTTGATGCCATGAAACGTATCAACACCATCATCATTGACCTTGACCGCGACTTTTGGCAATACGTCAGCATGGAGTATTTCCGTCAGAAGATAAAGTCCGGGGAAGTGGGCTCGAGTGCCATGCCGCACAAGGTAAACCCCATTGACTTTGAAAACAGCGAAGGCAACTTGGGCATCGCCAACGCCATATTGGCACATCTCAGCCAGAAGCTGCCCGTAAGCCGTCTCCAGCGCGACCTCACGGACAGCACGGTACTGCGCAACGTGGGAGTGCCCATGGGACATATGCTGATAAGTCTGCACAGTACACTTAAAGGGTTGCGCAAACTGGTGCTCAATGAGGATGCCATACTCCGCGACCTTGACAATTGCTGGGCTGTGGTGGCGGAAGCCATACAGACCATTCTCCGCCGTGAAGCATATCCACATCCATACGAGGCTCTGAAGGCTCTTACACGTACCGGCAAGGCCATAGACGAAAACACAATAAAGGAATTCATAGAAAGTCTGGACGTGAACGAGGATGTAAAGGCCGAACTCAGACGCATTACTCCGCATACGTACACAGGAATATGAATTCCTAATAGCATCAAACATAAATATTATATACGAAAAGGCGTAAACGCCTGACAGGAAAAAGCAAACACCAAACGGCTTTGCTCTAATGCGAACGCACAAGAGTACGGTTTAAAACAGTTTCTTAAAATGAGTACAGAAGAAGAAATCTGGAGGGAGAAATTCCAGGAGAAGGATGAGAATGGTGGTCGTGACGGCTATCGTTCCACCAGTGAAAACAACAACAGAACCGAAAATGGACAAGGAGAGTCCGGCAGACGTATGCGTCCACGCATAAGCCGTCCGGCTTTCAGCTCAAGCGCAGACGGCCAGAGCCGTCCGTACCGTTCACAGAACAACAGAGGAGAAGGCGGCTATCAGCCCCGTCCAAGATACAACTCCAATTCGGAAGGCGGTTACCAGCCACGTCCGAGGTACAACGCCAATGGTGATGGCGGCTACCAACATCGTCCGAGGTACAACAACTCCAATTCGGAAGGCGGTTATCAGCCCCGTCCAAGATACAACGCCAATGGTGAGGGCGGCTATCAACAGCGTCCGAGGTACAACAACTCCAATTCGGAGGGTGGTTACCAGCCTCGTCCAAGATACAACGCCAATGGTGAAGGCGGTTACCAGCCTCGTCCGAGGTATAACAACGCCAGACAAGAGGGCGGTTACCAGCCGCGCAGGCAACATAGCCCCGGGTATAACCCGAACGCCAAGTACAGCATGAAGAAGCAGATAGAGTACAAGGAGACGCATATCGACCCGGAAGAGCCCATACGTCTTAACAAGTACCTTTCCAATGCAGGCGTTTGCAGCCGACGTGAGGCCGACGATTTCATATCCGCAGGAGTGGTGAGCGTGAACGGTGAGATAGTGACCGAACTTGGAACAAAAGTGAAGCGTTCCGACACAGTGCTCTTCCACGACCAATTGGTGAACATCGAGAAGAAGGTATATGTGCTTCTCAACAAGCCGAAGGACTATGTGACCACCAGCGATGACCCACAGAACCGCAAGACGGTGATGGATCTGGTGAAGGGCGCTTGCCGCGAACGCATCTACCCGGTAGGACGTCTCGACCGCAACACCACGGGTGTTATGCTGTTGACCAACGACGGTGAGCTGGCAAGCAAACTCACGCATCCGCAGTACCTGAAGAAAAAAGTCTATCATGTGCATCTGGACAAGAACGTCACCGCTGCCGATATGCGCCTTATAGCGGACGGCATTACGCTGGAGGACGGCGAGATACACGCAGATGCCATAGAGTACTCCGATGAGACAGACCGCAAACAGGTGGGTATAGAGATACACTCGGGACGCAACCGCATAGTACGCCGTATCTTTGAGAGTCTCGGCTATCATGTGGTGAAACTCGACCGTGTGTTCTTTGCCGGTTTGACAAAGAAGAACGTACGCCGCGGCGATTGGCGTTTCCTTACAGAGAAAGAGGTAAATATGCTTCGTATGGGTGCGTTTGAATAAACGCCCCATGCACATACGCACATTAAAGTATGACAGTTTCAAAGCAAGACAACAGACAAAATATGAAAAGAACCAAGATAGTAGACCTCATGCGCATGTCCGTAGAGGAATACAGGGCACTTCCCATGCCTGGCTGCCAAGACGGCGACGTTGTGGTAAAGGGATGGGTGCGCAGCAAGAGAGGCAGCAAGGGCATCTTCTTCATCGCCCTCAATGACGGCAACATCATCAAGAACATACAGATAGTGGGCAACGACGCAAACTTCGACGCCGACACACTGCGCCGCATCACCACAGGAGCTTGCCTCAGCGTATACGGCAAGCTTGTGGAAAGTCCGGCTGCCGGACAGAGCAGCGAGATACAGGCCGTCTCCATAGAAATATTGGGAGACTGCGACAACACCTATCCTCTCCAAAAGAAGGGCGCCAGTTGGGAATATCTGCGCACGGTGGCTCATCTGCGTCCGCGCACCAACACGTTCGGCGCCATCTTGCGCATACGCCACAACATGGCAATGGCCATACACTCATACTTCCACCAGCACGGATATTTCTATTTCCACACACCGCTCATCACGGCCAGCGACTGCGAGGGAGCCGGGCAGATGTTCCAGGTGACCACCAAGAACCTCTACGACCTGAAGAAAGACGAAAAGGGCAATATCATATACACGGACGACTTCTTCGGCAAGCAGACATCACTTACCGTATCGGGACAGCTGGAGGGTGAGCTCGGTGCCACGGCTCTGGGGGCAATATACACTTTCGGTCCCACATTCAGGGCGGAGAACAGCAATACACCCCGTCACCTGGCAGAATTCTGGATGATAGAGCCAGAGGTGGCTTTCATGGATTTGGAAGAGTTGATGGAGCTGGAAGAGGATTTCATCAAATACTGCATACAATGGGCGTTGGACAATTGCCGCGACGACTTGGAATTCCTCAACAAAATGGTGGACAAGGGACTCATAGAACGTCTTGAAGGTGTCCTCAAGGACAGTTTCGTGCACCTTCCCTATACCGAAGGCATTAAGATACTGCAAGAGGCAATCAGGAACGGCAAAAAGTTCGAGTTCCCCTGCGAATGGGGCGACGACCTTGCCAGCGAGCACGAGCGTTATCTTGTGGAGGAGCACTTCAAGAAGCCGGTGATAATGACCAACTATCCCAAGAAGATAAAGGCGTTCTACATGAAGATAGATGCCGAGAAGCCCGTCCTTGACGGCAAGGAAATGGAAGAGACCGTACAGGGGACGGACGTGCTCTTCCCGAGCATAGGTGAGATAATCGGCGGCAGCGTACGCGAGGAAAGCTACAGCAAACTGATGAACGAGATAGAACAGAGAGGCATCCCCATGAAGGATATGACATGGTATCTGGACACCCGCAAGTACGGAAGTTGCCCGCACGCCGGTTTCGGACTTGGATTTGAACGTCTCATACTCTTTGTCACAGGTATGCAGAACATACGTGATGTCATACCTTTCCCACGCACACCCAAGAATGCCGAGTTCTAACAGACAAGGATGAGAATCTACACAAAAACCGGAGACAAAGGGCAGACCTCGCTTATAGGCGGCAAGAGGGTCAGCAAGTGTTGCGAACGGCTGGAAAGTTACGGTACTGTGGACGAGTTGAACTCGCACATAGGTGTGTTGCTTACCTACTGTACGGACGAGCGCGACAAGCGGTTTCTTACAGGCGTACAAGGCACTCTCTTTGTGGTGGGTGGACATTTAGCCACAGACAGTTCTGAAAAAGGGACTTGTGAATGCGGCACCCTGCCCGACGGTACGGTGGCGGACTTGGAGAAGGAAATAGACCGTCTGCAAGAGACTCTGCCACCACTGCGGTTGTTTGTGCTTCCAGGCGGAACGAGAGCCGCGTCATACGCTCACGTGTGCCGCACAGTGTGCCGCAGGTCGGAACGCATGATACTGCGGTTGGCGGAGAGCGGCGCATATGTGGACGAGAATGTGACTGCGTACATCAACCGTTTGAGCGACTACTTCTTCGTTTTGGCGAGGAAATTGAACCACGACAACAAGGTTGATGACATTGTATGGAAAAAGATGTGAAAAAAAAGTAGCCTAAGCCACCTGGCGAAAAATTTTGGAAACAGGAATCCCTTTCAGACGAAAAGTTCTGCAAGGGATTCTTTTTGCTTGTCAGTCAACTTGGTGTTTTTGGCGGCGAAGCGTATCATCTCGTAGGCGTTGCCGCCAAAGAAGTCCGCATTGTACTTTTCCGCTATGCGCTTGAAATAACCAGTCTTTGAAATCTTGGGAGTGTAGTAGAGCATGGATCCCACCTTCTCAGCATTGACAAATCCTTTGTTGGTCAGGATTTTCAAGAATGTGGCCAAGGTTGTATATGCAGGCTTAGGACCGGGAATTTTTCTCAAGATGTCGTTTGTAAAACCGCCCTTGCCTTCCAAATCCCAAAGCACAAGCATTACTTTACGCTCCGCTCGTGTCAAAAATTTTTTCTCTGTCATAAAATGGCACTTTTCTTGTTCTGCTCTTGCAAAGTTACAGTTTTTTGTTGTAATACAAGATGTTTTGTGCCAAGATTATTGTAAATAAATGCCATTTATTAGGCGGGGGGGGGTAAATGACTTGTAAATATTATTCCTCCATCATTTCTCTATTAAAAAAGATGCGCTATTAAAAAAGATGCGCTTTCGTGTTTGAGTCCTGCGGCTTCGTCAAGGCAGGCTTTGGCGGTACCGAATTTAAGGGACATATCTATTTTTTCTTTTTATGTTCTTCCTCGCGTTGTACGTTGCGGTCGTGTGCGGTCTTTTTCTTCTTGTCGCCTTTTTGTTTGATAAGGGCTTCCGGTTTCTGTTTGGTGCGCTCTATTGCCCTTACGTCCCAGTCTTGCTCCATGTCCCAGTTGGCTTTCAGAGCCATGGGCTTGGGGAAGTAAAAGACATCTTCGGGCTGTCTGCCTTTAGCGTAGTCACCGGTATCCCATATCCCGTTGCCGTTGCTGTCTATGAAACAGCGCATATAATATTCGCCGGCGCGCAGGTAGAAGAAGTCTGCGCGTCCGTCCTTGTCGGCTCTTTTGGATGCTATCACCTTGGACGACCTGTTGAGCAGTTGCACCACCACTCCAGTGTCCGGCAGTATGACGTGTACGAACAGCGAGCCGAATTCCTCGTCTTTCCTTATGCGGAACTCCTGCTTTTGTGCCTTGCTCACGTTGCCCATTATTCCGCGGAACGCTGCGCTGTCCGCCGTGAAGCGGTATTGCTCCTTGGAGTCCCATTCCGCATAGAGGACGTAGCTGCGTTTGTTGTTTTCCACAGGCAGGAAGAGGAATGGGTGTTTTACCCAGTCGGAGTCTTGTTTTATGTAGAAATGTATGCGTGTGCTGTCCACCGACAGTATCGGCTCCTTGGCGGAGAACACCGGATTCTGGTTCGGATCGAGCAACCCCGAGGGTTGTACGGAAATGTCCAGCCATGTCTGCTCGTAGGGATTCGTCTCTGCCGGCAGAGGATCCTTGGCCTTTTTCATCCTTTTCTCCAGATTCTTGTTCCAGTCGTCTATCAGTTTTTGCTGTTCCGCACGTTTCTTGGCCCATGTGGTCTTGGGCACGATGTCAAGTTGTTCGGTGTGCGGCTGCAAGTGTCCTGTGCTGTCCGTCTCCAGGAAAGAGAGGTCAAACGTCAGCGTGTCTTGTTGTCTGTAGTACACGGTGTCCGTCACCCAGCACGTAATGGTGTCGAAGTGCTCGGATGCCTCGTACACGAGACATTTTTCATCAAAGTTCACTCCCCTTATCACAGGTAGTGTGTCAGCCTTGGACGTAAAGAAGAGACGGAAGAATTCGGGGTCTGTGCGTTCGGTCTTCAGCAGATGCATATCCTGCCCGTCTTCCATGAAAGCGAGCAGTACGATGTCGTCCGGCAGATAGCGTGTGTATGGAGTCACGATTATGGAGTCGTATCTTGTGGAGTCTCTCCAGATAGTATCCATACGCACATCGGGACGGCAAGAGGTCTCAAAGTCCAAAGTGTCGAATCCTACGAGTTCGCTCTTTTGGCTGAACACGAAGTCGCCGTCTCTGTCGTCCAAGGCGAAAGCCCTGTACCTCCCTGGTTTCACACCTTTTATGTTAAAGCGTCCCGAGCCGTTGGTGCGGGACACCCTTTTGAACGGCGTGGTGGTGAGCAAGGTGTCGTTGTACGTGGAGTCGCTGGGATACAGTCCCACCAGGACTCCCTTCAAAGGTTCAAGGTCTTCGGCGTTGAGCACGGTGCCTGACACTTCCATGGTGTCTATATCTTCCCCCGTACTGAAAGAGTACGTGTAGTTGCCCATGGGGTTTCCCTCGTTGTTGTCCACTATGGCATCGGAGAAGTCGATGGTGTATGTGGTATTGGCGACAAGCGAGTCGTAAAGTGTCACTTTTATCTTTTTGCCGTCTGCCCTTATGTTGGCAGGTGTTATTTGCGGAGGCGAGACAATGACTTTCTCGTTGGCGTTCTCTATCTTTATGTATTCGTCGAACAGTATTTCCGCTTTCTGTTTGCTTACGGAGGTCGCCCTGTCTGCCGGAGAGCAAACGACAACCTTAGGCGGAGTCTCGTCGAACTTCCCGCCGTCTGGCGAGCCTATACTTGCGCACGCGGCGGTCATTGCCAGCGCACTTCCATAGAGTATGTGTCGCCAGTTTGCCATCAGTTGAGTTTTAATATCTGCTCTATGATTTCCCTGTTATTGCTTAGCCGTGGCACTTTATGCTGTCCTCCCAGTTTTCCTTTCGATTTCAGCCAGTCGTTGAACACCCCCTTGCGTGCCACTGTCATTTCCAACGGTTGCAGCGTGATGTCCTTGTGCCGCTTGGCTTCGTAGTCGGAGTTGAGGCTCTGCAGTGTCTCGTCCAGGATACGCGCGAACTGTGCCAGGTCTGCCGGTTCTGTGCTGAATTCCACCAGCCATTGGTGGCGGCATTTGCCGTGCTCGTCCATGAAGACGGGAGCGGCGGTGTATTCCAGCACTTGTGCGCCGGTCTGTGCACAGGCTTCTGCCAGTCCCTTTTCCGCATTGTCCACTATGAGTTCCTCGCCGAACGCGTTGATGAAGAACTTGGTCCTGCCAGTGATTACAAACTTGTAGGGGGCGGTTTGGGTAAACCTTACCGTGTCTCCTATTATGTACCGCCACAGTCCGCTGGAGGTGCTTATTACCATGGCGTAGTTCCTGTCCGTCTCCACATCCCACAAGGGGAGTATTGCGGGGGATGGGCTGCCGAACTCGTCCATGGGGATGAACTCATAGAACACTCCATAGTCTATCATGAGGCTCATGGAGGGGTCTGACGGGTCGTCCTGCAGACCGAAGAAACCTTCGGAAGCGTTGTATGTCTCCATGTAGTGCATGGAAGGGGTGTCTATGATGCTTCTGTACTGCTTGCGGTAGGGCGTGAATGCCACACCACCGTGGAAGAACACCTCCAGATGCGGCCAGACCTCGTTGAGGTGATCTTTGCCGCTTATTTCCAACACTCTGTTTATGACAGACAGCATCCACGACGGAACTCCGCTCAGGTTGGTGACATCCTTTGTGAGAGCCTCGCGGGCTATGCGGTCGCGCTTTATCTCAAAGTCACTCAGCAAGGCGGTCTGTTTCTTGGGTACACGAACCAAATTCACCAAAGGGTTGATGTTTTCTATCAAGATGGCGCTGAGGTCTCCCACAAGACTGTCTTTGAGGTTGTAGTTGGGGGCATGGCTTCCTCCAAGTATGAGTGCCTTGCCGTCGAAGATGCGGCTTTGGGGATTGTTGCGCAGATACCAGACTACAGCGTCTGTGCCTCCCGCATAGTGTGTGTCGTGCAGTCCCTCACGGCTCACGGGTATGAACTTGCTCTTGTCGTTAGTAGTTCCGCTTGACTTGGCGTACCATTTCACCTGACCTGGCCAAAGCACGCTGCGTTCGCCCCTTCTCATGCGGTCTATGTAGCCTTTCAAATCCTCGTATGAGTTGAGGGGGGTCTGTGCGGCAAACTTCTCGTACGTGAGGGTGGGGCAGTATCCGTGCACTTTCCCCCATTCTGTGCCGGATGCTGTACGCATCAGTTTGCGGAGCACCTGCAACTGCAGTCTGCAAGCGTCGGTGGAGTACTTGTCAAGTTGACGTTCCCTCTTCTTGAACACGGGACGTATGAATGTGGTGATGCCCATATCTTCGTTATTCTTTTGTTGCCGAGATTACCATGTCGTACATCCTCTTGTTTTTTTTAAGTGTGTAGACAGCGTTCTTGCAGGCCATCTGTTGGCTCTCCTTTTTTGAGAACCCCCTGCCGTACCCCAGTTCCACACCATTTATGCAGACTTTACTGTGGAAGATGGGCGAGCCCGTCTCCGTGGTGTTCTGACCGGTCAGTCTGAGGTCTGGCTCCAACTTGTGTTTTTGGCACCATTCCAGAAACCTGCTCTTGAAGTTGATTTCTACGTGCGCCACCTTGTCTATGTCCACCACCTTGTCTATGATGCGTTTTTCCATGAACTTGCGGCAATAGTTGTAGCCTCTGTCCAAATATACGGCACCGACGAGTGCCTCGAATGCGTTTCCGGCCATATAGCTGTTGTGCGTCAAAGACTGGAAGTTGGAATGGATGAGTTTGTCAAGCCCTATCTCGTTGGCTATCCTGCCAAGCGACTCTCGCTGCACTATCTTGCTTCTGGTGTTTGTGAGGAAGCCTTCCCTTTTGCCCTTGAAGCGTCTGTATACGATGTCTCCCACCACAGAGTCGAGAACGGCGTCGCCAAGGAACTCCAGCCTCTCGTTGTTGAGAGGTCTTCCGCTCTGTCCGTGCGCCGACATGGACTTGTGCATCATGGCTTCTTGGTAGTAGGTGATGTTCCTTGGATAGAATCCCAAGATGGAATAAAAAGAGCGATAAAGTTCCTTTTCTTTACGGAAAGGAAGCCATATCGCATCTATAAGATTAGTGTCAAGCACTTTTATTCCGCGTATTTCTTGAAGACGACACAGGCGTTGTGTCCTCCGAAACCGAACGTGTTGCTCATGGCTGCACGTACCGTGCGCTTCTGTGCCTTGTTGAAAGTGAAGTTCAACTTGTAGTCAATTTCCGGATCTTCGTCGCCATCTTCGTGATTGATGGTCGGCGGCACTATGTCATTCTTCACGGAGAGTACGCTTGCCATGGCCTCTATGGCTCCGGCTGCTCCCAACAGGTGTCCGGTCATAGACTTGGTGGAACTGATGTTCAGTTCGTAGGCGTGGTCGCCGAAAACGTTCTTGATGGCTTTTGCCTCGGAGATGTCTCCCACGTGTGTGGAAGTTCCGTGCACATTGATGTAGTCAATGTCCTCTGACTTCATCTCTGCGTCTTCCAAAGCGTTCTTCATCACGAGTGTGGCTCCAAGCCCTTCCGGATGGGAGGCGGTAAGGTGGAATGCGTCTGCGCTCATTCCAGCACCTGCCATCTCCGCATATATTTTCGCTCCGCGCGCCTTGGCGTGTTCCAGTTCTTCCAATATAAGACAAGCACTTCCCTCAGCCATCACAAAGCCGTCGCGGCTTGCGCTGAACGGGCGGCTCGCTTTTTCGGGAGCGTCGTTGCGCGTGCTCAGGGCGTGCATTGCATTGAAGCCTCCTACACCGCTCGGCATGATGGCTGCTTCCGCACCGCCGCTTACTATCATGTCCGCCTTGCCAAGGCGAATCAGGTTGAAAGCCTCTGCCAGGGCGTTGGACGAAGATGCGCATGCTGACGACGTGATGAAGTTAGGACCGTGCAGTCCGTACATGATGGATATCTGTCCTGTACAAATGTCGGCTATCATCTTGGGGATGAAGAACGGTCCGAACTTGGGACCGATAGTCTCACCGGTTTTAACCCAGTTGCAAACCTCGTCCTCAAAGGTGCTCATGCCACCGATGCCCACTCCGTATATCACGCCTATGCGGTTCTTGTCGGCAGACTCAAAGTCGATGCCGCAATCCTTGATGCCCTGTACGGCTCCAGCCACGGCATACTGGCAATAGAGATCCATCTTTCGCGCCTCCTTGCGGTCGATGCCGAAGTCGGCAGGGTTGAAGTTCTTGACTTCGCAGGCGAATTGGGTCTTGAATTTTGAGACATCGAAATGTGTGATAGGTGCAGCACCGCTCACTCCCTCCAGCATATTCTGCCAAGTCTCCTCGGCAGAATTCCCAAGGGGGCTGACGGCACCGACGCCAGTCACCACAACTCTTTTCAATTCCATATTTTGTAAATAATAGGGAATATTTACTTGTCAGCCCTTGTGCGCTTCAATGTAAGCGATAGCGTCGGCTACAGTAGAAATCTTCTCTGCTTGGTCGTCGGGAATAGAAACCTCAAACTGCTTCTCGAACTCCATAATCAGTTCTACGGTGTCCAAAGAGTCCGCACCAAGGTCGTTTGTGAAGGAAGCTTCGGGAGTAACGTCTGCCTCATCTACACCCAACTTGTCAACGATAATCTCTTTTACTTTAGATTCAATTTCTGACATAATTTTAAGTTTTTAATGTAATTAAACCATCAATCTTCTTGGAGATTTTGCGGTGCAAAGTAAAGACAATTTGTGCACTTGTGCAACTATTTACAAGTAAAACTTCTTAAAAGTGCACATTTTTATGGCTTTTGTGCATAGCTTGCATAATAACATTAAGGTGTCCATTCCTGTAAAAACTATCTGCGGTGTGCAGAGTTCGCAAAAATGTCCGTATTTTGGATAAATATGTGGGAAAACGTCTGCGATTGGGGAAAAAAATGTAAATTTGCGCACTGATTTTTGACGTTAATGATGGCGAGGACAAGTTTGTTTTTTGCGGCGGTGCTCTGTTGCTTGGGTACGGCTTTAGCCCAAATCCACGAGCCTGTAAGGTTCAAGGTAGAAAAGGTAAAGGTTGACGACAGCCATTTTCGGGTGTCTTTCTCCTCAAACATAGAACCGGGATGGCATGTGTACAGCACGGACATTCCCGCGGGAGGTCCCACGGCGGCCTCGCTTACTGTCACCAAGAGCGAAGGGGTAAAGGTGGTAGGCGGGCTGAAGCCCACTGGCGAAGTCCGTAAGATGGCAGACCCCGTGTTCGACATGGAGCTTACCTATATGGAGGGAAGTGCGTCTTTTGTGCAGGACTTTGAGATAACAGGCACGGAATACTGTGTTGAGGGCTATCTCACATACGGCGCGTGCAACGACGAGAACTGTCTGCCTCCGTCAAGTGTGGACTTTTCCTTCACAGGAACAGGAGTGGCAGGAGTGAAAAATGCGGGTCCTGTGGACGTAGTGCGGCGGAAAGACGACGTACGGAAAACGGACAGTGCTACGGTGAAGCCGGACTCGCTGGTTGCCGCCCAGTCTTCCTCGGATTCTTCGGATCTTGCCGTCAAGGCGGACGGGGACGACATCTGGGCTCCTGTGACAGATGTGCTGCAGGGGATGGACGATGAGGCTTCCTCCAACGGCAAGAGTCTTTTGGGAATTTTCTTCCTCGGTTTCTTGGGCGGACTGCTGGCTCTCTTTACCCCCTGTGTCTGGCCTGTCATACCTATGACGGTCAGCTTTTTCCTCAAGCGAGGCAATGACAGGGTCTCCGGCATACGCGACGCAGTGACATACGGGGTGAGCATAGTGGTCATTTATGTCCTGTTAGGGCTTGCGGTGACCATACTCTTCGGGGCAAGCGCGCTCAATGCGCTAAGCACCAATGCCGTCTTCAACATCTTCTTCTTCCTTATGCTTTTGGTGTTTGCGGCAAGTTTTATGGGAGGTTTTGAGATAACGTTGCCGAGCAAGTGGACAAATGCGGTGGACAAGAAGTCTGAGTCTGCCACGGGGCTTCTCAGCATCTTCCTGATGGCGTTTACACTCAGCTTGGTAAGTTTCTCCTGCACAGGCCCCATCATAGGTTTCCTGTTGGTGGAGGTAAGCACCTCGGGGGGTGTGTTGGCTCCTACAATGGGCATGTTGGGTTTCGCCGTGGCTCTCGCTCTGCCGTTTACCCTCTTTGCCATGTTCCCCGCTTGGCTGAAGAGTGCACCCAAGAGCGGCAATTGGATGAACTGCATAAAAGTGTGTCTCGGTTTTTTTGAGTTGGCATTCTCCCTAAAGTTTCTCAGTGTGGCAGACCTCGCTTACGGTTGGCACTTGTTGGACAGGGAAGTGTTCCTTAGTTTGTGGATAGCGTTGTTCGCCCTCCTTGGCGCGTACTTGGTGGGGTGGATAAGGTTCCCACACGACGAGGACGAGTATGACGAGATTGGCGAGGTGGTGGTAAACCACAAGACCGGTGTCACACGCTTTATGTTCGCTTTTGTCTCTTTCGCCTTTGCGATATACATGGTGCCGGGCTTGTGGGGTGCCCCCTGCAAGGCTGTGAGTGCGTTTGCTCCACCCATGAAGACGCAGGACTTCAACCTCTACGGGAAGACCGTGAACGCTCGTTTCCACAACTACGATGAGGGTATGGCCTATGCCAAAGAGCACTCTATGCCCGTGATGCTGGACTTCACAGGCTACGGATGTGTCAACTGCCGCAAGATGGAAGCTGCTGTGTGGACAGATCCCACCGTGGCTTCGCTAATAAACGACAAGTATGTGCTTATCACCCTCTATGTGGACGACAAGACACCTCTTGCAGAACCAGTAAAAGTGACTGAAAACGGTGTGGAACGCACTTTGCGCACCGTGGGGGACAAGTGGAGCTACCTGCAGAGGAGCAAGTTCGGTGCCAACGCCCAGCCGTTCTACGTTTTGGTGGACGCACAGGGGAAGCCTTTGGGCAAACCGTATTCGTACAACGAAGATGTGGACGCGTACATTGACTTCCTTTCAAAGCCATTGGAATAACAGGAGACAGGAATATGACCGTTTTGCCCCAGACCCAAGAAGAGAAGCACAACACCGTCACACATCTCATAGGTGCGGTGGCTGCCGCATCCACGATGTGGGTTCTCTTCGTGCTTGCTTCGCCCCATGGATGGAAGTGGACTATGGGAGTCCTTTTCCTCGCTGTGGGCACAGTGCTGATGTACTCGTTCAGCACCGCCTATCACTGGACGCATCTTGGAAGCGCCAAGAGCGTCATGCGCATCCTTGACCACATCGGCATTTACGTGATGATAGCCTGCTCGTACACTCCGCTTTGTATAGCTGTGATAGGAGGTTGGGTAGGGTGGACTGTGTTCGGGCTGCTGTGGGGGATTGTCCTTGTCGGAAGTGTGTACAAGGTAAAGGCTATAGGCAAGTATCCGCGTCTTTCCTTGTTCCTGTACCTGCTGATGGGGTGGTCGGCAGTCTTCATGGCGAAACCTATACTCGAAAATGTCTCTGCGGTTCCTCTTCTCCTTTTGTTGGCGGAAGGATTGGCATACACGTCCGGAACATATTTTTTCGCCCACGACGACAGGCATCTCTATCATGCCGTCTGGCACGTCTTCGTGTTGCTCGGGACGGCATTCCATTGGGCGGCGGTAATAGCTATTCTCGTATCTTTGCCGGCCTGAGGACGAATGCTGTGCGGTGCAAAATTGTTCATTTTGTAAGCATAATTGTCGCAATTAATGTGTGAACGGAAAAAGCGCCTTCAAAAAATTTCCCCGATGCGTTTTTTTTCGTACCTTCGCAGCGAATAAAAGGTGTAGTGTAACAAAAACAATCACATATACATGGAAAAGATACAGGAACTCACCGAGAAACTCTTTCAGGAAGGTGTGGAAAAAGGTAAGGCTGAGGCCGAAAACATTGTCGCACAGGCCAAAGAGCAGGCCGCCCGTATTGTGGACGAAGCCAAGGAGCAGGCACAGGCGATAACCGCTTCTGCGCAGAAGAAGGCCCAGGAACTGGACGCTAACACTAAAAGCGAACTGAAGCTGTACACCAACCAAGCTCTCAATGCCCTCAAGAGCGAGATCGCCAATGTGCTTACCGACAACATCGTGGACAAAGCCGTTGTGGGGCTTGTGGACACGCCGGACTTCCTCGGGCAGTTTGCCGTTGCTTTGGCACAGTCTTGGACTGCTGACGGCGGCATAGTCATCTCGTCCTCACAGGCAGACGCACTGAAAGCTTATTTCTCAGCCCAGGCCAAGGAACTTTTGGACAAAGGGGTAACCATAGAGAAAGTGAACGGCAAGGATACCCTGTTCTCCATAGCGCCCGCTGACGGCAGTTACAAGGTAAACTTCGGCAAGGAAGAGTTTGAAGCCTACTTCAAGGGCTTCCTCCGTCCGCAGTTGGTGGAGATGCTCTTCAACCAGTGAACATCCGTTTTTTTTCTGACAACAGAATCTATACAAGCAAATGGGCAACTACTATTGTATGATGGCAGGACTGCCGGACATAGATTTGTCGGACGCAAGGCCTGGCGTTTCTTTTGAGGACTTGAGAGAACAGTGCGATGAGGTTCTTTCGTCCGCCGACGCCAAACTGTTGTCCGACTATTTCTATTTGTGTCAGGACTGCAAGAACCTTGTCAGGTTTCTCAAGAACCCGGATGCCGGGATAGACATACCAGGCAACTATTCCCTGGACCAGCTTAAAGATTTGGTGACGAGTGCCACGGAGCTCAACTTCAACGTGCACCGTTTTCCGGCGTTCATGAGCATCTTCGCACGCGAGTACAAGTACAACAAGGACAAACCCGGCTATTTCCCGGACGACGAACTGATGTACCAGTTCTTCAACTTTGCCATAAAGACCTGCGGCAACAAGTTCATCCGCGAGTGGTATCAGCTCAACCTCGACATCACCAACATCCTCACGGCCATGCTTGCCCGCAAGTATGGATGGAACGTGTCGGACTGCATCAAGGGGACTGGCGAGGTGCAGGACATGATAAGGGAAAACAAGACCAAGGACTTCGACCTGTCCCACGAGTACGATTACGTTAAGCAGCTGATGAGCATAGCTGACGAGGAAGACCCCGTCCGCAAGGAGAAGATGATAGATGTCTTCCGGTGGACTTGGCTGGACGAGAACACATTCTACAATCCGTTCAGTCTGGAGGCGGTCTTCGCATACCTCTGCAAACTTGAAATGCAGAACAGGTGGATGAAGCTTGGCGTGGACGAGGGAAAGGAGGCACTCCGGCAGATGATAGAGAACCTGAGGGGAGAGGCTAAGGTGCCTGAGGAATTCATCAAGTAAGGAATAAAAAAAGAATCTATAAAAACTATGACAAAAGGAACTGTTAGTGGCGTGGTCTCCAACATGGTGACCCTCCGTGTGGACGGCCCCGTGCTGCAAGGAGAGATATGCTACATTACTACCGGCGGCGACCGGCTTATGGCGGAGGTCATAAAGGTGGTAGGCAAGGACGTGTACGTGCAGGTCTTCGAGAGCACGCGCGGACTGAAAGTGGGTGCCGATGCCGAGTTTACGGGACACATGTTGGAGATTCAGCTTGGTCCGGGTATGTTGAGCAAGAACTTTGACGGTCTGCAGAACGACTTGGACAAGATGGAAGGGGTGTTCCTCAAGAGAGGACAGTACACCGAGCCTCTTGACGCAGACCGCGAATGGGACTTTGTCCCCATAGCCAAGGCCGGCGACAAAGTGCAGGAAAGCGATTGGCTCGGCGAGGTGGAGGAGAACCACCAGCCGCTGAAGATTATGGTGCCTTTCCAGATGAAAGGGGTGGCAACGGTGAAGTCCATAGTGCCTGCCGGGAAATACAAGATACACGATGTGGTGGCTGTCCTCACCGACGAGGATGGCAACGACATAAATGTGGACATGGTGCAGCACTGGCCGGTGAAGTTTGCCATGACCAACTATAAGGAGAAACCGCGTCCGTTCAAACTTCTGGAGACGGGCGTACGCACCATAGACACATTCAACCCCATCGTCGAGGGCGGAACTGGATTTATTCCAGGACCGTTCGGAACGGGCAAGACAGTGCTGCAGCACGCCATCTCCAAGCAGGCGGAGGCGGACATCGTCATCATTGCCGCGTGCGGTGAGCGTGCCAATGAGGTGGTGGAGATATTCTCCGAGTTCCCCGGACTGGTGGATCCGCATACCGGCAGAAAGCTGATGGAGCGCACCATCATCATCGCCAACACGTCGAATATGCCTGTGGCAGCACGTGAAGCCTCTGTCTACACAGCCATGACGATGGCTGAGTACTACCGTTCCATGGGACTCCGCGTATTGTTGATGGCGGACTCCACGTCGCGTTGGGCGCAGGCTCTCCGTGAGATGTCCAACCGTATGGAGGAACTTCCCGGACCGGATGCGTTCCCCATGGATTTGGGAGCTCTCATTTCCAACTTCTACGGCCGTGCCGGATATGTCTATCTGAGGAACGGAAAGGTAGGCTCCGTCACTTTCCTCGGCACGGTTTCTCCTGCCGGAGGAAACCTCAAGGAACCTGTCACCGAAAACACCAAGAAGGTAGCGCGCTGCTTCTACGGACTGGAGCAGGACCGCGCCGACAAGAAGCGTTATCCAGCAGTCAACCCCATCGACTCTTACAGCAAGTATCTGGAGTATCCCGAGTTCGCCGAATACATAAGCGAGCACATCAACAGCGAGTGGATTCCTAAAGTGCTTGCCCTGAAGACACGTATGCAGCGCGGAAAGGAAATAGCCGAGCAGATAAACATCCTCGGCGACGACGGCGTGCCAGTGGAGTATCATGTGACATTTTGGAAGAGCGAGGTCATAGACTACGTCATCCTTCAGCAGGATGCGTTCGACGAAGTGGATGCCGTCACTCCGCTGGAGAGGCAGGAGGAGCTGCTCAACCTCGTTACCTCAATATGCGACAGGCAGTACACCCAGTTTGAGACATTCCTCGATGTGGTGGACTATTTCAAGAAGATGATAAACCTGTGCAAGCAGATGAACTATTCCGCATACAAGAGCGAGGCTTACTATTCGTTCAAGAAGCAAGTGGAGGAGATGATATAATACATATTATTATAAGGTATGGCAACAGCATTTCAAAAAGTATATACTCAGATAAGCCAGATTACCAAGGCTACATGTTCGCTAAAGGCAAAAGGTGTCGGATACGACGAGCTGGCTATCATTGACGGGAAATTGGCTCAGGTGGTCAAGATTATGGGCGACGACGTTACTCTGCAGGTGTTCGAGGGTACCGGCGGCATTCCCACCAATGCGGAGGTCACTTTCCTCGGCAAGGCTCCCACGCTGAAGGTAAGCGAGCAGTTGGCGGGGCGTTTCTTCAACGCATACGGAAAGCCTATTGACGGCGGACCGGAGATAGAAGGCAAGGAAGTGGAGATTGGCGGTCCGTCGGTGAACCCGGTGCGCCGTAAGCAGCCCAGCGAACTTATCGCTACGGGTATAGCGGGCATCGACCTCAACAACACCCTTGTGTCCGGTCAGAAGATTCCTTTCTTCGCCGACCCCGACCAGCCGTTCAACGAAGTGATGGCTTTGGTGGCGATGCGTGCCAAGTGCGACAAGATTATCCTCGGAGGTATGGGTATGACCAACGATGACTATTACTTCTTCCGCAACACGTTCTCCAATGCGGGAGCCTTGGACCGCATCATCTCGTTTATCAACACCACAGAAGACCCGGCGGTGGAGCGGTTGCTCGTCCCGGATATGGCTCTCGCCGCGGCAGAGTATTTCGCTGTGGAGAAACACGAGACAGTGTTGGTGCTCCTCACGGATATGACATCGTATGCCGACTCGCTCTCCATCGTCAGCAACCGTATGGATCAGATACCTTCCAAGGACTCCATGCCCGGTTCTCTTTACTCAGACCTCGCCAAGATCTACGAGAAAGCGGTGCAGTTCCCCGAGAGTGTCGGTGGAGGCTCCATCACCATCATTGCCGTAACCACCCTTTCCGGCGGCGACATCACTCATGCCGTGCCCGACAACACGGGTTATATCACAGAGGGTCAGCTATATCTGCGGAGGGACAGCGACATAGGCAAGGTAATCATCGACCCGTTCCGTTCGCTTTCACGTCTGAAACAACTTGTGGCTGGAAAGAAGACGCGCAAGGACCACTCACAGGTCATGAATGCCGCCATACGTCTGTACGCCGATGCCGCCAATGCCAAGACGAAGTTGGAGAACGGTTTTGACCTTACGGACTACGACAACCGTTGTCTCGACTTTGCCAAGGACTACGCAAGCAAGTTGCTGGCCATCGATGTCAACCTCAACACGGAGGAGATGCTCGACGTGACATGGGGACTCTTCCGCAAATATTTCAAACTGGAGGAAGTCAACATAAAGAAGGAATTCACAGACGTGTACTGGAAATAAAAGCCAGCCTGTCCACAACAGGACAGGGCTATGGGCTGTGTATATATCGAACTGCGGGACATGTGTGTTCCGCAGTTTGTGTTATAGGACCTCTATAGCCTTTGGCCAGCCATGCCACTTTCCCCCATGCTCTTTTTGTCTTCTATGTAACATTAATTCCGAAAACTGAATATGATAAGTATTGAGACGGACTTCCAGTGTCCAAAATCAGAGAAGAGAAAAGGTATGTGCCGTGTGGTAGTCCGCAGCGAGGGAGGAATCCGTGTCATACCTACCGGGGTGAGAGTGTACCAGTGTGAGTGGGATGCGGCAACGGGGCGCATCCGTACGGACAACGCTTCCGTTTCGCGGCGGACGGAACTACTCAAGGGACAGCGGGCATTGGCTGAGGAGGTGGGTATGCTGACGGATATTGTGGAGTGTCTGCAGGCGGAACAGGGCGGATGCACACTGCCGCAAGTCATGCGTGAACGCGACCGTTGGCTGCTCCGCCGCAGTTTCTTCGCTTTGTTGGAGTCCCGCATCGCCTGTTTCCGCACCTCGGGACAGGACAGTACGGCTGACAACTACCGTTGCGCCCTCGACTGTTTCCGGGAGTTCTGCGGTGGGCACGACTATGCGCTGAGGGAACTGACGGCGAACATGATGAAAGATTTCCAGAAATATATGCAACGTAAGGGATTGTCCATGAACACCATCTCGCTCTACAACCGCAACCTGCGCGCCGCTTACAACTATGCGTTGGACGAGGAACTGTTGTGCGAGGACAAACGCCCTTTCCGTAAGGTGTTTACCGGGGTTGAGAAGACACGCAAGCGGGCGGTGAGGGAGGACGTGGTACGGCGGCTCATAGCCCAAGACCTGTCGGACGACGCTTCGCTCGACTTTGCCCGCGACGTGTTCCTGTTCTGCATCTACACGCAGGGCATGGCGTTCGTGGACGCGGCGCACCTCACCCGTGCGAACCTGCACCGGGGACTGCTCACCTACAGACGCCGCAAGACAGGGCAACCGCTTACTGTGGTGCTGCTCCCGTGCGCACAGGCCATACTGTGCAAGTACCAAGACCAGACAGGGGAGTCGTCACTGCTGCTTCCGCTGCTCTACTGCGCAGTAAACGGACAGACTGTGAAATACGGTACTGCGCTGAGGGAATACAACCGCCGTCTGCGACTCATCTCCGACCGTATGGGACTGGACATCCCGCTCAGCTCGTATGTGGCACGCCACACATGGGCTTCGATAGCCAAATGGAGCGGTGTGAAGGAGACTGTCATCAGCGAGGCTATGGGGCACAGCAACACGGAGACCACCGCCATCTACCTCGCATCGTTGGACACGGCAGTCGTCGGGTCTGCCAACCAGACCGTCGTGCGCAAGTTGCTCGCGCGATAAACGTTTTTTGCAGTCAGACTATAGGAATGATTTTCGGATATTGCCTGTGTCCGTCTCTTAGTAAGAGGTGGACAAAGCCCCTTAATTTGGGCGCAAAGGTAATAACAATTTGTGAATTACGTGCAATAAAACACAGAAAAAAATAATCAAAAATAACGAGGTCGTATCCATAACAGAGGGCGTGGCGTCCTCGGTGTTATTGTCTCCCATATTATACTAATGTGTGAAAGTAGGCTTCCGCAAGCTGTGTCCACCTCTTACTAAGAGACGGACATCCTTATGGGAAGCACACTGTTGTGTATCATATTCATATATAGCCTTTTGGGTACTTAGGGTAGAAAGATTGGATACAAATAAAGAACACAATAATGGGTTTGAGCAATATTGCGCAGCGTGAGGTATGCAGTTCGGACACGTCGTCGTACTGTCCCGTGGTAGTCAGATGTTGGCGGGTGTCAATCCTTGTCTTGTTTCTTGCCTGCGGTTTCCTGCGGGAAGCCAACGCACAGGAAGTGGCGCTCAAGACCAACGGACTCTACTGGGCAACCACCACTCCCAACCTCGGATTGGAGATGGCGTTCAACCGGAAGTGGACACTCGACATCTCGGGTGGCTACAACCCATGGACATTCAGCGACGACAAGAAGATGCGTTGCTGGCTGGTGCAGCCGGAGGCGAGGTACTGGTTCTGCGAGAAGTTCGAGGGTCACTTTGTGGGTGTGCACTTTCACGGAGCGCAGTTCTTCGGCGGTTTCAAGGAGAAACGTTACGACGGTTACCTTGCCGGTGGCGGCATCACCTACGGCTACGACTGGATACTCTCGCCCCATTGGAACTTGGAGGCTGCCGTCGGCATAGGCTACGCCAAACTGTGGTACAAGGAAAGTCCGCGTATCCCATGTGCGAAATGCCAGGTGCACGAGCGCAAGGACTACGTCGGTGTCACTAAAGCCGCCATTTCCATTGCTTATGTATTTTAAAGGAACAACAGTATGAAAATGAAACAACTGTACACTCTCACGTTTGCCGCTGCCACGTTGTGGCTGCTTGCCGGGTGCGCTGCCGGACGGAAAGCCGACGAGGCGGTGGCTGTCAGTCCGTCGCCTGCGGCGCTGACACCCGACAGCAGCGGACAGACGCTGGTGGACGTGACCTTCCGTGTCCCCTCGCATTACCTGTCACGCAGGAGCCGTCTGGTGATACTGCCGCGGCTTGTGGTGGGGGACAGCGTGAGGGATGAGTACCAGCCCATAGTGGTGGACGCGCCTATATATGACAAGAAGAAGAGACGGATGGAACAGCTGGAGGGTTATGCCGACCCGTACGCCGGACGCACAGTGGCGGTGGATCACACCTCCCGAGGCTTCGAACTGCCCTACAGCCAGACCGTGCGGCTGCCCGAGGGCGCAGACAACGCCCGCATCGTGGGTGTGGTGACCACCGACGGCTGCGGCGAGTGCACCGGCATCGACACCATCGACATAGCCACTGTCAGCGACGTGGCTTCCATTATAGATGTCAAGAAGTCGCTCAACCTCGTGTGGATGGAGCCCGAGTTCGTGGTGCGTCCCAAGGCCGTCAAGGGCAAGGGTGTCGCCAACCTGCAGTTCGTCATCAACAAGCACGACATCAACCTCTCCATGGGCAACAACCGCCGGGAGCTGGAGGACATGGTGCAGAAGCTCGCCCCCGTGGTGAACGACTCGCTTGCCACACTCACCTCGCTCGACATATACGGAATGGCTTCCGCCGACGGTTCGCTGGCGTTCAACACGCCCCTTGCCCGTCGCCGTGCAGAGGCTGCCTCCAACTGGCTGGTGAGCCGTTTGGGCATCCCTCAGGAGGTGCAGCGCATCATCACCGTAGGCTCGCGTCCCGAGGGGTGGCAGCCTGTGCTCGACGCCATGACAGCCGACGGCAATCCCGACTCGGTGGCGGTGAAGGAGATACTCGACAGATACGCCGACAGCAACGACGACGTGCAGGAGCGTTACATACGCCGTCTGCCGTGCTGGAACGACATACGCAACAAGTACTTGCAGAAAGACCGCAAGGTGGAGTATGTGTACAGTTACACCATAAGGAACTTTGTGGACGACGGGGAACTGCTGAGGATGTACAAGACCCGCCCCGACGCTTTCAACGAGGAAGAGCTCCTGCGTGTGGCAGCCCTCGTAGGCACACACGAGGAGAAGAAGGAGGTGTACAACACCATTGTCACCTACTTCCCGCAGTCGCAGGTGGCTGTCAACAACCTCGCAGTGCTGTGGCTGAGAGAGGGGAACGAGACGAAGGCGCGTGAGGTGATAGGCACGCTCGGGCAGTACACTCCAGAGACGCTCAACACGCTGGCTGCAAGCTACGTGTATGCCGGAGACTACGAGCGCGCCATAGAACTGCTGCAGGACACCGAACTGCCCGAGGCACGCTACAACCTCGGACTGGTGAGGGCGAAACAGCGCCGTCTGCACGAGGCATACGAACTGCTGCGTCCGTTCGGCGATGCCAACAGTGCCGTGGCTGCGCTCAGCGTGAACAGGAACGACGAGGCGAGGGATATGCTCCGTGCGCTGAAGGACGACAGTCCGGTGGCGGAGTACGTGCGGGCCATCACCGCCGCCCGCTTCAACGAGAAGAGTGTTTTCTACGACCATCTCTCCCCGGCTTGTACGGACGGGAGGCTGCGCCTCCGTGCCGCCGCAGAGCCTGACTTCTATCCTTACCGTGAGGAGGAGGCGTTCCGCACGTTGGTGAACGAAACAAAGGACGACGCGCGATGAACAGGGTATTCTATCTCTTGTGTCCCCTGCTGGCACTCAGCGCCTGTGTGCGCGACAACATACCGCCATGTCCGCCCCTGTCCGTATGTGTTGAGGTGAAGGACAAGAACTACTTCAACGTGCACAAGGTGGATATGGAGGAGGCTCTGAGCGAGAACCTCGCCTTGTGCAAGTATGTGCCCACGCTCTGCTACCGTCTGTGCCCCTTAGGCAGCGACGAGCCGGTGGCGGAACGTGGACTGTTCACCGTGGAGGGTGACGCTAAGGATTACACCATCCGCTTCGGCGACGAGTTGCCGCACGGCACTTATGTGCTCACCGTATGGGGCGGAATGAAGGACATGTCGGCACTGGACGCACGGCGCACGTCACTCACACTGCACCCCGGAGGCGTGGAGGGCGACGACGTGTACATGACCAACGACACACTGGTGTACGATGCATGGAACTACGACTACACCGTGCAGATGGAGCGCACCAAAGGCAAGCTGATAATACAGACCGTCAACCTGCCGGGTGACATAGCATGGTCGGACAAGACGGTGTCCGGACTGTACGGCACGGTGGACAACGGCTTCACATACTCGGGTGCGGCGGTTGTCAGTGCCGGGAGGGAATGGACACCTGCCGAGGAAGTGGTGACGAAGACCCTGCTGAGTCCGTCGCCGCGTGCCGAAGGGTCGGTGCTGAAGGTGAACTTCTACGACACACCCGAGAGGACGGTGCCGGCGGCAGTGCCCGACAACGTGAATATCACTATGAGGCGCAACGAGCTGACGGTGCTGAGGTACGTGTACGAGGACGGACGTTTCTCTATCTACATGCTGGTGAACGACAACTGGGAGAAGGTGCACGGCATGGTTGTTGACTGACAATTCGGAAATAAAGTAAAAATAAGTGTTTGTTAAAAGATTGTTTAATTCAAGTTTTATCAGAAGAACAAAATGAACAAAAAATGTTTCAGGGCAACCTGTCTGCTGACGGTTGCAGTTGCCATCTCATCATGCAGCAATGATGACGCAATTGACAATGTGGACAACATTGTCGGCGAGTCTAAACAGACCATCTCTCTGGCTGTTGCCAACACAGGCGACAACTTCCTCTCCACACGTGCGGGACGCCCTCTCTACAGCTCCGAAGCCAAGCAGGATATCAACAAGGTGAAAGTGGTGATTTATCAGCTTACTACCGCCACACTTACTTTGGACGGACAAACTGGTGGAACAAAAGTAACGGAAAATTCACAGCTGACAGATGAGGTGTTGTCAAAAAACAATATCAGTCTTTATGGTAGCGACGAGAAAATCTATGCACAGAAGGTGTTCTCACCATGGATGAACAGTGGTGTGAGCAGCGTGTACAGCAACTCAGCTTATGGTCACGGCCGTCAGGCATCGTGGAATCTATCTTCAAATGACCAGATTAAGGAAGAGGGCGTGTACATGGCATACGCAGTTGGGTACAATGATGATGAGTACACGGCTTTTGCTACAAGTTCTGATTTCAACACTGTTGCTAAAGACGGAACATTCTCCTTCCCATTGAGCGTGGCACAGAATACGGTGAGCACAGGAGTAGCCCCTGTTTATGAAGTCTTCGCAGGAAGTGCTCCGTTTATTGTGACTAAGAAGCAAAGTCAAGATGCTTCTGGCACTACAAAGGACTATTTTCAGTTCGACGTGGCACTCACACTCCACCGTCAGGTGGCAGGCAGCATCGGTTACTTCACCAACATACCTGTAAAGGGTAACTCAGACCATGCAGAAAAGGTCGGAACGAAGTTGCGTCTGGTGGCTTCGAACAAGAGCGACAACGTTGTGTTTGCCGGCTTCAACAGTGTGTACAAGGGCAGCCCCGCAAATGACACTGAGAACGTGAAGTACTTTGTGAACGGTTATGGAAACACAGCCACAAAGGACGCGAAGTTCTACGGTTCAAGTGAAAATGACGCATACACTGTGTATGAAGTGAAACTGAGTGACTGGTTCAAAGGAACTACAGGTATCGCTACAGTTGGTGGCGAGATAGTTAAGATAGATACCAACAACGACGGAATCCTGAACGCTAATGATGTAAGTGGTGACAATTTTGTTAACCCGTACGAAGATAAAGGTCTTGCCGTGAAGGACGGTTGTGTCCTCGGCAGCTCGTTCCTCTTCCCGTTCACTCTGGTAGCTGACAAGGCAACCTTCCAGTTGCAGATGCTTTCCGATGACGACACCGTCATCCGTTACTGGTACGTCCGTCTGCAGAAATCAAGCACTGCTACCGACTCGCAGATTGGCAAACATGCCACAACGGTCGCTTCTGATGGTACTACAACCACACCCAGCACTGACGAAACAGAGGAGAACGCAGTCAACTACAGCATCCTCCGCAACCACCTCTATAACATTGGTGTTAAAAGCGCAGATGGTAGCACCGATGGTGACCAACCACAAGACTTGAACCGCGAGACCCTGATCTTGCGTGTGAACGACAACTGGGAGATGGTTCACCAGATGGACATAGACTGATAGAGACAAAGTGTATCAATAAATGCTTTGGGGATATCGCAGGATATCCCCAAAGCAATGCCACCGGGATAACGCCCCAAACAGACAAACAGTGAAGAGAATACAGATTGCAGCCTTGTGCCTCACGCTCCTTGCGGGTGTGTGTGCCGGTTGTGCGGACGACGATGCGTATCCCAGTCCCGAGCGTAAGCACGCCGACGGGAGCATAGTCCTGCGGATAGGCACCGGGTCGAAGACGAGGACTCAGTTGAAAGGCTCGTACAACCTGCACCACGTCCGTCAGGTGTATGCCATCCTCTACGAGGGGACGGGCGACGAGGCTACCTACGTCTGCCACCACGACCTTGACTGGTCTCCCAAAGACTCTGCGGACTATGCGGAGGGCGTGGTGCAGGACAAGGCGTTTGAGTTCGGCGTGTCCTCAACCCTCAAGTCCGGCAACGAATACACCCTGCTGTGTGTGGGGCTGGACGACAAGTCGGGCGCTACCTACGGACTGACTCTCGACACTGGCACCGAGACGGAGCCTTCGTTCTTGACCAAAGGCAAGACACTTGCCGACGCCAAAGCCATACTGGCTACCGGTGCGGACATGACCACGGCGGAACTGTTTGCCGGATGGGAGAGCTTCACATACTCCAGGGAGGACGACAACCAGGTGGAGGTGACATTGACCCGACGGGTGTCGGGCGC
>CAVHCL010000097.1:0-3250 GCA_963634425.1 Bacteroidaceae bacterium
AATTATCTGAACACGTTGGTTGACGAGGGTATCATAGAGACTCCCTCTTGGGATGCCTTTAAGGACGAACACAAGTTGGACTCCATAAAGAAAGTCATTGTTTACAATAGTGTCATAGACGGCGGAGACGAATTGGAGTCGTATTACTATATTGCCGATTTCCCGGAGATAACCAGTGCGGAGTTTCCTTTGGCGAACCTCAACGACAAGAAGCTTTCAGTACGCTACGTCACTGGCAGTCCAGACAGTGTTTACATCAACGGCACTTGTGCAATCAACTCCACAGAAAGAGACATTCTCACAACCAACGGTGTCATACATCAGTTGGAGGCGGTAGTGGCTCCGAAAGACATCACGGCATCCACCTTTATGCAGGCTTATATAGAAGAACATCTTGCCGAGGAGTCCGGGGAGCAGCCGCAGGACGGTTTCCTTGCAGGTTTCCGTATAATACAGGCCTGCGGACTTATGGATACTCTCAACGCCGTCAGGGACGAGGTGTATGAGACCAAATACCAGAGAGGCGAAATCAAAGACCTTGAAGGCATGACAAGCGTGGGTTTTGCAGAGGGCAGCGTCGGTTATGCTCCCAAGCACCGCCTTTACGGCTTCACCATATTCGCGGAGACGGATGATTTCTGGCGTTCGCAGGGTATCGACCCAAAATCTTCTGACCTTATGGCGGAAGTCACTCAGTGGATTCTTGACAACAACCAGTATTCTGCCGATGACGTTTTCGTCACAGACGACAATTATAAGTCGGAAAACCATCTGCTCTACCAGTGGATTACGTACCATATGCTTCCCATGAGAATTCCTGCCGACAAGCTCGTTAATCATGTGAACGAGTATGGCTACAATATCAACAATCCGTACAAGTACACCATTCCCGTGTACGAGTTCTATACAACCATGGGCAAGAGGCGTCTGTTTAAGTTGCACGAGAGCGCATACTCCAACGGAGTGTATATAAACCGCTTCCCCATTGTGGACAACGGGCGTAGAGGGACAGGTTTGGAGACAGGATGCGACCAGGACAAGGTTGGCTCAAAGGTAATGAAGGAGTCGGACTTGGCTGTGCTTAACGATATGGTGAACTGTTGCGTGTATCCCATTGACGCACCCATCTCGTACAACGACAATGTGAGGGACAACCTGCAGAAGAACAGGATTCGTTTCGACGGTATGAGCCTATTCCCCGAAGCCATGACCAACGACATACGTCTCAAGCGCGCTACGGAAGAGCGTTACAAGCATGTGTACATCCCCAACACAGAGAAGGAGTATGATTATTTCCCGAACATGAAGCAAGGGGAGAACATGAAGTTCGTTTACTATAACGCTTGGAATGACGACTGGTGCAACCTCCACCGCGATGAGATGAAGGCTGTGGGCCGCTATGAGGTTACATTCACACTGCCGCCTGTGCCGCGCAAAGGCACATACGAAGTGAGGTATAAAGTCCTTGCCAACGGTAACCGCGGAATAGCGCAGATATATTTTGGCGACGACCCAGACAACCTTCCTGTGGCCGGCATCCCCATCGATTTGACCATGACTTGCAACAATCCCAAGACAGGGTGGGAGAATGACACAGATGATGACGAGTACAATGCGGAGATAGACAAGAGAATGCGAAACAACGGTTTCATGAAAGGCCCGCAGTCTATAGATTCTGCCGACGGCACTGAGCGCGGGTACAATGACCGTGAGAATATCCGTCACATTTTTGTGCGCCAGACCATGGATCCGGACAAGACTTATTACTTGAAACTGAAGTCGGTGTTGGAATCGGACAGAAAAGAGTTCTATATGGACTTCTTGGAGTATTGCGCAAAGGAGGTCTACGACAATCCTGAAGAACCGGAGGATATTTGGTAAAAGAGAGTTTTTTCCATAGAAAAATGAAAAAATATGCCGCCTGTGTATTACAGGCGGCATATTTTTTTTGTCATATATATGAGTGTAGTGATACACGTTGTGGATATGGTTAATAAATTTTCATTAGGTTAATTTGAATGGTTGGGATTAGCTTTAGGTAAAAAGATTATTTAAATACATGACCAACCTTTGTTAAGATTAGGCGGGGCTCTTCTGTGAGGAAGAGCCCCGTTGCTTGTTCACTACCGGCATTGCTTTTTTCTGGGCAAATTTCAATTTCCCCTGGAGGAAAAATTTGAAGCCCTCTGAGCGACTCAAAAAATCATATACCTTTCGCAGTCGGGAACCCCATAGTTCCCTGTCACGAACCCCATGGTTCCTGCCTGTGAACTATGGGGTCTGCCATAAAAACAGGCGCCGATTTTGGAGGAATAAAGGGGCTCTTATAATGAAGAAGCCCAAGTTTGCACAAAAATCCGAGCAACTTGTTAATAGTACATAAATATTATGGCATTGCTGTTGGGTGAGTGGATAAATTTGACTAACTTTGCCTGTTGTAAATTGTCAATTAAAAACTAAACAGGTAGAGAAATGGAATTTTTGACTAATGAAAAGCTATTGATTGTCGGAGCCGGCGGCATGATCGGTTCCAACATGGCGCAGACGGCCATGATGCTCGGACTTACTCCGAATGTGTGTCTGTATGACATCTATGAGCCGGGTGTGCATGGCGTGGCGGAAGAGATGTATCATTGTGCGTTTCCTGGAGCGAACATTACATGGACAGTAGACCCTGAGGAAGCTTTCACAGGTGCCAAGTATATTATCTCGAGCGGCGGAGCTCCACGTAAGGATGGCATGACGCGTGAAGACTTGCTGAAGGGCAATTGCAAGATAGCCGCCGAGTTCGGAGAGAACATCAAGAAGTTCTGCCCCGACGTAAAGCATGTGGTGGTTATCTTCAACCCTGCGGATGTCACCGCCCTCACGGCTCTGATACATTCAGGCTTGAAGCCTAACCAGTTGACTTCGCTCGCGGCACTTGATTCAACCCGCTTGCAGGAAGCTCTGGCCAAGGAATTCGGTGTGCGACAGGACAAGGTGACTGGGGCGCACACATACGGAGGGCACGGAGAGCAGATGGCAGTTTTCGCCTCTCAGGTGAAAATTGACGGCAAGCCACTTTCCGAGATGGGATTGTCGGCAGAACGTCTGGCGGAGATCCGGAAGATTACCACGCAGGGCGGCTCCAACATCATCAAGCTCCGCGGCCGCAGTTCATTCCAGAGTCCGGCTTATCAGGCTGTAAAGATGATAGAGGGAGCTATGGGCGGCGAGCCTTTCACACTTCCTGCAGGCTGCTACGTGA
>CAVHCL010000098.1:0-3826 GCA_963634425.1 Bacteroidaceae bacterium
CTACATCAACAGAGTCGCAGACAGCCACTCTTGGCAGCGGACTTTTGGAAAACGTACTTACTTCCTTGCTGAAAGGTTCCACCACCAACGAAAGTTCTATCGTTGGAACATGGACTTATTCTGCACCTAAGGTCGCATTTGAGAGCGAGAATGTATTGGCTCAACTCGGAAGTACCGTCGCAAGTTCAAAGATAGAGGCAGCACTTGAAACCCAACTCAAAAAAGTCGGATTTACCGCAGGTGTCACCCAACTTACACTGGAGGATGACAACAGCTGTACATTGACAGTTGGCGAGCGTACAATAACAGGGACATATACATTCGACTCGCAAACCAAACAGTTGAATATTACAGGTGCGCTCGGTCTTAGTTCTGTCCGTTGCACGGTGGCAGTTGTAGGAAACACCATGAATTTGCTTTTCGATGCGGATAAGCTCCTTGCAGTGGCAAATGGACTGAACTCAACCACCAAGACTGGGACACTCTCCAACCTACTCAAAAACTACACCGGCCTGAAACTCGGTTGGACAATGACAAAGTAAGAAGGGAAAACATACAAAGAAACGCATGAAAGAGAACATAGTCGCTGAAAGTCCCGAAAAGAGGAGCTTGAATTTCATTGAACAGAAAGTGGAGAAAGACCTTGCCGACGGCAAGAATCATGGGAGGGTACAGACGCGCTTTCCACCTGAGCCAAACGGTTATCTGCACATCGGGCATGCTAAAGCCATTGCACTGGATTTCGGCATCGCCAAACAGTATGGAGGAACTTGCAACCTCAGGTTTGATGACACAAACCCCACAAAGGAGGACACCGAATACATAGAGAGCATAGAGGACGACATAAAATGGCTTGGCTATCAGTGGGACAACATCTACTATGCAAGCGACTATTTCCAACAACTTTGGGACTTTGCCGTGTGGTTGATAAAACAGGGCAGAGCCTACATAGACGAGCAGAGTGCAGAGGTGATAGCGCAGCAGAAAGGAACTACCACACGCCCTGGAGAGAACAGTCCTTTTAGGGACAGACCCATAGAGGAGAGTCTGCGTCTCTTTGAGTTTATGAACAGCGGTGACGCTACACCGGGTTCTATGGTGCTGAGAGCAAAAATAGATATGGCGCATCCCAATATGCTTTTCCGCGACCCCCTACTCTATCGTGTCATGAATATTCCACACATACGTACCGGCAACAAGTGGAACGCATATCCGATGTATGACTTCACACACGGACAGAGCGACTACTTTGAGGGAGTCACACACAGCCTCTGCACTCTGGAGTTTGTGGAGCACAGACCTCTTTACGATTTGTTCGTAACGTGGATGAAAGAATACCGTGGAGAGACGGAGGACATAGAGGACAACCGTCCACGCCAGACAGAGTTCAACAAGCTGAACCTTTCCTATACACTCATGAGCAAGCGCAATCTGCTGGCATTGGTAAAGGAAGGGCTCGTGAACGGATGGGATGATCCCCGTATGCCCACCATCTGCGGATTTCGCCGGAGAGGCTATAGTCCCGAGAGCATCAACAAGTTTATAGGCAAAATCGGTTACACCACTTTTGATGCCCTCAACGAGATGGAACTGATGGAAAGCTCCGTAAGGGAAGACCTCAATACGAGGGCTGTCCGCATAAGTGCGGTGCTCAACCCCGTGAAGGTGGTGATAACCAACTATCCCGAAGGACAGACAGAGACTCTTGTCGCCGTCAACAATCCAGAGAACGAGGCGGACGGAACTCACGAAATCACTTTCGGCAGAGAGCTATGGATAGAGCGTGAGGACTTTCAGGAAATAGCTGAAAAGAAGTTCATGCGTCTTGCGCCGGGCAAGGAGGTTCGTTTGAAAAATGCGTACATAATAATGTGTACGGGATGCTCCAAGGATGCCGATGGAAATATCAATGAAATACAGTGCACGTACGACCCGGAGTCCAAGAGCGGAATGCCGGGTTCCGACCGTAAAATCAAGGGCAAGACACTCCATTGGGTGAGTTGCGCCCATGCCGTCAAAGCCGAGGTTAGACTCTACGAACGGCTGTGGCTGACGGAGAACCCACGCGATGTGTTGGCGGAAACTATGGAAAAGCAGCAGTGTGATGCCATAACAGCCATGCGCACAATGATAAATCCAGACAGTCTCAAAGTCTGCGATGAATGTTACGTGGAGGAGTATGCCGCAGCCATGCCGCCGCTGTCCTACTTGCAGTTCCAGCGGATAGGTTACTTCAACGTAGACCCCGACAGTACGCCGCAGCACCCCGTCTACAACAAGACTGTGGGGCTGAAAGACAATTGGTCTAAGAAAAAGTGAGGGAAGACGATAAAGCATATTTCGAAGACGCTGAATTCAAAGAGTCGCTCCGACGTTATGAATCGGCTATGTCCATGGGCAGACCTGTGTATATGGATGCAGACGAGCTCACGGACATAGCCGAGTACTATATGGTGAACGGCAAGGAGAAACAGGCCAACAAGGCCATTTCCATAGCGTTGAGTCTCCACCCACACAGTGTGGATCCACAGATTTTCATTGCCCGCCAGCACATGTTCCACAACCGTCTTGACCGTGCGCATGAGATTTGCGACGCCATAGAAGACCAAAACGACAGAGAGGTGACGTTCCTGCGCGCCGAGCTGATGATAAGGGAAGACAATGTCAACACAGCGCAGGAGTTTCTTCTCGCTGCCCACGACAGGTTGGACTCCGACAAAGCGGATTTCCTTTACGACAGTGCTTGTGTGTTTCTTGACTACGACCTCTGCGACGAGGCTCTCATGTTTGCCGCCAAGTTGGAGGAGGAACATCCCGACTACTCCAAGACCAAACCTCTGCTTGTTGACATATTGTTGTTGAAAGAGGACTACGAGGCTGCGATTCCAATCATCAACGAAATCCTCGACTCCGACCCTTATGACACAGAGTGCTGGCTGTGTTTGGCGGAGGCGCAGTATTCGCAAGGCAAATTGGACGAGGCAATGGAAAGCGCGGAATTTGTACTTGCCATAGATGCCGACAATCGTCAGGCACTTATCACCAAGGCTCAGTGCCTCATGGAAACCAACGCTTATGACAAAGCTCACGAAACGCTCCAGTCGTACTTGGCCAAGTATCCGGAGGATTCTGGCGCGCTCTACCATGATGCAGTGTGCCTGTCTTGTCTCGAACGGTTTGAACAGGCCTTGGTAAGTATCAGGAAATCCCTCTCGCACAAAAGCAAAGATGCCGACGATGAACTGCGGTCTTACCTGCAGCTCGCATACATAGAAAGCAAACTCAATCACATCAACGAGGCTTTGGATGCACTGGCCAAGGCACGGTGTGCCAATGCGGACAACGTCTCTTACGACTTCAATTTGCTCAGAGGAGAGATTTATCTTGAGAACGGACTTCCCGAACAGGCCATAATCGACTTCTTGATTGCCGTTGAAAACTCCGCTGACAAGAAAGCCACAGTGTTCAATATATGCATCGCATACATTGAGTCGGGGTATTTTCGTGACGCACTCACTCTCATCAACAGATACGTGGAGGAGTTTCCCGAAATGGAGCTGAAATGTTGTCCGTATATGGCTCTCTGCCATTTTCGGCTGAATGATACCGCCCAGTTCCTGAAGTGTCTCAAAAAGGCCGCCGACACCAGCCCCGAGGTCACCCAATTCCTGTTTTCAAAGTACTTTCCCTCTGTGTCAGTGGAGGAATATTATGTTTATGCCTACCGTGCGGCGTACGGAGAATATCCGCCAGAGGAGGATTCCTGTCAGAGCTGAAACGCCTCCGATAGGGCAAAATAAAACTTGCTGTTTTTCATAAAGCGGAT
>CAVHCL010000099.1:0-19021 GCA_963634425.1 Bacteroidaceae bacterium
TTGCTATACAATCCGTTCAAAAACACAGGGGAATGCCCGAAAGACATTCCCCTGTGTAGCGTTATTGTATATTGTATGTTTTCTCTATTAGAGCCAGTAGGCGGTCTACGGCTTCGTTTTCGGGGATGTTCTTTTCCACACATTCCTTGTTGCGGTAAAGGGAAACGCGTCCGCGTGCAGCCCCCACATATCCGTAGTCGGCATCGGCCATCTCCCCCGGACCGTTGACTATACATCCCATGATGGCTATCTTCAGGTTTTTGTAGCAAGGTACAGACTTTGCCCGTTCGTCAACGGCGGATTTGATGCGGTGTATGGTGTCTTGGAGGTTATACAAGGTTCTTCCGCATCCAGGGCAGCTTATAAATTCCGGCTTGCACATCTGCACGCGTGCAGCCTGAAGAATGGCTCTTGCAACAGGTATCTCACGTTCTGGTTCCTCCGAGAGAGACACGCGTATGGTATCCCCTATTCCGTCTATCAGCAACGAGCCTATTCCCACGGCACTCTTGAGACGTCCGTCCTCGCCTTCGCCGGCTTCCGTCACTCCCAAGTGGAGAGGGTAGTCCATGCCCTCTTTTGCCATTTCCTCACACAGGAGACGCACACTCTGTACCATCACCACCGTGTTGCTGGCCTTGATGCTTACCACCACATCGGGAAACTTCTCCCTTTCGCAGATGCGGAGAAACTCCATACAGCTTTCCACTATTCCAGCTGGAGTGTCTCCATAGCGGCTCATGATACGGTCGGACAGCGAACCATGGTTTACCCCGATACGTATGGCTGTGCCGTGTTTCCTGCATACGGACAGGAAGTGAAGAAAACGCGCGTCCAACTTTTCCAGTTCCTTTCCGTATTCTTCGTCTGTATACACGAGATGTTTGAACTGGCGTGCAGGATCGACATAATTTCCGGGATTTATGCGTACTTTCTCCACTATGGTGGCAGCCACGTCTGCAACGGCAGGATTGAAATGGACATCGGCACAAAGGGGAACATCGCCATAACCGCGTGCCGTGAGCTTTTCCTTGATGTTCCGCAGGTTTTCCGCCTCACGTGTTCCTTGTGTGGTAAGCCTTACCAAATCGGCACCGGCTTCTATGATGCGTATGCACTGTTCCACACACCCGTCGGTATCCATGGTGTCGCAGGTGGTCATGCTTTGCACAGCCACAGGGTTGTTGCCGCCTATGCGCAGTTTCCCTATCCTCACCTCGTGCGATTTGCGCCTCATCAGTTCACCTTGTTTTTATATTGCACCTTTTTGAGTTCTGCGTTTGCGTTCACTATTTTATCTTTTAGCTTGGTTTTGTAGGTGTGAAGCCTTTCCGCAAGAGCATCATCGCTAAGAGCAAGCATCTCCACAGCCAGTATAGCGGCATTGAGGGCGGCGTTCACTCCGACTGTGGCCACAGGAATGCCAGGAGGCATCTGTATTATGGACAGCATGGCGTCAAGCCCGTCCAACATCCCCTTGATGGGTACGCCTATTACAGGAACGGTGGTGCTGGCAGCTATCACTCCAGGCAGGGCTGCTGCCATTCCGGCTCCTGCTATCACCACCTTTATGCCGCGTCCTTTGGCGTTGGAGGCGAAGTCTTCAACCTCGTCGGGAGTGCGGTGCGCACTCAACGCGTTCATCTCAAAGGGAACTTCCATCTCGTCAAGAAAGGCTGCGGCCTTTTCCATCACAGGCAGATCGCTGGTGCTCCCCATTATAATGCTTACTTTTGCTTCCATATTGTTTTCTGTTAAGTATTTTGGTCTTTGTCATTAACGTTTCAGTCATCTCATTCTTGCCACAGGTATCCCCATTTGTTCCCTGTACTTGGCTATGGTACGGCGGGCGATGTTGTATCCCTTTTCTTTCATTATTTGTTTCAGGCGGTCGTCGCTCAGGCGGTCGTTGGGGCTTTCGTTGTCTATGATCTCCTTCAACGCCGTCTTCACCTCCCTTATGCTCACGGAGTTTCCTTCGTCGTTGCGGGTGGCCACGTGTGAGAAGAACCATTTGAGCGGATAAGTGCCAAAGGAGGTTTGCACATACTTGCTATTGCATATACGGCTGATGGTGCTTATGTCGTAACCTGTTTTCTTGGCTATGTCCTCCAGTTTCATGGGTTGCAGCAGCGACTCGTCACCTTCTTGGAAGAACGGCTTCTGCATACTTATTATGGCATGCATGGTAAGTTTCATGCTTTCTCTTCTTTGGGCAATGGCATTTATGAACATCGTGCCTTTGTTCACATAGTCGCGCTTGTATTTGATGTTCTCCAATTCAGCTTTGGAGTGCTTTTTCTCCTTCTCTTTGTCGAAAGTCTTCAGTTCGTCCAACACGTCCTTGCTGATTTCCAGACTCGGGATGTAGCCATCGTTGATGGTCATGCTTATGCCCCCGTACTCGTCTGTCTCCACCAAAAAGTCTGGAGTCACATGGTTGGATGCCGCATCGGCAGACTCGCTGAGCGAAGAGCCCGGTTTGGGGTTGAGGCGTTTTATTTCTTTCCGCAGTCTGGTGGCCTGTGCGTCTGTCAGTTTCAGCCGTTCGCATATCTTGTCCCAACGGTTGCGCTCAAAATCGTCGTAGCATTTGCTCACCACTTGTTTCATTTTGGATGCCCACGGGTTGCTCTCGTCCCTGTCTATCTGCAAAAGGAGACATTCCTGGAGAGAACGTGCGCCAATGCCGGCAGGGTCAAACTGCCACAATATGTGTAACACGTCTTCCAGTTCGCGCTCGTCCGTCATTATCCCCAATTTTATCTCAATATCGTCGGCAATGGAACTTAGAGGAGTTTTCAGTAATCCGTCATCCTCAAGCGAGCCTATCAGGTACTCCAACAGCTCCCTTTGGTGTGGGGTGATGTCGTACTCCGCTACCTGGTCGTAAAGTTTGTCGTAGAATGAGCGTGGGTCCCCGTTTTCCATATTGGTACGAGCTGCCGACGCATTGTCGTTAATGTCGCGCATTGTATCGTCGCCCCTGTCGTCCTCCGGGTCGTCCATACAGTCTGTATCAGATTGTGTGTCGGCTTCGGACAAGTTCTCATCACCCTGGTATTCCTCGTCTTGCCCCTCCTGCTTCTTCTCCATGTACGGATTGGCTATCAATTCGTTTTCAACCCTTTGTCTCAGATCTTCCACAGGAAGTTCCAGCAGACGCACCAACATCACCTGCTGCGGAGACAGTTTTTGGTAGAGTCCCTGTTGCAGTCCTTGTTCCTGTATCTGAAAATTTCCCTGATTCATGTCTGCAAAGGTACGATTAAGCGAAGAGAATACAAAAGGAAAACTTGTTTTTCTTCTTATTCTTGAGCGTGAGCACCTTCGGCCGAATGCCAGAGTACGAAGAAGTGTGCGTAACGCAAAAGAAAAAGAGTCGTTTTGTTCCAAAATTTTAGCTCTTTTAGCCACAAAAGATATTATCTATTTGTACCTTTGCGTCCGTTGTACCGTAAAACTATTGAAAAAATGGGAAAAAGCAATAAAAGACGTATGTATGCAACACCGTTGTTGACGGTGTTGTTGTTCTGTGTTATCCAGGCTCTCTCTGGAGGACTTGTCAGTTTGTTTGCCATGTTTGGGAGCAATGGCGTATCCGATAGCCAGATAGCAGTCTCTCTCCTTGTTTCCAGTGCTTTGTCCATACTGGTGTTGTGGAAATTGGGCATGGTAAGGGCGGCAGGACAATGGAAGTTCAAAAACCTGTCTCTGCGTTCGGGAGTATTGGCTGTAACAGGTGCTGTGTTGGGGATTTTCGCCACCGATTTGTTAGCGGAGATGTTGGATTTGCCAAACGTCATAGAAAGCACCATGACAAGTCTCGCTTCCAATGTCTTGGGCATATTGACAATCGCTGTGGTGGGGCCGGTGACGGAAGAGATTGTCTTCCGCGAAGCCGTCCTCGGAGGAATGCTCAGAGAAGGAGTCGCTCCGTGGCGCGCCATGTGTTTTTCCGCTCTGTGTTTTGGCATCATACATTTCAACCCTGCACAGATACCGTTCGCATGTGTCGTGGGGCTCATTCTTGCCTACATCTATTACAAGACGGACAGCATTGCGCTCACATCCGTCATACACGTCATCAACAACTCCGTGGCGTGTGTTGAGATGAATATTCTTGGTGAGCGTGCGTCCTCGTTCTCCTACACCGAACATTTGGGAGGAATGGCAGCGACGGTGTTGATAATGGCAGTGTGCGCTTGCCTGTCGTTCTTCATGCTTAAAAAGTCGTGGCTGGTGTAGTCTTTATCCATATCTATGTATCACACTTTTATGCCGCTCGTGTGTGGCTGAAGGGTGAGACGTGAAAAAACAAGACAAAAGTTTGTCGGTTCGGAAATATATGTCTACCTTTGCAGCGAAGGATTATAGAAAATGGGGCAAAGGGGTTCCGGCTTGAAGGCTGGAATTCTTTCGTTTTTTTTATTTTCCTGGTCTGCTTGCGGACAAGCAGGAGAAGAGAGGACAGACGCAAAAGATTAACAATTCAAAAAAAAACACAAAAAGAAAATGGCTTATATGTCACAAAAGGGCTACGACGAGTTAGTAGCCAAGTTACAGCACATGGAGAGCATAGACCGTCCGGCGGCGAGTGCAGCCATAGCGGAGGCAAGGGACAAGGGAGACCTTTCCGAAAATGCGGAATACGATGCCGCCAAGGAATGGCAGTCCAAGCTGGAGACCGAAATCGCCATGCTGAAAAAGACTATCATGGGGGCAAAAATCATAGACACCACGCATATGGACACCAGCACGGTGCAAATTCTTGCTACGGTGGAGCTTCGCAACGTGAAGAACAACATGAAGATGAAGTACACCATCGTTTCCGCCACAGAGGCAGATTTGAAAGCCGGCAAGATAAGTGTGGAAACGCCTATAGCCAAAGGACTCCTGGGCAAGAAACAGGGCGAGATAGCGGAGGTCAAGGTACCGGCCGGTACCATAAATCTGGAAATTTTAAGCATCAGTTACGAATAAAAGCCAAACAACGAACATGACGATATTCAGCAAGATAGTGGCTGGCGAGATTCCCAGCTACAAGGTGGCAGAGGACGACCGTTTTTATGCGTTTCTCGACATCAGCCCTTTGCAGAAAGGACACACATTGTGCATCCCCAAGAGGGAAGTGGATTATATTTTCGACCTTACCGATGAAGAGTTGGCGGGCTTGCACGTCTTTGCCAAAAAGGTGGCTATAGCCATCAAGAAGGCCTTTCCGTGCGTCAAGGTCGGGGAATGTGTGTTGGGGCTTGAGGTTCCGCATGCGCACATCCACCTTGTGCCCATGCAAAGCGAAGCCGACATGAGGTTTGCCAACCCCCATCTGCAACTGTCGCCCGAGGAGATGGAGCAGATTGCTGAGAGCATCCGCAAGGAACTGGGGTGATTCACACGGCACAATTTCTTTACCTTAATATACAATTAACAGTAACTAATTAACAAATAACAAACAAGAAGACCATGAGGACGTTGACAACGATAACAGGTCTGCTGCTTTCAGCTGTGTGCTTGGCTCAGACGGGCGACGAATGGCAAAATCCGCAAGCGTTGGCTCTCAACAAAGAGAAGCCAAGGGCTTATATGTTTTCATACGCTAATGTTGAAGAGGCGAAAAAGGTGTTGCCGTACGGGAGCACCTTTTACCAGAGCCTTGACGGCAAGTGGAAGTTTCACTGGGTGGCAAGTCCAGAGGAACGCCCTGCCGAGTTCTACCAGCCGTCTTACGATGTCTCCGTATGGGACGACATAGACGTGCCAGGGTGCTGGAACGTACAGGGGCTCGGAAAGGACGGGAGCATGAAATACGGAGTGCCCATCTACGTGAACCAGCCAGTCATCTTCTACCACGAAGTGAAGGTCGGCGATTGGAAGAACGGAGTGATGCGCCGTCCCAAAGATGAGAGATGGACCACATACAAATATCCCAACGAAGTGGGGTCTTACCGCCGCACCTTCACCATTCCCAAGGACTGGAAACACCGGCACGTGTACATCAACTTTGACGGCGTGGACAGCTTCTTCTACCTTTGGATAAACGGACACTATGTGGGGTTCAGCAAGAACAGCCGCAACATAGCCAGTTTTGACATCACGCCTTACCTGACACAAAAGGGGGAGAACGTTCTTGCCGTAGAGGTATACCGCAGCAGCGACGGGTCGTTCCTCGAGGCGCAGGATATGTTCCGCCTCCCGGGCATCTTCCGCAGCACTTACCTTACCGCCATGCCGGAGATGCAGATAAGAGACCTTGCGGTACGCACATCTTCTCTTGAAGGAAAGGACGCCACTGTGACATTCGACACGGAGGTGCGCAACCTCGGCAAGAAGTCTTCGCCGTACACCTTGGAGTATCAGATATACCAGGTGGGGCTTTACACAGACAGCATAGAGCGTCTGGTGGGCGTTGTCGAAAGCAAGGACGACCATTCCTCCATCACGCTTCAAGGAGTGCGTCCCTGGAGCGCGGAGGCCCCGTACAGATATGTGGCAGTGGCGACACTGAAGAACTCCAAAGGCAAAGTGGCGGATGTCACCAGCACCTACTTCGGCATCCGTAAAGTGGAGATAAAAGACACACCCGCAAACCAAGACGAGTTTGGGCTGGCGGGAAGGTATTTCTATGTAAACGGCAAGCCAGTGAAGCTGAAGGGTGTCAACCGGCATGAGACCAACCCAAGTCGCGGTCATGCCATCACACACGGCCAGATGGAGCGCGAGGTGATGCTGATGAAACGTGGAAACATCAATCATGTGCGCCTCTCGCACTACAGCAACGACCCCTATTGGTACTACCTTGCGGACAAATACGGACTCTATCTGGAGGACGAATGCAACATAGAGAGCCACCAGTACTACTACGGCGAAGCTTCGCTTTCCCATCCGGAGGAATGGAAGGCCGCACACGTGAGCCGCAACCAGGAAATGGTGCACGCCAATGTCAACCATCCGAGCATCGTGATATGGAGTCTTGGCAACGAAGCAGGCCCCGGCGACAACTTCAAAGCGGCATACCAGGCCATCAAGGACTACGACACCAGCCGCCCGGTGCAATACGAGCGGAACAACAGCATAGTAGACATGGGTTCCAACCAGTACCCCAGTGTGGACTGGGTACGCTGGGCGGTGAAGGGGACAGCACAGCTGAAATATCCTTTCCACATCTCGGAATACGACCATTCCATGGGTAATGCGCTCGGCAATCTCGTGGACTTTTGGGAAGCCATAGAGTCCACCAACTTCTTTTGCGGCGGAGCCATTTGGGACTGGGTAGACCAAGCCATAGACGCTTACACCAAGGACGGGACACATTACTTTGGCTACGGCGGCGACCACGGAGAATGGCCCAACGACGGTATGTTCTCCATGAACGGAATTATGCTTCCCGATCTGTCCCCCAAACCTCAATACTTCGAGGTGAGGAAGGTCTATCAGAATGTCGGTGTGAAGCCCGACTTTGAAAACAACGCCGTGGAGATATTCAACAAGCAGTACTTCTCCACTCTCGGTGACTACCAGATACAGTGGACTCTGATAAAAGACGGCAAGGAGGTAGACTGCGGAGGTTTCATGTCCGACCGCATGGCACATCATCCGCGCACTTCCAAGACGTACCGCCTGCCGTTCGACATCAACGCATTGCCTGCCGACGGAGAATATTTCCTCAACGTCAACTTCTCTCTCGCTAAGGATATGCCTTGGGCAAACGCAGGCTTCGTGCAGATGGCGGAACAATTGGCAGTACCGCACAACGAGCCCCTGCATTCCCTTGCAGGCGGCAAGGTGGCGGTAAGCGAGGAAGACGGCTTCATCACAGTCTCCTCTCCCAACGCCGATGCGTGGAAGGTGATCTTCAACAACGCCGACGGCAGCATCTACAGCCTCACATACGCAGGGAAAAAAGTGGTGGAGGACGGCAACGGACCCAAGCTGGACGCATTCCGTGCGCCTGTGGACAACGACAACTGGGCATGGGGCGCATGGTACCAGAACGGACTGTACGACTTGCGGCACAAGACCATGGGCACTCCGGCGGCAAACATATCCGAGGGCAAGGACGGAAGCCTCAATATAGTGTACAAGGTGTGGAGCCAGGCCAAGAACAGAGGAGTGGTCACCTATCGCCCCGGCAAAGCGGGACGACCTGTTGAGAGTATAACCCCGGGTGCGGAGATGACGGACGAAGACTTCCACTTCACCACCACACAACGGTACACAGTATACCCCGACGGCAGCATATCCCTGACGGCAAGCGTCGTCAGCAGCGAGCCGTCTGTGGTGCTTCCGCGGCTTGGATATGCCATGAAGCTTCCGTGCGAGTACGACCGTTACACATATTACGGACGCGGCCCAGTCAACAACTATGCCGACCGCAAGACAGGTTCGTTCGTGGGCTTGTACAACAGCACGGTGGAAGAGCAGTTTGTCCGTTTTCCCAAGCCACAGAGTATGGGCAACAGAGAGGAGGTCCGCTGGTGTGCGTTGCAGAATGGAAAAGGCACTGGAGTAGTATTCATTGCCAACCAAGGACTGATGTCCACGTCCGCCTTGCCGTGGAGCGCATTGCAGATGACCCTTGCCCAGCACATTCACGAATTGCCCGAGAGCGATGGCACATATCTGCACCTCGACTGTCAGGTCACCGGTCTTGGCGGCAACAGCTGTGGACAAGGAGGTCCCTTGCAGCACGACCGTGTGTCGGGTTCTCTCCATCAGATGAAGTACATCATCCGTCCCGTTGCGGCTAATGCCGACCTCATCTCGTTGGCCAAGGTAAAGAGCGATGTCCTTTGTCCTGTAAGCATCTCCCGCGACCGTGCCGGCAACGTCACGATACAAGGAGACGAAAGAAGCTCGTCGAAGATAATGTACACAGTGCGGGAACAAGGAACGCAGACCAAGGCGAAGAGCAGAAAGCCGAACGTCCAGGTGTACGATCCCTCTCAGGGCAATGACTGCAAGATACGTCTGCGCAACGGTGGCACGGTGTCGGCATGGTATGAGGGCGAGGAAGGTGTCAAGACGGAAGCCGACTTCAGCCGTATAGAGAACGTGCCGGTAGAAGTGGTGTACGTCAGCAGCGAGGACGGTCCATCCGGCGAGGTGGCGAAGAACATAGTGGACGGCGACCCAGCCACCATTTGGCACAGCATGTACAGCATCACGATGGGCACATACCCCCACTGGATAGATCTCGACTGCAACGAGGAGGTCAACATCAAGGGCTTCTCCTATCTACCGCGGCAGGACGGCGGTGTCAACGGCAACATAAAGGGTTATAAAGTGGAACTCAGCCGCGACGGCAAGACGTGGACAGCCCCCGTCTGCGAGGGCGAGTTTGAGAACAACCTCAAGGAGAAGAAGGTTATGTTCTCCAAGCCGCAGCGCGCCAGGTATCTGCGTTTCACCGCGCTCAGCAGCCAGAACAGAGCCGAGTTCGCCAGCGGAGCCGAGCTCTCCGTGATAGCTGAATGACAAAGATCTTCTATAGCCTCTATAGTGGCTTCTGTTTCCAACAAAAAACAACACAATAAATACAACATCACACTATCACATTATGGCAGTCAGATTTTATCAGAAAGAAAACCAAGTGCCTCTGGAGATGCACAAGGTGCGTATGATTCAGAAACTCTCCCTCCTTCCCGTGGAGGAACGCCTGAAGAAGATACAGGAGGCGGGTAACAACACGTTCCTGCTGCAGAACAAGGATGTGTACTTGGACATGCTCACCGACTCGGGTGTCAACTGTATGTCGGACAACCAGTACGCCGCAGCTCTGCAGGCCGACGACTCCTACGCCGGCTCTGCCACGTTCCTGCGGGTGAAGAAGGCTATAAAAGACGTGTTCGGCACAGATTACGTGCTGCCAGCGCATCAGGGGCGCGCAGCGGAGAATATACTCTCCGAGGCATTCTGCGCTCCCGGCAAGGTGGCTCTCATGAACTTCCACTTCACCACCACCAAAGCGCACGCCACACGCTGCGGCTCCACCGTGGAGGAACTGGTGGACGCCAAGGGGCTGATGCCGCAGAGTGACGACCCGTTCAAGGGCGACTACAACCTTGACAACCTGCGTAAGAGGATCGGCGAGATAGGGTGCGACAACGTGGCATACGTGCGTGTGGAGGCTGGCACTAACCTCATAGGCGGACAACCCGTGAGCCTGGAGAATATGCTCGCCGTGACGGACATCTGCCACGAGGAGGGAGTGATCTCGGTGCTCGACGCATCGCTGCTGCAGGACAACGTGTACTTCATGAAGACACGCGAGGCAAGATGCAAATATATGGAGGTGGGCGACATATACCGTCTCCTGGCCGACCACTTCGACATCATCTACTTCTCCGCCCGCAAGCTGAGCTTTGCCAAGGGCGGCATCATCACCTCCAAGGACGAGAAGTGGTACAAGCGGCTGATGGCGTACATACCCCTCTACGAAGGGTTCCTCACATACGGAGGAATGGACGTGCGCACCATGGAATCCATGGCGGTGGGGCTGTACGAGTCGCTGGACATGGAGTACATCAGCCAAGGCCCCGAGTTCATCAACTATCTGGCAAAGGAGCTTGATGCGTACGGCGTTCCCGTGATACTGCCCCCAGGCGGACTGGGATGCCATCTCAACGCCGGTGCCTTTGTGCCCGATATGCCGCACAACCAGTATCCCGCTGCCGCCGTGGGTGCAGCCCTCTACATAGCCGGAGGCATCAGGGGCATGGAAAGGGGTACCATGTCGGAACAGCGCGAGGAGGACGGCACGGAACGTTACGCAGAACTGGAGCTTATGCGCCTTGCCGTGCCGCGGCGCGTGTACACGCTCTCGCAACTGAAGTACGTGGCAGACAGAGTGAAGTGGTTGTGGGATCACCGACAGCTGATAGGAGGACTTGAGTGGACGGAAGAGCCCGCCGTACTCCGCTTTTTCTTCGGCCGCATGAAGGAGATAGGCTACTGGCAGGAACAGTTAGCAGAGGCGTTCCGCAAGGAATTCGGTGACAGTCTGTGAGACGGCGATGTTGACTCACCGGAACGTGAGAGTGAACACAGTACTGTGGCTGTCGCTCGCGGTGAGGTCGAGCGTGCCGTTGTGTGCCCTCATTATCTGTCGTGAAAGGCTCAGGCCAATGCCTGAGCCCTTTTCTTTGGTGGTGAAGAAAGGGATGAATATCTGCTCTTGGCTTTCCGGGGTGATGGGAAGCCCATCGTTGCAGACGCGCACCAGAGTGCGCTCGTCGTCGTCGGTCTCTGCCGTGATGCTGATGTGCTTCGCCTCTGCCTCCACAGCATTCTTTATAAGGTTGATGAGTATGCGGCAAATCTGTGCGCCGTCGGCGTAGATGAGTATGTCGTCCGTCTTGGGGCTGTACGAGCACTCCGCTCCGGCGGCGGAGCATTGCCCACGGGTGAGGCTCAACACCTTGCCCACAAGGCTGTCGAGCATCTGGGCTTTCATCATGGGGCGCGCCACACCCGCCAGTTCGCGATACGACTCCACAAAACCTATAAGATCCCTCGACGAGGCGGCTATGGTCTCCAGTCCGGCTCTCACGTCGGTTTTCCCCTCAGCTTCCGCACCGTAGGCCTGGCGGCTCATGGCTTCGCTGAGCGAGGCTATGGGGCTTACAGTGTTCATTATCTCGTGCGTGAGCACACGTATCAGTTTTGTCCACGACTCCTGCTCGTCCTGCTGCCGTTGGCGCTCCACTATCCACTTGATGCGGTTGAGAGCCTTGTTGAAGCCCGAGCTTTCCAGGAAGCGGAAGTTGGTCTCCCCATCCTCAAAGGCATCAAGCATATACTCCAGCTTCCTGCGGTCGCTCCTCCTCACAGCCACGGCTGCAATGGCTGCGGCGATGACGGCTGTTGTCAGTATGGCTGCTATCGTCAGCATATCTCTATGTTTCGCTTTAGGTGGGGGTGCTGCCGTGCGTTCATATCCCGTACTTCTTCAGTTTACCGTACAAGGTGGGACGGCTGATACCCAGCTCCTTTGCCACACGACTGAGATTGCCTCCGCACCGGAGCAGTGCGCCACGTATGGCGTTCTCCTCCGCCTCGTCCAGAGTCTGTGCAGCGTGCGGCGGTATGTGTGTTCCGCCGAGCGACAGCCCGTCCGCCTCCAAGGCAGAGCCCTCGGACAGAATCACCGCTTTCTCCACCGCATTTTGCAGCTCGCGTATGTTGCCTGGCCAATTGTGCCGTGCTAGTTTGCGCGCCGCGCCCTCTGAAATGGTCTCCGTGCCGCGGTGGTACTTGGCGGCGAACATTGCGAGGAACATCTCTGCCAGCGGTAGTATGTCATCGGGGCGTTCCCTCAAGGGAGGCAAGTGGAGGTGTATGGTGTTGATGCGGTAGAAGAGGTCTTCGCGGAAGCGCCCCTCCTCCACCATGTGTTCCAAGTCCATGTTGGTGGCGCAGATAAGGCGTATGTCCACTGACACCGGCTTCTCCGAGCCAACCCTCGTCACAGTCCTATCCTGCAGCACACGCAGCAGTTTCGGCTGCAGGTGCAGGGGTATGTTACCTATCTCGTCAAGGAAGAGAGTCCCCTTGTCGGCCTGCTCGAACTTGCCGGCATGGTCGGTGCGCGCGTCGGTGAACGCACCCCTCACGTGACCGAAGAGCTCGCTCTCGAAAAGAGGTTCGGGTATGGCTCCTGCGTCCACGCACACCAAAGGTCGGCATCTCCGTGCTCCTGCAGCGTGGATAGTGCGTGCCAGCACGTCCTTCCCCGTCCCGTTCTCTCCAGTGATAAGCACGGTGGCGTCGGTGGGCGCAATCTTGTCCACTATGTGGCGTATCTCCAGCATGGCTTGGCTGTTGCCCCAGTACATTTCCGCATCGGCATCTGCCTTGTGTGCCCTCTCCGCCTTGGGCACGGCCTCGTATGCCGCCCGGAGCGTGGCAATTAGCTTGGCGTTGTCCCAAGGCTTCACAATGAAGTCGAAGGCACCGCGCTTCATACCCTCCACCGCCAGCGCAATGTCTGCGTATGCCGTGAAGAGCACCGTCTGCGCACTGGGGAACATTTTCTTCAGCTCGCCAGTCCAGTAGAGACCCTCGTTGCCAGTGTTGATGTCGGCGTGGAAGTTCATGTCCAGAAGCACCACGTCTGGCGCAAGAGTCTCCATGGCGGAGACGAGACTCTTGGGGGAGGCTATGGTGTTGACCTCCGCAAAATGCGGGGCAAGGAGAATCTTCAGTGCCTCCCTCACACCCCTGTTGTCATCCACTACGAGTATCTTTCCTTTCTTCGTCGGCATATTTCAAATCCTTCCTTTGTGCACGTAGGCAAAACTGCCGCAAAGGTAATGAAATTTACCTTAAAACAGCAGTTTTTCGCCTTTTATTCCGTCTTCATGGACTCCACAGGGTTGCTGACAGCCGTGCCGAGACAGCGCAACGCCACCACGCACACCGTGACGGCAAGCACTGCCGCCAATGCCGCTGCGAACACCCACCAGCTTATCTGCATATGGTAGGCAAAGCTGCTGAAGTACGTGTCCGTGACCCACCAACACAGAGGTACTGCCACAACGAAGCACACCAGCACCACAGCGGAGTACTTCCGGCAGAACATGGCGAGTATGTCGTCAACGCCTGCGCCAAGCACACGGCGCAGGGCAATCTCCTTCTTGCGGTGCTGTGTCTCAAAGAAGACAAGTCCGAAGACTCCCACGAGCGAGAGCACCACTGCCACGGCGGTGAAAACCGTCACCAGCCAGCCCAGCTTCTCCTCGTTCTCGTATAAGTGCACCAGCTCCTCGTCAAAGAGGCCGAGGCGGACTGTCTCCACATCGATCTCGGGCGTGATTTCAAGCACGGTGTTCCTGATGAAGTCCATCACCTTGGCGGGATTGGCTCCTGCGGCAGTCCTCACATAGATGTTCTGCAGACCCTGCTGCCGCCACGAGTGATCTTTGCCGAAGACATAGAAGGCAAATGGCACGCAGCCGTACTGCAACGGACGGAAGTTGAAGTCGCTGCAGAAGCCTACAACCTCGGCATCACCGTTGTGTCCGGGGACGAAAGAGCCCAGCGTGATGCCGTATTGGCGGCGCGCCTGTCCGTTGAAAATAAACACACTGTTCTCCGTCTGCTCGTCGGCTCTTGTGAAGCCCCTGCCGTCTTCCACCTTTATACCCATAACGTCGAGGAAGTTGTAAGCCACGGGATAACACTGGAAGTCTATCCTGTTGTTCTTATAGTCGCGTATCCATCCCATACGCCCTGTGTTGACGAGTTGTCCGTCCGCCCACGTCAAGTCCACGATGTCTGGGTTGGCGCGGAGCTTGTCCTCGAAGGCGGAGTTGTGCTCACCCCACCAACACACGCCGCCGGGTATGGTGCCGGAAATTATGTGTTCCTTGTTGAAACCCATGTCGAAGTTCATCATGTAGCGGTATTGCAGCCACACAAACGAGGCGCAGACGATGAGGGCGGTGGAGATGGTGAACTGCACTCCTATGAGCGCATTGCGGAAGGCGCGCCCTGTCCTTGACGTGCCGAAAAAGCCCTTGAGCACAAGCCCCGGCTGGAACGAGGTAATATACAACGCAGGGTATACGCTGGCGAGAAGCACTCCTGCCACACCCACAGCTACGGAAAGCAGTAGCACATCCGCATTGAGCGACACGTCCACAGGAGCCGTAAGCAGACTTGCGGCGGACGACTTGGCAAACAACACCACGACGACTGCCGCAAGCAGCATGGAAAGACAAACCAGGCACACCGACTCCGTCATGAAGTTGGCCATCAGGGTAGCCCTTGACGTGCCGAACACCTTGTACGTGTTGACGCTCCTCACCCTGGATGGAACCAGTGCGAAGAAGAAGTTGACGAAGTTGATGACCGCAATCAATATGATGAGGACAGCCACGGCAAGCAGAGCAATGTCTGTGCTCTTGTTCTTCGTCTGCGATACGCTGTCGATGCCTTGGATGTCGTGGCGGTAGTAGATGTCCTTCAAAGGGACGAGGGAGACTTTCAGACGCGCCACGAACTCGTCCGCATTGTCCATACCGTCGAACAAAGACCTGACGCTGGCGCGGAAGACATCGCCCGCACTCTTCTCAAAGGCTTCCGTGTCGCATGAGCTGTCCAGCTTCACGAAGTATGGGAAGCTCCATTCGCTCCAGTGGTCAGTGAACGATGTTCCCAAGTTTTCCAGCATGTCGATGCGGCCTGGAGAGGAGTTGGGTGGGAACTTGTCCTTCCAGACAACCGCTATCTCCATGCCGGCAGACTCTCCCGTAGAGGAATACGAGAGCCTGTCGCCAACCTTCAGACCGTTCTCTCTGGCAAACCGCCCAGAGACAGCCACCATGCCGGGTTTGGACAGATCGCTCAGTTTTCCTTGCTCGGCTTCGAAACCGAAGACAGACAGGGCACCCTCGCTGAACCTTTGGACTGTGGCGTACACCTTGCGCATAGTGTTGCCCTCTCTGAGGTAAAGAAACGAACCGTCGCCTGTATGGAAAGAAGCAGTGCCGTAAGACTCCACTCCTGTCACCGATGATATCATCTCCTCCGCCACGGGACGGCACAGCCAGATGTGCAGTTTGTCGTTGTCGCTCTGCAACGAAGATGTCTGTATAAGGAAAATGCGGTCGGCATCCTCTATCCCACTGTTGTACCCGAATCCCCACCTTACCTGAGTGAGGATGATGTAGAATGCGGCAAACGCCACCGCCATGCCCGTGATGTTGAGCAGACAGCTAGCCTTGTAGTGCCGCAATGTGTGTATGAAATTGACGAAAACGTACTTCATAGTCCCTGCCTTTTATGTCTGTGGTTGTCACAGTTCGTTCTTCACGTCCGACACTATCCTGCCGTCGAAGAGGTCAATGGTGCGCTGTGCCATCGAGGCATCCCTCTGTGAGTGCGTCACCATCACAATCGTGGCACCGTCCCTGTTGAGCTCGCATAGCAGCTCCATCACTTCGTTGCCGTTTTTGGAGTCAAGGTTGCCCGTAGGCTCGTCGGCAAGTATCAGCTCTGGGTTAGCCACGCAGGCGCGGGCAATGGCGACACGCTGCTGCTGACCGCCCGAGAGCTGCTGGGGAAAGTGCTTTGCCCTGTGGCTGATGTTCATGCGCTTCATCATCTCTGTCACTTTCTCCTTGCGCTTTGATGCGGAGATGCCGAGGTAGCGGAGAGGAAGCTCTATGTTCTCGTAGACTGTGAGCTCGTCAATGAGGTTGAAGCTTTGGAAGACGAATCCTATCTTGCCCTTGCGGAACTTGGTGCGCTCTCTCTCTTTCAGCTTTGCCATTTCCGTATTGCCGAACAGGTACGATCCTTCGGTGGGGGTGTCGAGAAGTCCAAGGATGTTGAGGAGGGTTGACTTGCCGCATCCCGAAGGTCCCATGACCGCCACGAACTCGCCATCCTTTATTTCGAACGACACTCCGTTGAGAGCTGTTGTCTCTATCTCTTCTGTCCTGAAGATTTTGCTGAGGTTGGAAACTTTAACCATAACGTTGCTTTTTGATATTTGTATTTTCTTTTGTTTGTTTTTCTTCTCTTTGGTTTTTCACTCTGTCTTCAGATTGTCCACAGGATTCTCCTTAGCCACGGCTGCGGTACGTACGACGATGATGCCGAGGGTAAGGACAGTCATCACGGCGAACGATGCCAAGTAGACCCATGCTGGGACATCTATCCGTGAGGAGAACTGCTCAAGCCAGCGGCGAGTGACGCACATCGCCACAGGAGCGGCTATGAGGCAGGCCGCCGCTACCGTGTAGGCGTACTGAAGGCAACACATCCTTACAATGTCGCCGCTCTCGGCACCAAGCACTTTGCGAACGGCAACCTCGTGCCTGCGGTGTTCTGTCTCTAAGAGGACAATGCCGAAGACTCCCATCAGTGCGATGACGACGGCAACAACGGAGAACAGTCCCACAATGAGCGACTGTGTGTTGTATCTTGCGTATCGTGCGGCAAGCTCATCGTCCACCGTCCGTACGTTGCCCTCTTCATCCTGATTCAGCACGGTTTTCACCGTCTCTTTTACACGCATCGCTACTTCCCTGCCGTCGGCACCCGCCTCTGTGCGGTATATCAGCACATCGTAAAATTGGAAATCGCTGCCCTCGTTAGTGTATGCGTCCACATATCCTGTGGTCATGTCCGTAACGGGTTTTGTGTCGGTGACGGCGCACAGTCCGGCAAGGTCGTATGAGAACGCCGCCTTTACCGTCTTATCCACTGCCCCTTCCTTAAACAACTTCTGCAAATTAGCGTCTGCAATAATGGTTTTTGTGTTCGTCTCGGTGAAGCCTGTTCCCGAAACCATCTTTATCCCAATTACGTCCAGATAGTTGGGGAGCACTCTTCTCACCTTCATGTTGACGGAAAAACCATCTCCGTCTTTCTTTTGTGTTATGGCAGGGTTGCCAAACATTGTTATGGCAGGGCTGCCGGTAATCTCGTCCGCCGATGCCGTTACGGACTTCACACCAGGGATGCCCTCCACCGCAGACTTGAGTTCTGGCTTGTAATAAGGAATGTCCATTGCGTAAAGGTTCTCCTTGTCAAATCCCATATCCTTGCCTATCATGTGTCTGTACTGCATGTGGAAAACCGCCGAAACAATCATCATGGCGGCAGCCGCAGTCAACTGCACTGTGATTAAGGTTTTGCGCACAGCACGACCGGCACGGCTTCTGGAGAAGCCTCTCCTTACGCCCACTGCCGCATCTATCTTGGTGACATACACTGCCGGGAAAAAGGCAGACAGCACAGCAAAGACGACGGACACACCTATCAGGACTGCGAGCGCCGGGATGTTGTCGCCTATGCCTACGCTTCCGTCCGTCAGCTCGCTTACAGGGCTGTTGGCTATGAAAAGAGCAAGGATACACGCCAACGCTATGGCTACGCCCACGTACACAAGAGCTTCCTTTACAAACTCGCATATCAGCGTCAGGCGCGATGCGCCGAACACCTTGCGTATGTTGACCGCACGCATCTTCTCCGGCACAAGAGCTATGAAGTAGTTTACAAAGTTGATGAAAGCAATGGCAACGATGATGAAAGCGATGCCCAACATTACCAGCACGGACGAACGTGAGGCCTTGGGATTGTCGGAGACTTCGTCCGGCTCGGAAAAGTGAATGTCAGAGAGAGCTATCAGCCTACATTCGGGAGCCTGCTGCTCAATGAAACCTTCCCCTAACGACAGCCCGTGCTCCTCGGCTTCTTTCTCCGCATTTGATATTAAGGTGCGATAGTATTGTCCGAACAAGTCTGTGAACATTTCCTTGTCGTCGGGGTTGGCAAAGGAGACGATGCCATTGTAATTGAAGACGTTGTCTGCGGTTGCCATTATCTCTTTCTCCTTGTTCATCAGTACGTCGCACCCATTCATGTCGGAGTTTTGCGCATAGTCCTTGAAAATGCCAGAGACGGTGGAAAGAGAGTCTTTTTCCGCAAAAATCTGGTCGCCGACGGCTATACCCATCGTCTGGGCAGCCTTTTCGGAGACAGCTACGTCGCCCTCCGCCTCGGGAAATGTGCCGGACGTGAAACAGGTGCCTAAAAGATCCGCTCCGCTTTTAGTGAAATGACAGACATTGAAGTGATAAGCCTTGGTGTCCCCACCTTTGCCCACGTACACTTTGTCGTAGTAGCAGAAGAACTTCATGAAGCCTATCTTTGCGCCCGGTATGCTTTCCGCCGCCTTGAAGGAAGTCTGAACCGACACGTTGGAGGTTACGTTGTCCTTGCCCCATGATGTGAATATCATATATTTCTTGTCAGCGTCCGGGATGCTACGGTTGAATGTGGTGTCGTACGCCACTTGCAACATTATCACATAGAATGTCACAAAGGCGATGCTCATACCCAATACGTTCAGCAGGAACGGAGCCTTGTTTCTTGTTGGTCTTCCCATTGTTGTCGTGTTGTTTATCGGAAATGAATTTTACTTGAGAATAAGAATCTCGTTGTCTCCGTAGTTGTCGTATCCCGACGTTATTACCCTCTCGCCAGCCTCCAGCCCTTCCTGCACCTC
>CAVHCL010000099.1:19051-35551 GCA_963634425.1 Bacteroidaceae bacterium
CACCTCATAGTACTGAGGGTTCTGTCGGCCGATGTGTATCTCCCGCTTCACAGCTCGCTTGCCGTCTACGTCCACCACGTATATCCACTTGCCGCCGGTCTTCAGGAAGAAAGAGCCGCGTGGTATGATGACGGCTTTCTCGGGCGAGCCTAACTGCAGGTTGAGATAGTATGTCTGACCGTTGCGGATGTTGTCGGGGACTTTTCCGTCAAATTTGAAGTCGGCTTTGAACTTGCCGTCTCTTACCTCGGGATACACCTTTCTCAGCGTGGCTTTGTAGTTCTCTCCCTGGCGTTCGAAAGTGGCGGTAAGCCCCGGCGCAACCTTATCTATATAATGTTCGTCTATCTGGGTTTCCACCTTATATGAATTCATGTTGCTTATCTGCCCAATCTTGGTGCCCGCCCCTATGTTTTCGCCCAGTACTGCATCCAGAATGCCCAGTTGTCCGTCGATGGGAGCCTTGATGGTGAGGTTGTCCTTGCGTCGGCGTATCATCTGCATGTTGAGCTGCATGTTTTCCAACGACTCGCGCATACGCTCCACCTGCGTAGAGCGGAAGAGACTGTCCTGCACTTCCTTCTCGGAGATTATCTGCAGCCTCTCCGTGGCCAACTCGTAGTCCTCCTTGGATTTCAGGAAATCCTCCCGGGCGATGAGCCTGTCGTCGTAGAGGGCTTTCTGCCGCTCGTATGTGCGTTTGAGCCGCTTTACGTTGAGCAGACATTCCGCTTTCGACTGCTTTACGTTCAGCCTGTCCTGCTCCATCTGTATCTGCGTGTTGCGCAGTATGTTTTCCTTCTCGGCAAGCTCCGCCTCGGAGTTCAGTATCTGGAGGTCAAGGTTCTCGTTGGACAAACGCAGTATCTTGTCTCCCTTCTTCACCTCGGAGCCTTCCTCTATAAGAATCTCCTCCACTACACCGCCCTCTACGGGGCTTATCTGCACGGTTACCAAGGGCTGCACGGTTCCGTTGAGGCGTATGTAGTCGTTGAACTGTCCGGACTTCACCTCGCTCACGGTTATGGTATCACTTTTGACCCGCAAGGTGCTTTGTCCAGAGCGTACAACAAGGAATGTCACCACGACGGCGAGCAACGTCCCTCCCCACCACGGCATGGCTTTCGCCGTAAACGCCATTCTCCATCCCTTTTTCTTCTCTATTAACTTGTCCATCTTTTATGTAATGTTTATTCTTCGTCCGTTGCGCACTGAGTTATGTAGTCTTCTCCGTTGTAGTACCTTACCACGGCATCTTTTATCCGAAGTTTCAGCAGAGAGCCTGTCCTTTCCGCCATGGCTTCAAGGTGCGTCTGCGATGCCGTCTGATACTCTATGGCAGAGATGAGGCCGTTCTCAAACTGCTTTGCGCTCACAGCAAACGCCTCTTTTCTCACCTCTGCCAGACGGTCGGCTTGCTTGAATGCCGCCAAGGCGCCGTCCCTGTCGTTGACGGCGTTTGCCACACAACACTCTATGTCGCGCATTGTCTGGTCGTATTCCGCCTCGGCACGTATCAAGGCGTTCTTTTTCTTTTTCAGAGTGGTGTACCTTCCCATCTGGTCGTATATGGGTATACTAATGGAAAGTTGGACATACTCTCCTCCGTTGTTCTTTAACTGAGTGCCAAACGGCATGGCACGGTATCCCTCCATTCCGGGATATGTGTAGTATGTGGTAGACCATCCTCCATAGAGCGAAATGGTGGGCGAGTAGTCTCCGCGTGCCATTCTGAGGTCGGCCAACGCCACGTCCCTGTTCTTGGACGCAATGTCGGCGGACGGAAGCACGCATTTGGCAATTTCTGTCAGACGGCTTGTGGAGACGGCTGGAAGTATGGGGGCGGAAATGTGTGCGCACACCGACAGTTCTTCGTCTGTGGGCCAGAACATGACATCCTTCAGCGTCAATAGAGCTTCGTTGAGTTGGTTTTGCGCATTGGTAAGCAAATACATTTTGTTTGCCAATTCAGACTCCATCTGCAAAACATCGGCGTGTCCTTTCTGTCCGAGCTCTTCTTGCCGGACAACCTTGTTGCGTGCCGTCTCTGCGGTCTTGGTCTGCTCTTCCAATATTCTCTCCAGTTCGGAATAATAGACAACGTTGTAGTAAGACTCCATGGTAGCAAGGCATATCTCGTCGCGAGCCTGCTGTTCTTTGCTTATCCCCATTTTGGAGACTATGGAAGCCATCCTTATATGGTTGACTGAGCGCAAGCCGTCGAATAGAGTGATGCCGGCACTCACGCTGTAACCGTTGTAGAATGTGTTGACGTTCTTATACGTGTTGGTCTCGGGGTCCAAATTGCGGCCGTACTGGCTGTTGGCGTACACATTTGCGCTTACGGTAGGGGTGAATGTCTGCAGTATGCTTTGCCGTCTCTGCAGGCGTTCGTCACTGCGGTCGGCAGCTTGTATCCTCATTTTCGTGGACTTGCTCACAGCATACTCCATACATTCTTTCAGCGTCATCAGAGATTCGTTACCCACATACGCCCACATATTATTGTATATACACAGACACACCAACGGCAAGACCGCCACCCTCTTCGCATTTGTCAGTTTCATCTTCCCAATTCTAAAGTGTATAGTTTCCTGCCATATAACGTGCCAAAATCGTGCCAATAGCTATAAGTTGCAGACAACCATACAAATTATGGATTTGTGGAACAAAAAGCGTGTAAAGGTTCTTTACACGCTATGTCAAAAGAGTTTACACCTTAATGTGTAAAATATCATCAGAGCCAGGCGGAATCCTTACAGTTCGTCTACATTTATAAGTCCGTTCATCGCCACATATATAATGATGTCTGCGAGAGAATGTGCTTTAAGTTTGGCCATGATGTTTTTCCTGTGCGAAATGACCGTGGTAAGGCTTATGCTAAGTCGGTCCGCCACTTCCTTGTTGATGTAGCCCTTGGAAAGAAGCACAGCCACTTCCGCTTCCCGACTGGAGAGGACTTGTGCGGCGGCTGGCTGCGGCACCACTGGCTGCCGTCCGCCCGGATGTCCCATACGCTGCAGGCGAAGGAGGCTTTTGGCCATCTCTGTCTCGTCTTGGCAGACGTTGAGGGTGATAAGCCCCGGAGGATACGGACGGTTGTCGCCGTACACCAACACGATTGAGCGGTGTGGCTGTGAGATGAAGAACTGTGCGTGCTCGAAGTATATGGCGGATGAGACGAAAAAGTGAATGAAACGTTCGGGTGAGCTTTTGCACAACTCCTCGAACGAACGAATCACACAAATCTCTGCCATAGGAAGCATTTCCCTAAGCATCTGTCTCAATCCTATACAAGTGAGAATGTTGCCGTCTACAATAGCCATCTCCACCATAACGGGGGACAAAGTAAGTCATATATTGTGAAAACACAAACCTGTAGGATGATAAAAAAGCCTTAATACTGACAATCTGTGAAAAAGAAGAGCCGCCAAAGCTTGAAAAATCATGTTTTTTGTGTATTGCACGTTTTTCCGTATCGGCGTACATTTGCAGCGCAAATCAGAATGGAAAAGACAACGATGGTAAAGCTTACAAGAAAAATGGCCGTCGCACTGCTGTTTACGGTGGCTGCAGGTGCCGTTGCGCAGGACGCTGTGACAGGAGCCACTGGCAAGAGCCGCAAGGTGAAGATGACCGACAAGACCGAAGACTTTGAGAAGTTCCGGTTTGGCGGTTACGGTGAAATCTTGGGGCAGTTCATGAACTATACGCCCAACACCCTCTACAACGGACGTATGACAGGTAATCACAACAGCAGCAACGCAGTTTCAATACCACGCTTCGTGATAGCCGGAGACTACAAGTTCAGCAAGAGGTGGACACTCGGAGCCGAGATAGAGTTCGAGGCCGGCGGTGTGGGCGTGGCCACGGAGATGGAGAACTCGGAGAACAACGAGTATGAAGTGGAATACGAGAAAGGCGGCGAAGTGGCATTGGAGCAGATGCACATCACGTACCACGCCTTTGATGCCCTCAACGTGAGGGTGGGACACGTGATAGTGCCGGTAGGCCTGACCAACGCTCATCACGAGCCGATATTGTTCTTCGGCACACAACGTCCAGAGAGCGAGACAATAATTTTGCCTTCCACATGGCATGAAACGGGTCTGCAGCTGTTCGGCAATGCAGGCAAAGGGTACGGCAAGATAGACTACACCGCCATGGTGGTGACAGGACTTTCGGCCGATGGCTTCGGACGCGACAACTGGATAGCCAAGGGCAAACAAGGTCTCTTTGAGAAAGACTGCTTTACATCGCCGGCATACGTGGGCAGGTTGGACTATTCGGGAGTACCTGGTCTGCGAGTGGGCGTGTCTTACTATTATTGCCGGGATGCGGCGTCCAATGCAGACAAACCATACAAGTACACCACCACAAGAGACGGGCGTTTCCGTGTGCCAGTGCAGTTGTTCACGGCTGACGCACAGTACAAGAACAAGCTGGTAACGGCCAGGGCAAATGTCATCTGGGGCAACGTTGGCAACTCCACACTTGTGAGCAAGGTAACGTTGTCCAACAAGTCGCCGCTCTACCACAGCGTCGGTTCCGGGATGCGCAACACCGCCAAGAACGCATTGGCATATGGAGCGGAGCTCGGCATCAATATGCGGACACTCACAGGAAAGAAGAAGTGCCCAGTGCTCTACCCTTTCGCACGCTATGAGTATTACAATCCGCAGCAGAAGGGAGAGTCCACACAGACTATGGACAGCCGCCTCCAGGTAAGCAAGTGGGTGGGCGGCATCAACTGGTTCGCCCTGCCCAATCTGGTGGTGAAGGCAGACTACTCGACACGACGCATAGGCACACAGCGAGTGTTCGGAGGCGGTATGGGCAATAGAGAGAACGAGTTTGCCATTGCCGTGGCATACACCGGATGGTTTACCAAGAGATAAGAATTACGAAAAACGATAAAAACATTGACAAGAATGAAAAAGATTTTCAGAAAGGCAACAAGTTTGTTTGCGTGCGTTCCGTTCCTTTTGGGAGCAGTCAGCCTGGGTATCACGTCGTGTGACAGCGACACCCCTACTCCAGAACTCATCGACGAAGACGGCGGCGCGCTCTCGTGTGTGGAACAGATTCTGGACGGATGCAGCGACATCTCCAACGAGGTGGGAGAAGCAAAGATAGGCGACCCCCTGTCGCTATACAACGACGGCCAGTATGAGAAGGCCCTTTACTCCGTAGAGTCGTGGTACAGCTGGCGTTCGCGCGAGGACTATTCCAACAACATCCTTTCAGTACGAAACGCTTACTACGGTTCTCTTGACGGCACCGTGGCAGAGCACTCCATCTCTGCGCTCCTGGCTACTGCAAACGCCTCTTTGGACACAAACATGAAGGATGCCATCCAGGCTGCGTACGATGCCATACTTGACATACCCGACCCCTTCTGCCAAAACATCAACGCCGAAGAGGCAAAGGTGGCACAGGAGAAATGCGCCGAGTTGAACGGGATTATAGAGAATGTGAAGAGCTACATACAACGCAACCAGAACATCAACACCAACAGCGTGCTCTCCCCAATCGTCAACAACTATGTGGATGTTGTGGTGTTGCCCACTTACAAAAAACTCTCAGAAAACGTAGACACGCTCTATGCGGTGGTTCTGAACTTCCGCAACTCACCCTCAGACGACACTTTTAGTGCAGCGGCGAAAGCTTGGATAGCAGCACGCGAGCCTTGGGAGATGAGCGAGGCATTCCTTGGCTTCGGTCCGGTAGACTCAGAAGGTCTTGACCCCAATATGGACAGCTGGCCACTCGACCAAAAACAGATAGCCACCATTCTGGTGTCCGGCAAATACGAAGATATGGAGTGGAATCCGGACGACAGCGAGGACGACATCTCCAATGCGCAGAACATACGCGGCTTCCACACTCTGGAATTCCTCATCTTCAAAGGGGGAAACTCTCGCACCACCACCGACGAACAAGGAGAGGGCGACGCAGGGCTTGTGTGGAACGAAACCAACAAGAACAGCTGGGGCAACTATATGCTACAGTGTACCAAACTGCTGAAGGACGATGCCAACTCGCTCTACCGCTATTGGAACGAGGAATACAAGAACGGTAAGAGTTATGCAACATTGTTCAAAGAATATAAGATATAAGATGTGCCCAGAATGAACAAAGAGTTTCTACACTCGGGGTTTCAAGATTGACAAGCATTATGTTGAACAAAGCGAAATACCTGACTTTACTCACCTTCATCTTCCTTGCGTCTTGCGAGGAGGATGAAGGTCTTGACGTTGTGGACATAGAGGTGCCAAGCGGATATGCGTTGTCTGCCGGCACTTCCACCAATTTCCTTTCGTCGAGCTATGCGTACGACACTGAGGCTGGATGGGTGGCAGGAAACAATCTGTTGCGTTTCCGCAACGGCGACAAACTGTACGACAATGTCCGAACCTCCAGCAGTGACTATGGAGGCGGTCTCGGACCTGTATACGCAGGATATTCGTGCGGCAGTTGCCACCGCAATGCTGGCAAGACGAAACCTGCCGTGTGGACAAAAAACGCAAAGGGCGAATACGGGTCGGGAGACACGGGCTTCTCTGCAATGCTGGTTTACATCACGCGCAAGAACGGCTCGTTTTTCCAAGACTACGGACGTGTCATACACGACCAGTCGATATACGGCGTAAAGGCGGAGGGAAAACTTAGGGTTGATTGGCAGTACGAGAAAGGATACTTCCCCGATGGAGAGGAATACGAACTGGCCTGCCCACAGTATACAATTACAGACTGGTATGCCGACAGCATACGGCCCGAAGACCTCTTCTGTACGGTAAGAGTCCCTCTGCGCCATGTGGGCATGGGGCAGATGATGGCTATAGACAGAAACGAGATAGAACGTCTGGCCGCCAAGAGCGACTACCCCGAGTATGGAATTAGCGGACGTTGCAACTATATCACGGAACGCGGCATAAGGCAGGTGGGGCTCTCGGGCAATAAGGCACAGCACGCCGACCTCACCGTGGAACTTGGATTCTCAAGCGACATGGGGTGTACCAACAGCCGCTATCCAGAAGAGATATGTGAAGGACAGTCGCAGATGTCGCAAGGAAGCATGATGGGACTGTCTTACGACCAGTTGGACGTGAGTACGGAGGATATGGAAGACATAGACCTGTATATGCACTGTCTGAGTGTTCCGGCAAGGCGCAACGTAAACAACAGGACTGTCTACCGTGGGGAACAAAAGTTCTATGAGGCGAAATGTCATCTTTGCCACGTCACCACTCTGCACACACAGGCTCGTGGAGCCACTCTCCTCAACGGCACGCAGTTGCCGTGGCTCGGCAAACAGACGATACATCCGTACAGCGACTTCCTGTTGCACGACATGGGAAGTGAGATAATGGGCGTTGGACTCAACGACAACTATGTGAGCGGACTGGCGCGCGGCAACGAGTGGCGTACAACTCCTCTTTGGGGGATAGGCTTGCAGGAGAGGGTCAACGGACACACGTATTTCCTGCACGACGGAAGAGCACGCAATCTTACCGAAGCCATTCTGTGGCACGGAGGAGAAGGCGAGGCTTCAAAACGTCTGTTCATGAAGATGTCGTCCGAGGACAGAAGTGCTCTCATACGTTTCCTGGAGTCGCTGTGATACTATGTTATATTGTTAATGAATAAGGACAAACAAAAAAAGAAACAACAATGAATAAGTATAAGATTCTTGCATTTGCTCTGACAGCGCTGGCATCCTCGTTTTCGCCGGTATGCGCGGAAGAGGAGTGCGGAGAAATAAACATGGACAACGGAGTGCTCGGCATCTCTTCCACCAGAGGATTTACTTTGCAGAGCAAGGACGGACGTTTCGTCTTCAAGCCGTACCTTTTCCTGCAGACACGCGGCGACTTCCATTATTACGACGATGAGGGACTCGACAAGGCGTACAACCAGGACAATGTGGCAAACAGCGGTTTTGCCATACCTTACGGCATCATAGGTTTTACCGGCACCACGTTCGGCAGACTTGACTACAACATCTCAGTGAACGCAGCCGCCACGGGTGCCAACGTACTGCAACAAGCTTGGCTGGACTACCGCATCAGCAATGCGGCGCGCTTCCGTGTTGGAAAATTCAAGACCCCATTCACGCACGCCTATCTCACAACTTTGGGCGAGACGCTGTTCCCCTCGCTGCCTACGTCGCTTACGTGCAGCACCATAATGCCTTACACCCTCAATGCCGTTACTCCGTCTATAGGAACAGGCTTTGACATAGGAGTGGAATTTCATGGCACCGCTCCGTTGTCCTCCAAAAAGAACGGATGGCGCATAGGATACGAAGCCGGTCTGTGGAACGGCACCGGCTCTGGCATTAACACGGCAACAAAGACCCTGTCGGACGATTGGCACATTCCTGCTCTCCTTTATGCGGGACGCATAACGTTCATGCCATGGGGAAATATGCCTGCCACACAGGGAAACAACAGGATGCTTTCCGGCAGACACATGCTTTTCGGTGTGAGCGGAGGCCTCAATGTGGAGAGTGAGAGCGAGAGCACCAATGATGCGCGTCTGGGGGCGGAATGGAGTATGTTATACGGACGCTGGTATGCAGCCGCAGAAGCATATTGGATGCACGTGGGATTTACCAAAAGACAAAAAATAGACCGGACGTTCTCGTATTGGGGCGCATACGGGCAGATTGGATATTTCTTCTCCAAGAGTCTGCAAGGAGGTCTGCGCTACGACTTTATGGACAGGAACGGAGCCGGGAAGGACGGATTCCTTAATATGCCTGCCGTGACGCTCAACTACTACATTAACAAGTGCAATATGAAATTGAGTGCCATGTACCAGTTTACCGGCAGATGGGGACACGAAACCCAACTGGACAGAGACTTGGACGACCTCGGGCTCTCTACACATTTTGCCACAGTACAACTTCAATATAGCTTCTGATGAAAGCGGTGTTTCTACGCATCATTCTGTGTGCCACGTTGCCTGTGCTGACGCTTTGCGGCTGCGACGAGGGAGACATTATTCCCCCGGAGGTGCAGTACAACAAGGACGGACGCACAGTAAAACTAAGCGGAAAGATAAAAGGCTTGAACAACTGGTCGTCGGAATACAGCCTTAGGGTAGCCTCGTTCAAGGAAAGCAGCCAAAACCCAATCTTGTCCAAGGTGGTGACGGTTGACGACGACGGAGTTGTGGACTTGCGCATGACCGGAATTTCCGAAGATGCCACCAAGGTGGAACTTTGTGTGTTGGACAGGTTGCGCAGGCGAGTGTTCACATTAAGCGAGGTGGACATAACGTCCGTCAGCGACACTGTGTACATGGATGTCGGCACTCTGGACGGCAGTATGTTCGGCATAATGCAGACACAAGTGTTTGACAACCTATGCATAGGATGTCATAGGGACGGCACAAACCCTTCGGCACAACTGACCCTCACCAAAGGTAAAAGCTACGCCTCTTTGGTGGGAAAGCCTTCGTACAAAGGCAACGGCACGGTTCTTGCCAAGCCATATGACTCCGGCAACAGTGTGCTCTATCAGCTTTTGGTGTCATCGCCGGCGGAGTGGCATATGCCGCATGCGGACATAGTAAAAGAGACATCTGTGAAGGAGTTTATCTGCGGGTGGATAGAAAGCGGATGCCCAGAGAACTAACGGCGTAAGGGCTCGTGAAAAAAACAGACGAAAGCGAATGAAAAAGACAACGGCATGAAAAAGAAAAAAATCATGTGCCGTTATTCCCCTTAAAAGTGTTAATTTTGCAACATGAAATATGACAAACTGTACGTCAAGGAGCTTGACACATACACAGAAATATCTTTTTTCCAAACAGAGGGAGGAGTCTCCGAGTGGCATGTGATGATACACGTGACACCACACGGAGACGGATTTGTGGAACAATACAAGAGGATAGAAGACACAGAGCGTATGCTAACGGAGATGCCCGGCATGAAGGGGGCAAGACCTGTATTCAAGAGGTATTTCCTGAGCGACAGTGCCAATCAGCAACCGCTGATGCCGCATTGTGCCGCTTGCACGGTCTCCAAAATACAACAACCTCCCATGGATGGGAGCAAGGTGGCTTTGTGGATTTACTTGCAGAGCGGCACTGAGATAGTGCCCAACGCAGACCAATTAGGCTCTACCGTTGCGAAGCACAACGGTTACGAGCACATTTGGACAATGGGAATGATGGACTGCAACGGCGGAAGTTACGAACAGACGGAGACCCTCCTTGAAAGGTATGAGGACACATTGGCATCTACGCACAACGCCAACATCGCAGACCATTGCGTACGCACTTGGTTCTTTGTCCGTGACGTGGACACCCAATACCACGGACTGGTGGTGGCAAGACGCAAGAACTTTGCCAAGAACGGACTCACGGAACACACACATTTCATCTCTTCCACAGGCATAGGCGGCAATCCCCCGGACACCAAGGCTCTGGTGCAACTGGGGTGTTACGCTCTGAAGGGAATAGAACCTTCGCAGCAGTCTTATCTGTATGCACTGACCCATCTGAACAGAACTTACGAGTACGGAGTGACATTTGAGCGCGGAACTTTGGTGCGTTACGGCGACCGCTCACATGCTTTTATCTCGGGCACGGCAAGCATAGACAACAAGGGGGAAGTGGTGTACGTCGGAGACATTCGCAGACAAACCATGCGTATGTGGGAAAATGTGGAGAAACTGTTGGAAGAGGCGGACATGACAATGGACGATGCGGCACAGGTGACGGTATACCTGAGAGACACAGCTGACTACGATGTTGTAAAGAGGATGTTCTCTGAGAAATATCCGGATGTTCCCACAGTGATTACGCTTGCGCCTGTCTGTCGCCCAGCCTGGCTGATAGAGATGGAGTGTATGGCAGTGAAGGAAACACATAATGAATGTTACAAGGATTTTTAATCCGTTTTCCCTGATGTTGCTTGCCGCCATAGTTGTGGCGGCGGCAACTGTTGTGGAAGACACTCTTGGCACTGGGGTTGCCCACAGCCACATATACGGCACTTGGTGGTTTCGTATCCTGTGGCTTGCTGTGACTGTGTCCGCTTTGCGTCATACAATAAAAAAGAAACTTTGGCGAAGACCCGTATTGATGGGGCTTCACGTCGGTTTCGTGATAATTCTTACCGGAGCTTTGACAACATCCCTTACCGGGATAAAGGGAGTGTTGCACTTGAGGAAGGGAATACCCCAGTCGCATTTTGTTGCGCAACCCCATTTTGAAGAACGTGAGTTGCCTCATCCTGTGCGTCTTGACGACTTTCGGATTGTCTACTATCCGGACACGGATGCGCCGATGGACTATGTAAGCAGTATTTGTATAGACGGCAAGCCATATACCGTAAGCATGAACAACGTGGTGTCGTGCGAGGGATACCGGCTGTTTCAGCAGTCGTATGACGAAGATTTGGAAGGTAGTGTGCTCACTGTCAATTATGACCCATGGGGAACGTCGGTCACGTATTTAGGGTATGCGGTTCTTTCGTTGTGCGTGTGCTTGCTGACCTTTCCGCATTTTTGGAGAGGCAGACGTGCGGCAGGGGTGTTTGCTTTGATTTTTTACAGTCTCTCCACGCCAGCATTTGCGGCAGAGAGGGACTCTCCCCTTCCTGTGGGAAAGATGGAAAGAGGCTTGCCGCGGATGCAGGTGGTATGGAACGGCAGGAAGACCGTTTTCGGTGCCATGGCTCATGAATTTATGCTAAAGGTGTATGGCAGTGCAGACTACCACGGCATAGATGCCACAAGGGTGGTAAGCGGCATGATGCTGAACCCCACCAGATGGAGTCATGAACCTATTATCAAGATAAGGCGCGGCGAGTACCGTGCGCTGACAAGCTATGTAAATCCAGAAGACGGCAAGCTTGTTGGACTTGGTAAAGACAGGAAAGAGGACGAAAAAGTGGCTCTCGTGGTGATGTTGATGCAAGGTTCTCTTTTCAAGCCGTTGCCTCTGGGGGTAGCTCCCCTTTCGCCATTCCGGGTGGAAGCGGAACTTTTGTATCACAGAGTGGACTGGACGTTATGGGCAGTGGTACTTGCGTCAGCGACGATTGTTGTAGGAGCGTGTACCAGACGCCGTTTCTCCAAAGCCGTTTTGCCTTTGGTGTTTTGTCTTTTCGCCTTGTTGGTGTTTATAGAGGCTTTGCGTTGGTACATTGCGGGGCACGTGCCTCTGAGCAACGGTTTTGAGACCATGGTCTTCGTGGCTTTGTGTATGCAAGTGGCGGTACTTGTACGCCATCGCTTGCTGTTGGCCGCCGAGACAGCCTCTCTGATGCTGCTCGTGGTAGCCCACATGGGTGTCATGAACCCGCACATAACGCCTCTTATGCCTGTCCTCCATTCTCCGTGGCTCAGCGCACATGTCAGCGTGGTAATGCTCAGTTATGCTTTGCTTATACTCAGCATAGCAGACCGTAGTTTGTTGCGTCCTGCAGTCTGTCTGTTGTCTGTGGGCATATTCCTCGGAGCCGTGTGGGCAAATGTTTCGTGGGGGACATACTGGAGTTGGGACCCAAAAGAAAGTTGGGCTCTTGTCACAATGCTTGTGTACAGCGTCCCTCTTCATGCGGAAAGCTTGCCATGGTTTAGGGATATCAGACATTACAGGCTTTATTCCGTTTTTGCCCTTGCCTGCCTGCTCATGACATATTTCGGCGTGAACTTTCTTCTCGGCGGCATGCACAGTTACGCCGGCTGACAACTTTGTTTCTCGTTACTTATGATCCAAGCCATATAGCTTCCGCCATTGGCGAGAGCAAAGATTTTACCTTTTTCTTTTGCGTTCCGCCCACTTATTTGTACCTTTGCGTTCAAAACAAGGCAAATACACATTATTAGTAATGGCTAAAGAATATAATTTCAAGGAAATAGAGAAGAGGTGGCAGCAGAAGTGGGTTGCCTCCGAGACGTATAAGGTAACAGAGGACAAGAACCGTAAAAAGTTCTATGTCCTTAATATGTTTCCGTATCCCAGCGGTGCGGGTCTGCACGTAGGTCATCCTTTGGGATACATAGCAAGTGACATATATGCCCGATACAAGAGGCTGCAGGGATTTAACGTCCTCAACCCTATGGGATACGACTCCTACGGCTTGCCTGCCGAACAGTACGCCATACAAACAGGACAACACCCGGAAATCACCACTTTCAAAAACATAGACAGATACAGGGAACAGCTTGACAAGATAGGTTTTAGTTTTGACTGGAGCCGGGAAGTGCGCACTTGTAATCCGGAATATTACCATTGGACGCAATGGGCGTTCCAGAAAATGTTCAACTCCTATTTCTGCAACACGAGCGGAAAGGCGCAGCCGATAAAGGCCCTTGTCTCCCATTTCGAAAAGAAAGGGACGGAAGGGCTTGATGTGGCAGAGAACGAGCATTTAGACTTTTCTTCAGAAGAGTGGAACGCCATGGATGAGAAGCGGAAGTCTGACGTTTTGATGAACTACCGCATTGCGTTCTTGGGGGACACTATGGTGAATTGGTGTCCTAAACTTGGCACGGTACTTGCCAACGACGAGGTTGTGGAAGGCGTAAGTGTCCGTGGAGGCTATCCCGTGGAACAGAAAAAAATGCGCCAGTGGTGTCTGCGTGTAAGTGCATACAGCCAGAGACTTTTGGACGGACTGGACACCATACAGTGGAGCGAGAGTATCAAGGAAACACAGAGGAACTGGATAGGACGTTCGGAGGGCACGGAGGTGGAGTTCCGCATAGCGGACAGCGATGAGACATTTACTATTTTCACCACGCGTGCAGACACCATGTTCGGTGTCACATTTATGGTCTTGGCACCGGAGAGCGAGCTTGTGGCAAAAGTGACTACGGCAGACAGAAAGCAGCAGGTGGATGAGTATCTCGCATACGTGAAAGGGCGCACCGAGCGCGAAAGACAAATAGACCACAAGGTGACGGGAGTCTTCTCTGGCAGTTATGCCGTAAACCCTTTCACGGGAGAAAAGAACCCTATTTGGATAAGTGAATATGTGCTGGCTGGATATGGGACAGGAGCTATCATGGCAGTACCGGCCCACGACAGCCGTGACTATGCCTTTGCCAAGCATTTCAATCTGCCCATAGTGCCTCTTGTCGTTGGCGCAGATGTTAGCGAGAGCAGCTATGATGCCAAGGAGGGTGTCGTGTGCAACTCTCCCGCACAAGGCAAAGAGTCTGTGCCGTACGACGGCGAGAGTCTATGTCTCAATGGCTTGTCCGTGAAAGAAGCGATAAAGGCAACAAAGCTCTTTGTGGAGAAGCACCATATAGGCAGGGTGAAGGTGAACTACCGTTTGCGCGATGCCATTTTCAGCCGTCAGAGGTATTGGGGTGAACCTTTCCCTGTATACTACAAGAACGGCATTCCACAGATGATACCTGAAGAGTGTCTGCCCGTGTGTCTGCCGCAGGTGGAGAATTTTCTTCCCACAGAGACAGGTGAGCCTCCATTGGGCAATGCGCAGGTTTGGGCTTGGGACGAGCGGAACAAAGCGGTAGTGGACAAGGCTCTCATAGATGGGAAGACGGTATTCCCCATAGATTTGTACACAATGCCTGGCTTTGCCGGGTCTAGCGCGTACTACTTGAGATACATGGATCCCCAAAACGACAAAGCTCTTGTCAGCAAGGAAGCCGATGAGTACTGGCAGAATGTTGACCTTTATGTGGGAGGAAGCGAACACGCCACAGGGCATCTCATATACAGCCGTTTCTGGAACAAGTTCCTTTTCGACATTGGCGTAAGTTGTAAGGAGGAGCCGTTCCAAAAGCTCGTCAACCAGGGAATGATACAAGGGCGTTCAAATTTTGTATACCGCATCAAGGACACCAACACCTTTGTTAGTTTCGGATTGAAAGATCTGTACGATGTCACTCCGATACACGTGGATGTCAATATCGTGAAGAACGACATTCTTGATTTGGAGGCTTTCAAGGCATGGCGGCCCGACTATGCCACGGCCGAGTTTGTACTTGAGGATGGCAAATATGTATGCGGCTGGGCTGTGGAGAAAATGTCAAAGTCCATGTTCAATGTCGTTAACCCCGATGTGATAGTGGAGAAGTACGGTGCGGACACGTTGCGTCTGTACGAAATGTTTCTTGGGCCGGTGGAGCAGAGCAAGCCATGGGACACCAACGGCATAGACGGTTGTCACAGATTTCTCAAGAAACTTTGGACTCTGTATTGGGACAAGGACGGCAATTTTGCGGTAAATGACGGTGCGCCAGACGCAGACAGCATGAAAAGCCTGCACAAACTTATCAAGAAAGTAAGTGCGGATATTGAGAATTTCTCATACAACACCAGCATCTCTGCGTTTATGGTTGCGGTGGGCGAACTTTTCCAACAGAAGTGCCGCAGCCGCGAAGTCTTGGAAGTCCTTCCTGTGTTGTTGGCGCCTTTTGCTCCTCATATTGTAGAGGAATTGTGGGAAGCTCTCGGGCACACACATACGGTATGCGATGCGCACTGGCCTGAGTATGACGAAAAGTATCTTGTGGAGAGCAGCGTGAAATTGGGAGTGCAGTTCAATGGAAAAGTCCGTTTTGCCATGGACTTCCCCTCCGATGCCACTCCTGCGGACATGACAGAGATGGCGGTACAAGCACCCGAGGCTCAAAAGTATCTTGAAGGCATGCAGATAGTAAAAACCATAGCCATACCAGGACGCATAGTGAATATCGTGGTCAAACCCAAAAACTAACCTCCATAATGCCCAAGATAACAGACAGCAGGATTTGGGAGTTTCTCACAGACTTCCTTGCCATAAACTTCGGAATAGCGGTATACTCTTTGGGATGGGCGGCGTTCCTGTTGCCTTATCACATCACCACCGGCGGAATGGCTGGTATGTTTGCCATTGTGTACTATGTCACGGGGTTTCCCATGAGTTATGCCATATTGTTGGCCAACGGAGTGCTGCTTATCTTTGCGTTCTGGCAAATAGGATGGAAGTTTGCGCTCAAGAGTGCTTATGCGGCAGTCGCATTGTCTGCCTACCTTGAAGTTGGGCGGTCGTTGGTGACGGACTCCTGCGGAAATCTCATGCAGCTGCTTGGCGAGGGACAAGACTCCATGGCGTGTGTGCTTGGCGCTGTGCTCAACGGTTTGGGAATAGGCATAGTGTTCATCTCCGGCGGCTCTACGGCAGGATGGGACATTATAGCGGCGATAGTCAACAAGTACAGGAACGTATCTTTGGGACGAGTGTTGCTTTATCTGGACTTCCTTGTGATAGCATCCTGTTGGCCGTTGTTCCACGACTGGCGGATGGTGGTCTTTGGATACGTCACTCTTGCCATCTGCTCCTACGTGTTGGACTTGGTCATCAACAGTGCCACACAGGATGTGCAGTTTGTCATCTTCACCAACAAACCAAACGAAATATGCGAACGCATCATCACGGAGACTTGTCACAGCGTGACATCCATGGACGGGGTGGGGTATTACAGCAAGGAGTCAATAAAGGTCTTGGTCACAATAGTGCAC
>CAVHCL010000100.1:0-14956 GCA_963634425.1 Bacteroidaceae bacterium
CTTCGAAATAGCCACAATACGCCAACTGGCAACAAATTTTATAGTTTTGTGAGACAGAGAACAGTATGGTCTACGTATTTTAGCCATTATCCCCCTGCCAGCAAACTGAATTCTGATATTAGAATGCGTAAAGCTGGTAGGTTATGAATAATTTAGGCTATGCCTGTACAGCCATAGGTGCTATGGTTGTACAACCAGGGATGCTATGCCTGTACAGCCAGGGATGCTATGCCTGTACGGCCAGGGAAAACGTGATTTCTGACCAGGAGCTTCATGTCACCATAGCCAGTCAGCAACGCCGGTTGGAGGATTGGAACCGTGAGGTGCTGAAAGGATTCTACAGTGTCTTCAAGGCCGCCGATGCCGACTTGCAGTTTGTCTTGCTCACCGGTGTCACCAAGTTCTCGCAGGTGAGTGTGTTCAGCGGATTCAACCAGCCCGACGACATCAGCATGGATGAACGCTACGAGGCTCTTTGCGGCATCACGGAGGAAGAATTGTACACCGCCTTGGACGAACCCATCAGAGCGATGGCCGAGAGGTACAAGGTGTCGGGGGATGAGATGAAGTATAAGCTGAAACGCAAGTATGACGGCTATCATTTCAGTCCGAACATGCTTGACATCTATAATCCGTTCAGCATCCTGAACGCTCTCAGCAAGCGGATGCTGAGCGATTTCTGGTTCGCCACGGGCACGCCGCCATACCTGGTACGCCTGCTGTCTCATTCCAAGGAAAACATGAACGAGCTGACGGGCGTTTATTATCCACGGGAGGACTTCATAGATTACAGGGCAAACGTGGAAGCACCGTTGCCAATGATTTACCAAAGCGGCTATCTCACCATCAAGGAATGGGACATGGACATGGATTCTTACATGTTGGATTTCCCTAATGACGAGGTGAAGCGTGGATTTGTCACGATGTTGGCAGCAAGTTATTTCCAAATAAAGAAATCGCCATCTTCGTGGGGAATGCAAGTGGTGGAAACGATGAAACGGGGCGATTGCGGCAAACTGGAGAAACTGCTTACATCGTTCTTCGCCGGCATACCGTACAGTCAGCGTCGCAAGGATGACGAGCGGGAGAAGGAACGTTACTTCCAATACACCTTCTATCTTACATTGCGGATGATTAGCTGCTTCACGGTTTATATTGAGAAAGAGCAGAGCGAGGGCAGGGTGGATTGCATCGTGGAAACTCCGAAGTTTGTCTATATCTTCGAGTTCAAGCGTGACGGTTCGGCTCTTGATGCTCTTGAGCAAATCAAGAATATGGGATATGCGAAGGAATATGCCGCAGACGACAGAACCGTCTACCTGATAGGCTGCAACTTTTCGTCAAAGACGGGGACGATTGACGGATGGGAGGTGTTGGCGAACCTTTCGGAAAGCAATTGCTTTTTTCAGCGAAAGAATTAAGAAAAACGAATCTACGTGGGAAGGGGAATACTATCACCCTATTTTCCACAAATGGGGGTGAGTTCTCTACGCAATAGGAATTTTCCCCTTCCTTTTATCAGATTTCCCCTTTGCCGTTACTTTCAGGATGTCTATCTTTGCACCAGAAACAAGAACATAAAACAATGTCAGATATGAAACATTTTAAGATTTGGGCATTTATGCTGTTGATGACGCTCTCTTGTGGGATATTCACCTCTTGCGACGAGGACAGAGACCTTTCGATGGTTATCTCCGGCGAATGGTACGGCGATTTCGGTATGAGTTACGATGCCATGGTCTACGGCAGACCGATGACGTTCTATGCCACCGAGTCAAGGGTTGTGTTCTATCCGCATCACAACTATGCCACATACGGCACTGGCACACAGGTGGACTTCTACGCCAACGGACCGTATGAGAGCATCTATTACCGCTTCCGCTGGACGACACGCAACGGAGTGATTTACCTTACTTACCCGTACGAGGACAGTTACCTCAATACGGAGATAAGCGACTATTGGCTCTCCGACTCCAGATTTGAAGGCTTTTTCGGATGGACTGACTCACGCTTCTGTCTGCACAAAATCTCCGGCTACTACGATTGGTCGCTGTATTACAACGACTATGGACACTACGACCGCAACTATCGGTACAGCCCAAGTCAGGAAACCCGCAGCGCAGAGATTGACGCCATAGCGCCAGACACCGTCAACAGCGACAGCATAAAGATAATAAGGATAGGCAAAAAGATGTTGTAGACGTGCCTGGCTTGCGCACATAAGAAAAGCGGTGTCCTTCTCGGGACACCGCTTTTCTTATGTGCGCATAATCACAAAATCATCTTCTGTGTGTTGCCGAGTAGTTAATCCTGAGTGCCCAGGACTCACGAAGAACCTGCTTGATGTCGGTGATGTATCCCATCTGAGTGCGTTGATCTGCCTTGATGGAAATGATTTGCTCTGCCTGGTTAGCCATTCCCTGACGTTCCGCGGCAACAAAGTCTTTCACCTCACGAGGTTCCGCATAGCGGTCGTTGAGCTGAATACGCGTACCGCTACCCATCTGTGCACGGAGCGCATCGGTAGGCGGTCCCACATAGATGTATGACACGGCGGACTTCTTCTCCAGCTTCTCCAATTCTGTACCCTGAGGAATGGTGAACTTCACCTTGAGAGTGACCTCACGCATGGAAGTTACAGTCATGAAGAAGAACAAGACCGTGAACACCAAGTCGGGAAGGGACGAGGTGTTGATCTCGGGCATTTCCCTTTGTTCCTTTTTCTTGAATCCCATAACTAATTTCCTCCGTATTTTTTAGGTTCTGCCTCTGAGATATTCTGAGGATAGTACTGACGTATAGCAGCCTTCTCCTCGTCCTTGAGGTACTGGTACTCGCGTCCGAACTTCTGTTTTGAAACCTCGTTTCTCAACTCGTTATATGCGGCCACCAGCTCGTTCTGTACCATGAAGTACTGGTCGTACGGCGTGCCTCGGTCGGTCTGTACGGACACGACGTGCTTGTCAGTGACGAAACACTGTCCCAGCAAGTCTATGTTCTTCACGTGCTTCTCCGGCCACTTGCTGATGTTCTGCTCATTCTTCACAAAATCCTTCACACGTTGTCTTAATGCGGAAGGATCGCAGGGTCCGCTGCTTGTCTCATCCTTGACCCACAGTTCTCCAGACGCATTGAGTCTGACAAAAAGGATATTACGTGACTTGATATCCATTGTGGCGTCAATCTGGTCTGGTTCTGGCGGACGCGGGAGGCGACGTGCCAATCCCATATCCGTGTCCATAGACGTGGTGACGAGGAAGAAGATAAGCAACATGAAAGAAATGTCTGCGGTAGAAGTCGTGTTCAAACCGGGCATCTTTCTTTTCTTCTTTGCCATATCTCTCTAATTAACGATTAAAGCATTATACTACTTGTTACTTGCTGGCTCCCTTTGTGAGGATTCCGGTCATGCTGACAACTACAGCGGCTACAGCAGCAACCAGAAGTATGCCGATGGAGATGCAGAATGCATCAACTACCGTAACCCATGCCGCAGTGGTGACTGTGCCGTCCGCAGCGGTGAAGTCTGTCTCGCCCAGTCCGCACACAGTGCCTATCACGAGAGACGCTACAAGAAGTATCACAGTCGTTGACGTTATCTTACCCCTGGGGACTCCCGTCGTGGCGGACGAGTCGCTGCCCTTATTTATCCTCACGCCGCGAACCACGCTCCACAGGGTAAGTATTGATGTGACCAGTGTGAGTATGTACATGAGCCACATAAGCACGTCCGTGAGTTTAGGTTCGTTGTAGTCGCCCACAGGATTATCATAGCCGATGGTGAGGAATGCACCAAAACAGACTATAATGATACCGATGCAGACGTACAGCGCCATCTTGGAAATTTTTTCAATCTTCATAATTTCTCCTCTCTTATATAAAGAAACGGTTTTTGTGCGTGCAGTTACTTTCTGCACTTATCTGACTTCACGCACATTGCGAGAAGCTCTTGGGCTGTCTCTTCCATATTACTTGTGAGAGACTCCACTTTGGAAAGGATATAGTTGTAGAAAATCTGGAGTATGAGGGCTACGATGATACCGAAGATAGTGGTAATCAAAGCGACTTTCATACCTCCCGCAACAATCGTCGGGCTGATGTCGCCGGCACGCTGGATGTCGTCGAACGCCATGACCATACCAATCACAGTTCCCAAGAATCCGAGAGATGGTGCCATGGCAATGAAGAGGGTAATCCATGAGCAGTTCTCCTCAAGATAAGAACCTTGGACTTCAGCCTCCATGTTGATGGTACGCTCTATGGTACCGATATCGTTGCGGTCCGGACTTGCAAGACATTCCATAGCTTTGCGGCTCACCTGGGCCACGGGACCGCGTGTATCTTTGCACAATGTCAAAGCTTCGTTGATCTTGCCGGCACCTACGAGAGCTGCCAGGTCTGCAGCAAATTTACGGGTGTTGATCTGGGCAAGGCTCAAGTAAACTACACGCTCAATACAGAACGCAAGACCGAGAACGAGAGAAATGGCAACGAGTGACATAAAGCCAGCATCACCCTCTATGTACTTTACCTTAAGATTCTTGAAGATACCCGCCTCTTCCTCTTCTACGATAGGAGCAGTGTCGGCAACAGCCTCCTCCGCAGCCGTAGTGTCTTCGGCAAGAGAGTCAACATCGACAGCAGCCGTGTCAACTGCTTCTGTAGTGCCAAGGTCTTCCTGTGCCATCATGGGTGATGTAGCTCCAAAAGAGCACGCAGCAACCACCGCAACAATTGCAAATAACTTTTTCATTGTTTGTGTTGTTTTTAATTGATAATTTTGTTGTTATTTTTTGTTTTTTCTGTCGGTTTACCCTATTCATGCGGAGAGACGGGGATTCGAACCCCGGATACGCTTTTGGCGCATACACGCTTTCCAGGCGTGCCTCTTCAGCCACTCGAGCATCTCTCCCTGTCAGAAACAGACCAGCTTACGCCATTTTGCCAGATTTTCGGTTACAAAAATATTCTTTTTTTTGTAGATTGCCATATCTTCATGCAAAAAACTTTTGCGTTATGTGCGTTTTTTCACAAATTGCGCTCCAAAAGACTATCTCAAACTTTGGAAAATACGAGAGACGTTTTCGTTAGTGGCATTCTCCACCTCTTTTGCCGACACGTTGTATATCTCCCCCACACGCGCCATGATATATGACAAATAACTGCTCTCATTACGTTTGCCGCGGTGTGGCGACGGAGCAAGATACGGAGAGTCCGTCTCCAGCACTATGCGGTTTAGAGGAATCTCTTTCAGCACTTCGGGCAGAGATGACTTCTTGTATGTAACCACGCCTCCTACCCCAAGTGCAAACCCATTGAACGACAACAGCTGTCTGGCTTCTTCCAAAGTGCCGCCGAAACAGTGGAAAACTCCTGTGAGACCTTTCTCCCTATAGTCGTCCAAGATGCGGAGGAGTTCGGCATGAGCCGCACGTGTATGTATCATGAGGGGAAGGCTGTACTGCACAGCCCACTCTACCTGACGCCGGAATGCGTCGAGCTGCTGTACGGCAAAGGTGGTGTCCCAGTAAAAATCAAGTCCCACCTCGCCTATTGCGATGTAAGGACGGCACGGTTCGTCGAGAAGCGTCTGCATCCACGACAACTGCTCCAAATAATCCTCTCCGACATCCGTGGGATGAAGTCCCATCATGGGAAACATATATCCCGGATACTGCCGACACAATATGTTCATTTGCCGTACACTATCCTTATTGATGTTGGGCAACAATATGCGTTCCACCCCAGCGTCTTTTGCCCTTGACACCACCTCCGCAATATCTTGGGAGAATTCCGGTCCGTAGATGTGGCTATGTGTGTCTATCACCTGTACCGTCTGGTTTTACAATACGCAATTTACTGTCTGGCATCCCGACGCGTTTCTTACGACTGTCTGCCGAGAAGCTGCATGGCATAGTCCCACAGGACTTGCTTGCGTTCCTGTGCAAGACTCACTTTCGCAAGAGCCCTGCCGGCCTCCGAGAAATATTCATTGATACGGTCTGCCGCCATCTTGTCTACACCCACCTCCGTGAAAATGTTTGTGACAGCAGCCACCTTTTCGTCTTCACGTCCTTCGGAAACAGAAAGCCACATCTCCAGTTCGTCGTGCTGGGCCTTGGTGGCACGGGACAGGGCATTGACGAGCATAAACGTCTTCTTGTTACACAATATGTCTCCGCCGATACGTTTGCCGAACGTCTTGAAATCTCCGTAAACATCAAGATAATCGTCCTGCAACTGGAAGGCCAACCCGAGCTTCTCTCCAAAGGAATACAGCAAGTCCGCATCACTGGCTGTGGCACCACCAAGAATTGCGCCTATCTTGAGGGCGCACGCCAAAAGAACCGAAGTCTTGAGGCGTATCATCTCCAAATACTGCGACTCCGTGACATCGCAGCGGTGTTCAAAATCCACATCCATCTGCTGTCCCTCATCTATCTCCATGGCAGTCCGTGTGAACAAACGGAGTACCTCGCCGATGTGTTTTTCCGGACACATGGCAATGTAGCGGAATGCCATTACAAGCATGTGGTCGCCGCTGAGAACGGCGGTGTTGTCGTTCCACTTCTTGTGCACGCATGGGTGTCCACGGCGTACTTCGGCCCTGTCCATCAGGTCGTCGTGCAAGAGAGTGAAATTATGATAAATTTCTATACCCAGTGCCGTAGGCAGAACGTTCCGCACGTCATCACGATACATGTTATACGCCATGAGCATAAGCACCGGGCGCAGTTTCTTCCCCCCAATGGAGAGCACATAGTCAATGGGGGCATAAAGCCCTTCCGGTTCAAGCCCCTTCGGCATCGCTTCCATGCCGTCAAGAACCATCTGTAGTATTTCTGTTGCTTTTTGCATAAAGGTTGTGTGCTGAAAAAGGCAAAGACTGCCCTCCTTTGCAGAATGAGAGCAGCCTTCTCCAAGGTACTTAAAAATCTACTAACGTTATAATGATTGTATGGTAAAACAAGTATGAAGTTAGCTGAGCCGGAACATTACAGGAAGGTTGAAACGTGAACGTACAGCCCTGTTTCCCTGTCGCGCCGGTTTCCACTTAGGCATGGACTTCACTACGCGTTCGGCTTCCTTGCTAAGGCTGGGGTCTGGAGACTTCACAACCTCAACATCAACTATGCTGCCGTCTTTGTTGACGACAAACTTCAAGTAGACACGCCCCTGTATACCCTGCTCCTGTGCTATAGAAGGATATTTGATATGTTCCATCAACCACTTGTAGCAAGCCTCATCACCACCGGGGAACTGTGCGTTCTCCTCCACGAACTCATATACACGATCATCCTCATCCACTTCCACAACCGGACCGACAGGACCTGTAACTACCGCCGCACTGGGAGCACCCGTACCCACCACCGCCGTGATAGCCTGGTTTACCTCTTCACTAGTCTCCACTTCCTCCTCGGGAAGTTCCGTGTCGTCATCCACCTCGTTTATAAACTCCATGACGGTGGGAGCGGCGGCTGGTGGAGGTGCGGCCATTTCTTCCTGCTGCGTGACAGGTATCATGTCCTCTTCCATCCTGAAATCGTAAATTTTCTCGTTTTCCTCCACAACTTTCACCTCGCGTTGTGTGTACTCGAATGCGACGAACATCACCGCAAGGGCAAGTATATAACCTATGAGCAGGTTTGTACCCTTTTGCCCGTGCAGTTCCTCATCCACAGTCTTGACAGTCTTGTTAGCTTCCATAAATTATTTTAATATTCTTGTTTTTCCACACCGTCTCCCCCCGACACGTCATCCGTCCCGAAAGAACTATTTGTGGCAAATTTAGCACATTTTTTTTTTCAAAACTCCGTATAAGTTTTTTTTTTTCGTGTTCTTGGACTTTTTTTGTCGACAAGAATGGAATATTGCGAGAAAATGGCATATCTTTGAAGTCAAAATATGTAGAGAATGAGAAAGAGACACAGTATTTTGCTCTTCGTCGCTGTGGCAGCGTGGCAATGCCGTTGCACAGCACAGGAAAGTACCAGCGTATTCGATTTTCTAAACCTTCCACATTCAGCACACAGCACAGCCCTCGGAGGCAAGAACATTTCTCTGATAGAAGACGACATTTCCTTGGCAATGCAGAACCCCGCGCTTCTGTCAAGCGTAAGTGACAAGACGTTAGGTGTTGGATTCATGACTTATATGCAAGGCACCAAGGCGGGTTATGTGGGCTACTCGCAAGTGGCGGGACAAAGAGGCACATGGGGAGTGCACACCCAGTTCATAGGGTACGGCACGGTGAAAGAGACTTCCACCGCAGGAGAGGTAACCGGCGAGATGAAACCACTTGACGTTTGCATATCAGGACAATACAGCTACGCTCTCTCCGAGAAATGGGTTGGAGGAGCTACAGGCAAAATCATCTATTCAAACTACGGAAGCCTCACTTCGTGCGCTCTTGCCGTGGACTTGGGAGTAAGCTATTTTGCAGAAGACAAGAACCTCTCCATCGCCGCAGCAGCAAGAAATATAGGAGGGCAGGTGAAAGCTTTCGGCAACACACACGAGCGACTGCCGTTTGACATGGAGATAGGTTTCACCAAAGGTCTCGGGCATGCGCCGATACTGATAACGGTGACCATGGTAGACCTCACCAGATGGAAAGACTCCGACTACTACTCGGCAGACGGAGACGTGAGCGGTGGAAGGAAGTTCACCAACCATTTCGTGGCTGGTGTGGACATCAAACCCACATCCACTCTGTACATCTCCACCGGATACAACTTCCGCCGCGCATACGAGATGAAAGCCGCTGGTTCGTCGCACGCCGCCGGACTGTCGTTCGGAGCCGGGGTGAACCTTCAGAAACTCAAATTGGGGATTGCGTACGCAAAATATCATGTCAGCGCACCTACCCTGTCTGTGAACATGGCATACAGTTTCCAAAAGTAAACAACAAACATTCCTAACAACATAAGCATGAGAAAGATTACAATAGCCATAGACGGGCATTCGTCGTGCGGCAAGAGCACTATGGCAAAAGACCTCGCAAAGGAAATAGCGTACATATACATAGACACCGGAGCCATGTACAGAGCCGTCACCCTCTACTGCATACAGAACGGCATCGTTTCCGCAAGTCATACGGACACCGAACGTCTTGCCGAAGAGATGGACAGGATATGCATTTCTTTCAGCATGAACGAGCAGACAGGCCGTCCTGACACTTATCTTAACGGCAAATGCGTGGAGTCCGAAATAAGGAGCATGGAAACATCGGCTTACGTGAGCCGCATTGCCGCCATAGGTTTTGTGCGAGAGAAGATGGTGGAGCTACAACGCGAAATGGGCACAGCAAAAGGTGTGGTGATGGACGGCAGGGACATCGGCACCGTGGTTTTCCCGGATGCGGAATTGAAGATATTCGTTACGGCAAACGTCGAGGTGCGAGCCAAAAGACGGTACGACGAACTGCAGGCCAAAGGAGAGCCTTGCAATATGGAAGACATTCGCGCAAACATACAGGAACGCGACAGGATAGACTCCACGCGCGCAGTCAGCCCTCTGCGCAAAGCCGACGACGCCATTGTTTTGGACAACAGCAACATGACCAAGGAGGAACAGAACGCATGGCTGTTGGAGCAGGTGAGGAGAGCAACCGAATAGCGCACATTTCACACACTTATCATCCTACATTTTGAAAATAGAGATAGACAATGGGTCTGGGTTCTGCTTCGGCGTGACACGTGCCATAGGTAAAGCGGAAGAGGAACTGGCCGCAGAGGGGCACCTGTACTGCCTCGGGGACATTGTGCACAACGGCAAGGAATGTGACAGGCTGCAGAGGCTGGGGCTGGTGACCATCAACCATGGGATGATGAACGACCTGAACAACACCAAGTTGTTACTGCGTGCCCACGGTGAACCGCCAAGCACTTACCTCCTCGCAAAGAAAAACGGCATAGAGATTATTGACGCCACCTGCCCTGTGGTCCTACACCTTCAAGACAGGATAAAGAAAGAATACGCCGCAGACAAAGAGCACCGCAAGCAGATAGTGATTTTCGGCAAGAATGGACATGCGGAAGTATTGGGGCTGGTGGGGCAGACTGAAGGCACCGCCATAGTGATAGAGTCCGCTTCCGAGATAGGAAAGTTGAATTTCGACAGAGACATCTGCCTCTATTCGCAAACCACAAAGCCGTTGGACGAGTTCCGCAGAATAGTGGAAGACATAAAGAAAAGGATAAGCCCTCAGGCGACATTCGTGTACTACGACACCATCTGCAGACAAGTGGCAAACCGTATGCCTCACATTAAGGAATTTGCGCAAAGGCACGATGCGGTCCTCTTTGTATGCGGCAAAAAAAGTAGCAACGGAAGAGTCCTTTTCAAAGAATGTAAGAATGCCAACAGGAAATCGTATATGATAGACACAGCCAGTGAAATAGACTTCCACTGGCTGCAAGGATGTAACTCCATAGGTATCTGCGGTGCTACGAGCACACCAAAATGGCTAATGGAGGAGTGCAAAATAAGAGTCGAGCAACTGCTTGGCGGCAACGAATGATGTACATTCGCCATTGAGTACGCTCCTCTCAGCCACCCTCAAGATATCCGATATGGTGGGATTCTGGTAGAAACTGTTACGCAGTTGCTCATTTATGGTTTCGTACATCCAATATTTTGACTGCTCCGCCCGTCTGTGCTCAAAATATCCGTTATCTTTAACGAAGTCGAAGTACTTGTATATCATATTCCATACCTCCTTGATGCCATACCCATAGAAACCGCTGTAGGTGAGAACTTGAGGTGTCCAACCGCTCTCCGGCACCGGGAAAAGATGCAAGGCGTTGCGGAACTGCGTGGCAGCCAACTGGCATTTGTCCACATTGTTGCCGTCGCATTTGTTTATCACAATGCCGTCAGCCATCTCCATGATACCGCGCTTGATACCCTGTAGCTCGTCACCAGTTCCCGCCAATTGTATCAAAAGGAAGAAATCCACCATAGAATGACAGGCAGTCTCGCTCTGTCCCACTCCCACGGTCTCAACAAATATCTTGTCAAACCCCGCTGCCTCGCACAGAATAATGGTCTCGCGTGTCTTGCGCGCCACACCGCCAAGACTTCCTGCCGAGGGGCTCGGGCGTATGAACGAATCGGGATGCACTGCGAGCTTCTCCATGCGGGTCTTGTCGCCTAGGATACTTCCCTTTGTACGTTCGCTGCTTGGGTCAATGGCAAGCACAGCCAACTTTCCTCCGTAGCGAGACAAAACGTGTATCCCGAACTCGTCTATACTGGTGCTCTTGCCTGCCCCAGGCACACCGCTTATACCGATGCGAAAACTCTTGCCAGAATAAGGGAGACATTTCTCTATCACTTCCTGCGCCACCGTCTGATGGTCCGGATTGGTGCTTTCTACCAATGTTACAGCTTGTCCCAGAACGGAAGTGTTGCCTTTGAGTATACCTTCCACATAATCGGCAACAGAAAGTTTGTGACGCGCAAACCGTCCATGTTTAAGATTGGGGTTGACTGTTGAGACCGGGCCTACACCGCTGTTGACAGTAAGCCCTCCGTATTCCGGATTGTTTTCAGGATGTTCCATGATGAATAATGTTTGGAGTTCGTTATGGCTTCACTTCTATGTTCACTGTCTGTTTCGTATGTTTTGGGTCGTCTGTGATGAGCAGAACACGCGGACGGAATTTGGTCTTCTTGAGATATTCGGCAAATACGGTAACCTTGATTTTTGTACTCTTGCCTGGCTTCACGGTTTTGCTGCCTACACTTACTGCCACCGCCTTGTTGAAAACCTGCACATGCTGTATGTGAAGGTCGCTTTTACCCTTGTTAAGAAGCATGAGGGTTTTGGAAAGCTTCTTTTTATTGCCCATCTGCCCGAAGTCAAGCGAAGTCTCCGGCATAAAGGATTCCGGAGCGGACGCAAGTTGCGCCTCAGTAAGTTGGGAAAAGTCGGGAAGAAGTACAGCGGAGACTATTATCTCGTTGGTTTCACTTACTTTATCACCAAGGTATCTGGCAAGGTAGACGCTCGTCTGAGTAAGACCCATACGCATAAGTTTCTCGCTGTCCAGCGTTAGGAAAATTTTGCCCACCTTGCCAGCGGGAACGTTTTCTGGCTCATACCTTGCAGAAAGGTACGGAGGGAGGTGCATCAGTTCGGGACGGTATGCCGTCCGTTCCATATTGACAAAACGTATCTCTCCCACAGGTTTGTCTCCCATGTTGACATCGTCGAATTCCACGCAGTTGGTCTGTAGCCTCACATTGCCGAGGTCTATGGGAAAGTCCTCGCTGCAGTCCTGCACCTCCTTGACAACAGTCCCCTCCACGGCCAGATAATAAGGTGTGTCTGAGGCGTTAGTCATAAGCTCAATCTCTCTGTGGAAACCGCCCAACATTCGGGCGTCGAAAGTTATTGTGACTTCCCCTCGCCCACCCGAGTTGACAGATGTGGTCGTATATGATGCCGTGACGCATCCGCATGACGGATGAACGGACAAAATTTCAAGAGGCTGGTCTCCCTTGTTGGCAAAGCCTATGGTAAAACGTTTAGGCTGGTTGAACTCTACTTCCCCGAGTTTCATAACTTCGGTGTCGGGGACGAAACGCGGCTGCGCCGACAGTGCCACAGCGCAGAATGGCAAGAGCAAGGTGACGTTTCTTTTCATCATATTCTACACAAATCTGTTTTGTTCAACCGAGGAATACGCGTTGCGCCTCCAAAGGACTTCCTATAAACGCAGCCGCATTTTCCTGAAAGGCATCGGGCTGCTCGGTTGTGAGGAAACGAACCGTCCCTCCCTTGGTGACAAGGTCTTCCATTTCCGAATGTCTGTGCAGGTAGTCGGAGAAGCTGTCTGCGACATATTTTCCCTGCGAGACCACTTTCACGTTTTTGGGGACATACTTCATTATCTTGTCGTGCAGCAGAGGGAAGTGCGTGCAGCCCAATATCAGACAGTCTATTTGAGGGTCGCGGCTCATGATACGGTTTATACCTTCTTTCACGAAATAGTCAGCGCCCGGGCTGTCCTGCTCATGGTTCTCCACCAAGGAGACCCACATAGGGCAGGCTTCGGCAGTGACAACAACATCCGGGTACAGCTTGGCAACCTCTATCTCGTAAGTGCGGCTGCGCACTGTGCCAGGAGTGGCAAGAACGCCTATGTGACGCGAGCGTGACAGCCCCCCAACACATTCTGCGGTAGGACGTATCACTCCCAGCACCCGCCTTTGCGGGTCAAGTGCCGGAAGGTCTGTCTGCTGTATGGTACGCAACGCTTTTGCCGAAGCCGTGTTGCAGCCAAGAATAACAAGATGGCATCCATGCACAAACAAATAGCGTACAGCCTGAAGGGTGAACTCGTACACCACGTCAAACGAACGGATTCCGTACGGAGCTCTGGCATTGTCTCCAAGGTAGAGATAATCATACTGCGGCATAGTCTTTCTGATTTGCCGCAGTATGGTAAGTCCGCCATATCCGGAGTCAAACACTCCTATTGCCCCAGGTGTCCGCGGAAGATCAGTGTTCGGTGACATTTGGGTTCTCCATCTGTTCGGCATTTTCCACAGGAGTCTCTACAACAGGAGTTTCCGAGGAAGCCCCTACAGGGAGAGCCTCTGTGGACGACCGTACACTGTTAAGGCTGTCTGGAATAGTCTGTATCTCCGCAAGCCCCAGTTTCTGCCTTACCAGAAGAGACACATCCACCCCCACTACAGGATTGATATAGGGGCAGGAGTTGTCGTCCACGTTGAGGATGTACCCATATCCGTTCTCCACCCCTACCTCAAGGATGGCTCTGTTCAATTCTTTGCGGACGTTGTTCACCAAATCTTTCTCTGCCTGTACAAGCAAGTTCTGGACCTGTAAACGGAAAGCCACGCCATTGTCCATAAGCGTCTGCAGTTCGGCTTGCCTCTTCTGCATGATGGTGGACGGGAAATCTTTCTGCCCTTGAAGGAAATCCACAAATTTCTTTTGGAACTCATCCTCGCCACGCAGAGCTTCCGCTTCATACTTACTCTTCAGAGTCTGAAGCTCGGTCATTGCCTGTGTATATGCCGGCATCTCATGCAATATAGAGTCATAACTGAGATAGCCGAACTGTATCTGTGCCGTTGCCATCATAGGAATGAGGGCAATGAGTAAAGTATATAGGCGTTTCATCTTTATGATTTGTTAGTTGGGTTGGACTTGTTTTACCTAAGCGCCTGAGCGATGTGCAAACAAAAACATGACGCAAGGACACACTCTGCCGTCTCCTTATTGTTTCGGGGTCTGCTGCTGAGCCTGCGGTTGCGCCTGTAGCGAGACTCCAACTTCGTTCTTTATTTGGTCGGACACGTCAGTGCTGAGTTGCGAACTGATAAACGGAATGACTCCTGCACTGGTATCCACCACATACACATAGCCACCAGCCTCGCCTATCTTCTTCACCGCCGCAAGGACTTTTTCCTGAATTGCGGTCATTTTCTCTTGTTGTGCCTTCTGGAGTGCGGTTTGGTTGTCCTGATAAGACTGCTGCAGACGCTGGTAAAGGTCGTTCAGTTCCTTCTCCCTGCGTTGGCGTACGTTGTCAAGGAGGTTTGCCTGCTCCTTTTGGTACTCGTCAGTCTTCTTTTGGAGTTCATCTTGCATAAGCTTCATGTCGTCTTCATACTGCTTGGCCATTGCCTGAATCTCATCCATTGCCGCAGTGTACTCCTTCATGTTGGGAATAATGTCGGAACTGTTGAAGTGAGCAAACTTGACTTGAGCGTTGGCGCACAACGGAGCCATCATGAGAATGGCGATGATAATCTTTTTCATAATCTTTCTTTTGTATTTTATATTTATTTGTTACTGCTCGTATGTCCGTGTCAGTTGTATCCCAGTTTGGTAAGCACCTCGTTAGAGATGTCTATCTTAGGACTTGCAAAGATGATGCCTGCATCGCCTGCCCTGTCGAGTATAAGACTGTATCCC
>CAVHCL010000101.1:0-2389 GCA_963634425.1 Bacteroidaceae bacterium
TCGGGGGCTACGCCGTGGCCGTCAGCGGAGTGCACAACGAGGACTTCGAAGTGGCGGAGTGATGGCTGCACCATGACACCGCAAAGGCACAGCCTCCGGAGACCGCTTTGTAAATCCGTTCACAAGCGTTCATAAATATTCATTCCCCGTTCAGTTTCGTTCAGTCCATGTTCAGTTTCGTTCATAAAAACCGTGAGCCGGGAAACACGTTTTCCCTGGCTGTACAACCATAGGTTCCCTGGCTGTACAACCATAGCATCTATGGCTGTACGTTCATACGATCTATGGCCGTACAGGCATAGAATCCCTGGCTGTACGGCCATGCGACCCCATAAAAACTGCCGTCGGAACGGCACAAAAGCCAACCACGAAACGGAAGAAAAACCAAGCACGCAATGGAAGAGAAAGCAACCGTAGTATTCAACATCAGCGGCGGCAACAACCAGATAGCGCCCAACGCCACGGTGCAAAAGCAGGTGTTCATAGGAGACCAGTTCGCCGAAGACGCGCTTGCCGGGAATCTGGCTGAAGAGAAAGCCGCCCCACAACTGTCGGACGCGGAAAAGGCGTTGTCCGTATATATAAATAATGTGGAGCTCTTGCGGCAATATGTCGCCCGTCTGGAGCAATGCGCCTCCGCCGCCGACATGGCCAAGGTGGCGGTGGACATGCGCAAAGACCCTGACGTGCGTGCGGACAAACTGGAGATTGTCAAGCGACGGTTCATAGAAGTCCTGCTTGCCCTTGCGCCCAATGTGGAAAACGGAAGGGGCGTGAACAACGTCCGGCGGTGCATCAACGACGCATGGGGAAACAGAAACCGCTGACACCTGAGGATATATGCCCGGAGAGAAAACAGAGATAGGCATCAGTGGCGGCAGCAACCAAGTGGCGGGCCACGTGGACAGCCAGAACCAGTACATCATCGGCGACGAGTTCGCCCGCAAGCTGCTGCGGCGCAAGGAGCACCCCATCACCGTTGTCGTCACAGGCCCCGGAGTGGACACCCCCATGGGCATCCCAGCCCCGGAGAACCTCATACCGCACATAGCCGAATACCTCGCCACCGACGAGGGCAAAGCGGTGGACGCAGCGCTGAGGAAAGCCATAGGCAGGGTGCACTTCCACTTCGACAAGTTCATAGAGAAAGCCATAGACGGTCTCGCCAAGAACCTCGACCGCGAGATACACAGCATCTGCAGCAACGTCCAGACGGAAATCTCACAAAACACGTCCCTCACCGACGGGCACCGCAAGCTGGGAAGGCTCGTGGTGCTGCTCTTCCACAAGATCATCGACGTGAAGCAGAACGCCACCATCGACGACGAGACGGAGCGGCTCATAGGCGACGTGCTCGGCACCGCCGTGAAGGACGACACCATCATCGACTTCTCCCGTCTCAACTACACAGAGACCTTCAAGACCGTCATAGTGGAGATACTGCAGCGGAGCATGCGCGACAACGACAACCCCGTCCTGCGCCACGTCTACCGCAACATCCTCGACATAGGGCAGCTGCTCGCGAAATACTTCTACGGCTTCTACGAGGGGCGCGCCAGCTACATACGCGACTACATGTACATCTCGTGGACGCTCTGGGCGTACCTCGTCAGCGAGGAGCGGCGCATAGCCTCCGGTGCCGGCGGCGCCGCGGCGGACCTTCCGGATGTCTACGCCCGGATGTGCGGCATGGAGCACACGCAGGTGGTGACGTTCAACCACACCACCTTCGCGCAACGTTGCGCCGCGGACGCCCTCTACTTCCACGGCTCCCTCATGGAATATGTCGACGTGGAGAACAAGAACGACTTCCGGCACGGCGACCTCTACACCATGGACCTTGTGGACTTCTTCGGGAACCGGCTCGCCGCCGGTATAAGCTTCGGGGCGGACCGCAAGTCGTTGCCCGTCCCCTCGTTCCTGCCTCCGCTGAAGCTCATGCCCGTCATCTCCCAGCGTTACATAGACGTGTGGTACCGCACCGGCGAGATGCTCCGCCACGCCGAGAGGGTAGTGGTACTCGGCTACTCCTTCCCGCAGACTGACAATTACTTCTGCGACATGCTGCGCCATAGCGGGGCAAAGGAAATCATAGTCGCCGCCACAGACATCGCCGCAGTGTCGCACCGCCTCTGCGACATCTTCCAACTGGCGCCTAACGCATACAGCGTCTGCGAACTACACGGACACAAAGCGAGGAAATACGGCAACCGCATCACCGTCGTGGAGGCGGAGCCGTCCGACATGGCCAAGGTGGCAGCCGAAGGCGCGGCTGCCAAGGTTTCTTAAAAAATAAAAATGCTGCTCACTTTAGCCTGAATTATTCATAAACATGAAAAAGAAGCTGAATTTCTTGCATAATTCAAGAAAAAGTATTATCTTTGAAGTG
>CAVHCL010000102.1:0-6884 GCA_963634425.1 Bacteroidaceae bacterium
TGTGTAAGCACGCAGAGAGTTGTATGCCGCTCTCTTTAATCCATGACATTCAAAAATTTATCTGGCGAAAACAACTACGCTCTCGCTGCTTAATCGAAGTATAGTAGATTGAAGCTTTATCTTTGCACCAGGTGCATAGACGAGATGTCACTCTGGGGCTGTTGCTCCGAAGCCTCCAGACCAAGTGGCACAGCAATATCGGGGATAGCTTGTAGCGGCTCCGTGCGGCAAGTGAAGATTTAAGGAGATAAGGTGAATGTCGGTGGCCCGGGTCTTGCCTTCACCCGAAAACAAAAGTCCGGGATAAGCGTGTAGAAAGCACAGTACGTCCCTGTTTGGACGAGGGTTCAATCCCCTCAGCTCCACTGGCATGTATTTACAAGTCTATTTGCAATGACAGAACTGGAACTGAAATATGGTTGTAACCCCAACCAAAAGCCGTCGCGCATCTTTATGGCGGACGGCAGCGAACTCCCAATCGAAGTACTTAACGGAAGACCCGGATACATCAACTTCCTTGACGCGCTGAACGCTTGGCAATTGGTAAACGAGTTGAGGACTGCCACAGGGCTTCCGTCCGCCGCAAGCTTCAAGCACGTGAGCCCGGCCGGAGCTGCTGTAGGACTGCCTTTGAGCGACACACTGAGGAAGATATACTTCGTTCCTGAAAGCGTCGGCGAACTTACACCGCAAGCGTGTGCATACGCCAGGGCAAGAGGAGCCGACCGCATGAGCAGTTACGGCGACTTCATCGCTCTTAGCGACGAATGCGACCTCCCTACCGCACTCCTCATCAAACCGGAGGTGAGCGACGGTGTCATCGCTCCGGCTTTCACGGAAGAGGCTCTCCAGGTGCTTAGAGACAAACGTAAAGGAACATACAACGTCATAAAGATAGACCCCTCGTACCGTCCCGCCCACACAGAGCGCAAGCAGTGCTTCGGCATCACGTTCGAGCAAGGACGCAACGAGATAAACCTTGCCGACGACTCAGTCTTCGACAATATCCCCACAGAGAACAAGACATTCACCGAAGAGGCAAAACGCGATTTGAAGATTGCGCTCATCACGCTCAAGTACACGCAGAGCAACAGCGTATGCTACGTGAAGGACGGACAGGCCATCGGTATCGGAGCCGGACAGCAGAGCCGCATACACTGCACCAGACTGGCAGGCAACAAGGCTGACATTTGGTGGCTGAGGCAACACCCCAAGGTGATGGGACTTCCTTTCGTCCCTGGCATAAGGCGTGCAGACCGCGACAACACCATAGACATATATATAGGTCCGGAACGCGAGGATGTACTCAGAGACGGCGAATGGCAAAAGTTCTTCACCGGGAAACCTGAGCCTCTCACAGAGAAGGAGATGCGCGAGTGGCTGGCAAAGAACACCGACGTAGCTCTCGGCAGCGACGCATTCTTTCCGTTCGGGGACAATGTGGAGCGCGCACACAAAAGCGGTGTCAAGTATATAGCACAGGCAGGAGGCAGTGTCCGCGACGACCACGTGATAATGACTTGCGACAAGTACGGCATTGCCATGGCGTTCACCGGCATCCGTCTTTTCCACCATTAATCCCGACTTCACACTATGGCAAAATTTGGAGGAGACGACATTGACGCCGTCATCCAAGGCGGCATCACTTTCCGCGGAGGTCCCAAGAACGGAAAGCAGGAAGGCACCACAAAGGTGAAGACCAAGGCCAAGAAAAAACAATACATCACCGGTGCGCACGGTTCAGGCTCCGCAAAGATGAAAGCGGACATCAGACGCAAACGCGCCAACAGACATAAAGGAAGCTGATGCAGCTTCCTTTTTTCGTTGTTCTACTTATCCTCTATGTCAATCTTGATAGTTCCGTTGGCAGTCTTGGTAAAGACTATCACCTCCTTGCGGATGGTATGCTGACTGTGGTCGTATATCTTGGAGCTGTCAAACGCTTTTCCCTTTATCCTGGTCTCAAAATGCAGATGCTCTGTAGTGGCTCTGCCTGTACGTCCTTCCAAAGCTATCGGGTCTCCTGCGTGCACCCATTGTCCTTTCTTCACAAGATTCTTGATGTTGTGGCTGTATGCCGTCTCCAAACCATTGGCGTGCCTCAACACGACAAAGTTACCGTATGCGAAATATGGACCGCTGAGTATGACCTCTCCGGGAAATGCTGCTCTGATGGTGTCGCCCTTGAATGTCTTGAGATCTGTGCCCCCATGTCTGCGCGTCCCTCCGAACGGACTTATAAGTTTGGCGTTTCTAAGCGGATAACACCATTCCTCATCCGTATAATTGGAGAAATTTATGGTGAACTGACTGCCATTGGCAAAAGGGTCTTTGGCAGCCTCCACCCTCATCACCTGCCATTCGTCTATGTCAACTTGTGCGTGTTCCGCATTCTGGGCATAAAGTGTGGACACTCCTGAAAACATTAAGAATATCAGAGTTTTAATTTTCATGGTAAAATCATTATTCCATTGTAGTTTCTTCCAGTATTGATGGTCTCCCTGCGCGCACTGTAATAGAGGCGCGAGGACTTGGTGCAGATACCTGCAATAAATATGTCTTCCACTCCGTGCTGCTCCAAAAGCCATCGGTTGGCATCCCATAGATTGATGTGCCAACGTTCTCCGCCTTGTGCCGAAGGATATCTCTTTGCTATTCTCTGCATAGGGAAACCGTTCTGGAGAAAAGCACCGTACACTTCGTCTCCCACCTCAAACTCGTCCAAAGAGATGCCCGGACCTATTACGGCATGGAGGTGCGAACCTGCGGAATTCATCTCCGAGACGGTTTTGGAAACGATTCCGCCGACAGTCCCCCTCCACCCGGCATGTACGGCAGCCACAAGTCTTTCCTTGTCGTCATAAAGCAGTACCGGAATGCAGTCGGCGGTCTTGACACACACGCAAAGTCCCAGAACGTCAGTAAACACCGCGTCTGTGTCTGTGGGTCTGCCCGGGCTCCCAACCCTCAACACATTGCAGGAGTGTGTCTGTCGCGGCAAGGCTATGTCGCCCACAGAGAGATGCATGTCCTCCACACTGGAGTCCTTGCCTGTGGTGAACGCTCTCAGCCAACATGGGGTATCATATACAATGAGGCTGTCCATCTTCTTCGCACTCGAAATCTTCCGTACCGTCCACGTCTTCCACCGCATCGTCGTCAAGAACCTCTATCTCCTCGTCCTCACCTTCGTCCTCAAGCTCCGTGCGCAGCCAAACAAGGTCTTTGTTGCGATGCACTAGGGTCTCTCTCTGCGTGATGGCCTGCAACTTGTTGCTCTCGCTGTTAAGAGCCTGCCAAAGCATATCCTTGAGCTCTGCTATTCCCCTGCCGGTAACGGCGCTGATGAAGACACAAGGAATATCGGCAGGAAGGTCGTGGGAGAGCATCTCCTCAAGTTCGCTGTCCAAAAGGTCACTCTTGGTTACGGCAAGAAGGCGTTCCTTCTCCAACATTTCAGGGTTGAAAGTCCCCACCTCGTTAAGAAGTATCTCGTACTCTTTCCTTATGTCGTCCGTATCCCCCGGCACCATAAAGAGGAGAAGCGAATTGCGTTCTATGTGGCGCAGGAACCTCAGTCCGAGCCCCCTGCCTTCCGAAGCGCCTTCTATGATACCGGGTATGTCTGCCATGACAAACGACTGTCCGTCACGGTAAGGCACTATTCCCAACGAAGGCTCCATGGTAGTAAACGGATAGCCGGCTATTTTGGGGCGCGCGCTGGACACGGCACTCAGCAACGTGCTCTTGCCCGCATTGGGAAACCCTACAAGCCCCACGTCTGCTAGCAACTTCAATTCCAGTATCACGGTAAGCTCCAGCATAGGTTCGCCCGGTTGGGCGTACCTGGGTGCCTGATTGGTGGAGGTGGCAAAGTGTTTGTTGCCCATACCGCCGCGTCCGCCCTTCAAGAGCATCACCACCTGTCCGTCGTCGGTGACGTCGCAAATGAAGTCCCCCGTCTCGGCATTGTACACCACAGTGCCGCAAGGCACGTCTATGTACTTGTCCTCACCATCGGCTCCTGTGCTTCCGCTTTTGCCTCCGTTGCCGCCATTCCCGGCAAAGACATGTCGTTCGTAACGAAGGTGCAGCAGTGTCCAATAGTTGTGGTTGCCGCGGAGATAGACATGCCCTCCACGTCCGCCGTCACCTCCGTCGGGTCCGCCGCAAGGCACGTACTTGGCACGGTGCATATGCATCGAACCACGCCCACCCTTGCCGGAGCGACAGCAAATCTTCACATAGTCAACGAAATTCGACTCAGCCATTCTTCAGAGAGGTTGCAGTGTTGTCAGACTAATGTCACGAACCGCCAAATTCAATTGTTCTCGTCTATAACCTTGAAGACCTCCTCTATCATGGCCTCCTTGCTCGGATGTTCCGCCCATGCTATCACGTTGCGCATGCCCTCCTTCTCAAACCACTCCGCAAGAGGCGCCGTTTGGTTGTGGTATACGGCAAAACGCTTCTTGATGGTCTCCTCGTTGTCGTCTGCCCTGCCCTGCTCTACCGCACGGTTGAGAAGACGTGCCATAAGCACATCCTCGCCTACAGCCAACTCTATCATGATGCCCATGTCATGTCCACGCTCCGCAAGCATCTTCTTCAAAGCCTCAGCCTGTGCCGTCGTACGCGGGAAGCCGTCAAAGATGACTCCTTTGCCTGCAGGCTGGGCATCGTATGTCTTGGCGAGAATGTCCACCATCAACTCGTCGGGGATTAACTGTCCGTTGTTTATGTAACCTTGGGCCACCTTGCCGAGCTCTGTGCCGTTTTTTATCTCGGCGCGTAACACGTCACCTGTACTGATGTGTCCCATACCGTATTTCTTGACGATTTCGTCGCTGTAAGTGCCCTTGCCGGAACCGGGGGCACCGAAGATGATGATATTCTTCATTGTTGATTGTGTATAATGTCTGTATTGTCCGTATTCTGAACTATTGTATAGATGTCGCGGGTGTTGCGTCCGAAGCCGTCGTAGTCAAGACCGTACCCCACTATGAAATCGTTGGGAATCTGCAGGCAACAGTACCTTATTTGCAAGTCCGCCTGCAACTTGCCAGGCTTTAGCAACAGCGTGCAGATGTCTACACTTGCCGGGTTATGTTTCTTCAACACCTCCAACATGTGAACCATAGTGATGCCTGTATCCACTATGTCTTCGACCACTATGACCGGACGGTTGGCGATATCCGTGTCAAGCCCTATCAGCTCGCGCACGACACCTGTGGTGGAGTCCCCTTGATAAGAAGCCAACTTCACAAATGATATCTCGCACGGCAAGGTCACCTCCCTCATCAAGTCCGCCGCGAATACAAACGAGCCATTGAGTACTGCCAAAAAAACAGGGGATTTTCCCTCGTAGTCTTTGTTTATGCTGGCAGCCACCTTTCTGACTTCATCCCGAATCCGCTTCTCCGGTATTGACACGGAAAACGTCTTGTTCCTTACACGAATCGTGTTCATAAAAACGAAATATGTGCCGTGTGGCGATATTTTGCCGCGAAGTTACAAAAAATCCCATCAAATATGATGCCATTGGCGAAAAACTTTAGGCTTTCTCTGCCAAACATTCGTTGAAAAGCAGTATCTTTGCCACGTCAAAAACAGATATATCGTCAGTATTATATATGAAAAATATTCTTGTCGCAGCATTATCCGTCTGCATACCGTCCTTTGCTCTACATGCCCAAACTGAGGTCGCGCCTTTCGTTCCGGGCAGCACTCTGGAGGGCGTATCATACTTCCTGCCCAAAACAGCTTTACGCATAACGGTGGTAGCGGACAAGACTGTGACACGCCCCGGGGAACTTTACAAATATGCCGACCGTTTCCTGCGCATCAAAGACGTGCCAACCTCAGAGTCGACACAATGGCAGCTAAAGAAAGTCATACTGGAGCCATACGGCATTCCTGACAATTCCAAAGCGTACAGCATCAAAGTGAAAAGCAAAACCACGGCTCCGTTGGTGGGTCTCAGCAAAGACGGCATATTGCTGAGCATCAACACCGATGCGCAAGAGGAGGCGTTGCCTGAGGCTGTTGCCGCCGTGCCCGCCAAGAAGTCCGTCGACCCTCGTGCGTACATGACACAAGAGATGCTCACCGCCGGTTCTACAGCCAAAGTTGCAGAGCTCTGCGCGCAAGAGATATACGATATAAGGGAAAGCCGAAACGCCCTTGTCAGGGGAGAAGCCGACAATACGCCCAAGGACGGAGCCCAACTGAAGTTGATGCTTGACCAATTGGATCTTCAAGCCAACGCTTTGAGCTCGCTGTTCAATGGGACTGCCGAGACAAGCACCGAGGTGTTCTGCTTAAACTTCGTACCCGAGAAGGAGACTGACCAAAGCATCTTGTTCCGTTTCTCGTCCAAGCTTGGCATGGTGGACGTTGACGACTTGGCGGGATATCCAGTGTACGTGTCTGTCAAGAACACCGAAACAGTGCCGGCTACTGTAACGGACGCACAGACAGCCAAGAAAAAGGAGAAGATGGAGAAAGGTGTTTACTACAATGTGCCGTCCAGGACAAGGGTTTCCGTTTACACATTAAACGGTGAGCTCTCCTCTCTGGAAACGCCCATGGGGCAGTTCGGCGTGGTGGAAATACTGTCTTCCACCCTCTTTGACAAGAACGCCACCACCAAAGCCACGTTCTTCCAATCTACAGGAGGCGTAAAGGATGTGATGGAGTGATCTATGGGAAAAAACCTGTATCACTCCCACATGTTTATACGTTTACATGACTGCATAGACAAACACGACGCAATAAGACGCGGTTACGGTCAAAATTGCCACCATTTCTTCTTGGGCTTGTCGTCGGTCTGTTCGTGCTCTTCCGCCAATATCTGTTCGTACGTTTTGTTCTCGGAAATTATA
>CAVHCL010000103.1:0-2161 GCA_963634425.1 Bacteroidaceae bacterium
GGACCCCACTATCAAGCCCAATATGCTAAAGTTGACTGCAACACACAATCCGGCCACGGAAAGCACTACGTTCCTCGTCTTCCACGACATGAAAGGAAGTGAATGTACATACACGCTGGAGATATTCAACTTCATGGGTAAATGTGTCTGGAGCAAGACGGGTGTCACAAGTTCGGATGATGCCGTTATCTCCGTCCCATGGAACCTTACTAACGGAAACGGGGCAAAACAGGGAAGCGGAATATATCTATACCGTTGTATTATGCAGAGCGACGAAAGCAGAAATGTCTCAAAAACAGAAAAACTGATAATTCTTAACAATAAATAGCGCGCGAAAGAAGTTATTAAGATATGCAGACAAAGATAGACAAAATAACATTACTCGCTTTCCTTATCACGGCAAGCTCTGCGGTCAGGGCGGATGACAAGCAGAATATGTTCAACCCTGTTAACACAAGTGTCACGTCCCTCATGATAGCTCCCGACGCACGTGCCGCCGGTATGGGCGATGTGGGCGCCGCTACAGAAGCTGACATATATTCGCAATATTGGAATCCGGCGAAATATCCGTTCAATGTAGCCCGGTCAGGACTTGGCATCAGTTACACTCCGTGGCTACGCAAATTGGTAAACGACATCAATCTTGCCAATCTGACAGGCTTCTACAGAATCGGGGACTATTCCGCAGTACAGGCTTCGCTTCGTTTTTTCAGCCTTGGCGAAGTGTTCCTCGTGGACATGAACGACATGACCGTGCATCCCTACGAGTTTGCGTTTGATATAGGTTACAGCCGTATGTTGAGCGAACGTTTTTCCATGGCGGTGAACATGCGTCTGATATATTCTGACATCAAGTACGACTATACGGCCGAGAGTAGTGCAGGAAAGGCGTTCGCCGCCGACATTGCCATGTACCGTCTCGGGTATTTCATGATGGGAAACAGAGAGTGCAGTTTCGGCTGGGGCATCAACATAAGCAACATCGGAAGCAAGATTTCATTCGGAGGCGACGACAATTCCGAATTTATCCCCACCAATCTCCGTCTTGGCATGAACCTTACAATACCGTGCAACGAATACAACAAGTTCAGCATAGCGGCCGACGCCAACAAGTTGCTTGTGCCCACCTATCCGAAACAGGAAACAGGAGAGAGCGACAACGACTACACGGATCGTGTACAGAGAGACTACTACGACATCTCCCCTATCGCCGGTATCTTCAAGAGTTTCGGGGATGCTCCCAACGGATTTAAAGAGGAAATGGAGGAAATACAGTGGAGCGTAGGATGCGAATATACTTACAACGACCGCTTCATGCTTCGCGGAGGCTACCATCACGAAGCTGCCAACAAGGGAAACCGTAAATACTTCACTGTAGGCGCAGGTTTCCACATGAGTGTTTTCACCATAGATGCCGGTTATGTGTTCAGTACCAGCAGTACAAACCCGCTTGACCAGACGATGCGCTTCTCACTTGCTTTTGACATGGACGGAATGAAAGACCTCTTCGGGAGGCGCAGATAAGCATCCAGGGCTGTCTGCCTTCTGCAGGCATCACCGGACGCTTTACTTCTTCATTAACCCATACAAAACACCTCCGACCCGTACCTTTCCAACTCCAAACGGAGGACAGAAAGATACGGGTCGGAGGCGCTTGTCTGGCGTATTATACCTTAGAAAGGCAGATCGTCGGTAGACTCGTAAGATGGCTCCTCCGGCTGTGCGGATGTGGTTGTCGCAGCGGATACAGATGACAACGGCACGGGATTGGCGTTGGGCACAGAAGCAGTCTGAGGGTTTTTGTCAACACGAAAAGCTCGTATACTGTTAAACCACCTGCCTTGATATTCATGAGCGTCAATGTCAAAATACACTGTCACTATTTCGCCTGCCTGTAAATTGAACTGTGCGATACGGTCGGCACCGAACACATCAAATGCCAATTTGCGCGGATACTGGTCCATAGTTTCAAGCACATATGAACCGACTCTCCATTCGCTGCCGGTTCTGTTGGATGTTCCGCTCCTCTGCGGAAGTACTGCGATAATTTTCCCTGTAAGTTCCATTTATGTATATAATTGTTATTCTGGAGCAAAGTTATTAAAAAAAAACGAACGATGTGTTTTTGTCTGCTATTTTTTTGCTGAATAAAAAGAAAAGC
>CAVHCL010000104.1:0-18638 GCA_963634425.1 Bacteroidaceae bacterium
TATAGGTAAGCGACGAGGCATAACTCATAACGTCTTGCCTACTTATGCAATCCACCGCTATGGCCATACGCTTAAGCAACCTCAAGCCAGACCGTTTCCACGGACGTAACTTGTTCTCATTTACTGTCCAGACATCGTCTATCTTATGCAATCCTAACATCTCAAAAGAAGAAAAACAGAGAGTCTGTAAGCCGGGTTCTGTACACTCAAACCGTATGGGATGAATGTGCCTGCCATTTATCTACTGCCACCGTCACCGATGGCCTCTATCGTTCTACCCTCCAGCTCAGACGGACAGCCTTCTCTTTGTGTTCGCTGGTTTACATGAACTTTCAACTCCCGGAATGCACAGCACCGGTGTCGCCACCGGCCTGGTGGGCTCTTACCCCGCCTTCTCACCCTTACCGGCTACGCCGGCGGTTGTTTTCTTCTGCATTGTCAGACCTTCGCAGACCTCTTTCCGTTAGGAAGCGGGATGTCCTTTGTTGCCCGGACTTTCCTCTCGCCTTGCACAAAGCAATGCCAGCGGCAAGCCGACTCTCTGTCTTATCTGTGGACAAAGGTACGGAAAAAAAGTGTACCGTTGTCTTGTTTCATGTCAAAAATGTCATCTCAGTTGGAGAAAAGGCGCACGAATGACAATTTATCTATAGTGAACGAATGTAAAAACCGACATTACAGGTTTTTAACAACCGTTAATTGACTATAGCCTGTGTTAATATTGACAAATTCAAATTGTGAAAACCATACAGATAAGCACGAAAGGCACTATATTTGCACCACAAACGATAAACAATTAGATAGATTTTCGATATGAAACAAACAACTAAAACTTGGATTGGGATAGCAGCCTTGGTCTGCGCAAGCAGCGCAGTGACAGGTGCTGTAGTGACTAAAGCCTCTTCTTCCGAACCGACTCCGCAACAGGCTCAAGCTTCTGCTGCGCCTACAGTGGCGGGAGGATTTGTAGACTTGACAAGTGCGGCTGAGTCTGCTGTAAACTCGGTAGTGTATATAAAGGTGACACAAAACGGAAAGACGCAGAGGGTGAACGTCCGCGACCCGTTCAGCGAATTTTTCGGAGACTTCTTCGGTTTTGGAGGACAACCGCAACAGAGAGAATACAAGGAGCCCGACCGTCGTGCGGCAGGAAGCGGAGTCATCATCAGCAGCGACGGATACATTGTCACCAACAACCATGTGGTGGGGAACGCCGATGCCATAGAGGTGACACTCAACGACAACCGCGAGTTCAAGGGACGTATCATAGGTTGTGACGAGAGCACCGACCTCGCCCTCGTAAAGATAGAAGCCAAAGACCTTCCTGCCATCCCCATAGGCAACAGCGACGACCTGAGACTCGGACAGTGGGTGTTGGCGGTGGGCAACCCGTTTAACCTCACGAGCACGGTCACTGCCGGCATCGTGTCTGCCAAGGCACGTTCCTTGGGAGCCAACGGCATAGAGAGTTTCATACAAACTGATGCCGCCATCAACTCGGGCAACAGTGGCGGAGCCTTGGTAAACGAGAAAGGCGAACTGGTGGGCATCAACGCCATGCTATACAGCCAGACGGGCAGTTACAGCGGATACGGCTTTGCCATCCCCACCAGCATCATGAACAAGGTGGTGGGCGACCTCAAGGTGTACGGAACAGTGCAGAGAGCCGTGCTGGGAGTCCAGGGCATAGACGTGCTCTCCTATCTGGACAGCGAGAAAGGCAAGTCGGAAAACCTTGACTTGGGCACGGTTTCCGGGATATACATTGACAATGTTGTGGATGCGAGCGCCGCTGACGAAGCGGGTCTGGAAAAAGGCGATGTCATCACCGAATTTGACGGAAAGAAAGTGACGAAGATGTCGGAACTCCAGGAAGCCATTGCACAGCACCGTCCGGGCGACAAGATAAAACTCGTGTATATGCGGGACAAGAAAGAGCACAAGGTAAACGTCACTCTCCGCAACACGCAAGGGACTACCAAGGTGTTGGAAGAGATAGACCTCGACCAACTGGGAGTGCAGCTGCGCGCTTGCTCAGATGAAGAGAAGAGGGCTATGGGTATCTCCAACGGACTTACAGTGAGTGCCATACGCAAGGGAAAGCTAAGTTCTTTGGGCGTAACCAAGGGAACCATATTCACGCAGGTAAACGAGCAGAAGCTCAACACCGTGGAGGAATGGGAAGAGGCAGTGAAAAATGCCAACCAAAGTACCGACCGCACCTTGTGGATAAAGGCTCTCACACCGAGCGGAAGAAAGGTAAGCTATGTGGTAGACCTCAACGAATAAACCGCAAAACCATAACATTTGAGCGGTAAGTACGACATTCCAGCGAAAAGAAGTTTCCCCGAAACCTTGTCCGTTTCGGGGAAACTTCGTACATTTGCGCACACAAAAACAACAACTGCAGAATGAACACGACAACCAAAGTTTTCACCGCCATATTCGCAACAATCTTTCTGAGCATGGCTTCCTCGTTCGCCAAAGTCAGACAGGTGCCAATGTATATGTTCGGATATGCCGCCTCTTTCAAGGACTCCACGGCATATATCACTTCCATCCAACGGCTTGACACTGTAACGATAGACCACAAGACAAAATTCTTGAAAGACCGCAACCTCTATTCCTACCAACTTCAGCAACACATCGCACAGACATACGGACAGGAGGACGTACTCACAGCAGTGTTCTACGACACGAAGCCGGCAAAGCTGGAAAAGAAAGTCGCAGCCGTAATGGAGAAGTCCAGCAAGAACAACGGACTTCGTCTCAAAACGTTGGACTTCCGTTTCCACACCGAGGAATGGATTGAGCCTGAAGTGGTGGAAACCAAGGCGGAAGCAACTGCAACACACGACAAGAAGAAACGCAAAGCCAAGGAAAACAGATGACACCGAAAAAGGACTTATTCTACACAGTGGCAGGGCATACGTTCCGCATCACTTTCCACACTGACGAACTGGACGAGAGCGTGATACCTTCGTTCAAAAACTTCATAGCGCCATCTACCGACAAGGGGAATTTAGTCTTCCGCCTTGACGTTCTGCCCAAGACGGAACACAATGTTGAACCCATGAAAGAAGTGGGACAATTTGACTGCGGTGGCTGTAACCATGGGGTATACTTGCGAGAAGACGGCGGCTACGTTTTCCTTATCTCAAACGCATCTGGCACTTTGTGTTGCCGTTTGTCCGCCAATGCGGATTTCAGTGTCTGCCAAGCTGAAATATACGGACGCACTTTCGCCCAGCGCAATTACGGGCTCAACAATGCCATAATGATGGCATACGCATTCTCCACCGCCACACAGGGCACCATGCTTGTCCATGCCTCGGTAATCAGATGGGACGGGAAAGGCTATCTGATGACTGCGCCAAGCGGAACAGGCAAAAGTACACATACGCGTCTTTGGTACGACAACATACCGGGATGTGACCTTATGAACGACGACAACCCCGTGATACGCATCATAGGCGACGAAGCCTTTGTCTACGGAAGTCCGTGGAGCGGCAAAACACCTTGCTACAAAAACACTGAAGCTCCGATAGGAGGCATAGCACGGATACAACAGCGTCCAGAAAACAGCATCCGCAGGCTTTCCGCAGTGGAGGCTTTCTGCGACTTGCTGTCCGCAGTCAGCAACATGAAGTGGGACAGCAGGGTCTACACCGGAATATGCGACAGCATCACCCACACAATAAGGATATGCGGCATATACGAATTGGGATGCCTTCCCAATGCGGAAGCGGCCGTATTATGCCACCGCACAATGGCTTTAGGAGAATGACGGACAAATTGAAGTGTATGGTATTCCGGTGTCTGCGGTTTGTCTTCGCACCACTGCGTCGTTCGTACTCCAAGCGCAACGGGACCTCCGACAACGCACAACGTGTGGAATTCCCCAACGAGGTCTTCCTCGCCCTCGTATCGGAGAAGCTCTCAGAGGGAAAGTCTGTCACCATGTGGGTAAAGGGATACAGCATGAGACCTTTCATAGAGTACGGGAGAGACAGGGTGAAGCTGGAGGCACGCACGGAATATGAAGTCGGCGATGCCGTATTGGCCTGCATAACGCCCGGACATTATGTGCTTCACCGTATCATACACAAAGACGGCAAACTTGTAACGCTGCAGGGCGACGGCAACGTCAGCGGAACAGAAAGATGCACGCTCTCCGACATACGCGGCGCAGTAGCGGAATACATACGTCCCTCACGCACCATTCCGTCGTCGGACCCGTGTCTGCGCAGAGCCGTAAAGTTATGGAGGACGTTGCGTCCCATAAGACGTGTCCTGCTTGTAGTGTACAGATGCATAGCCGTTTGAAGTTTGAATTGCAAAAACCAAATTATAAGGATATGAGAATCAAGAAAGGATTTGAACTACGCAACGTGTGTGGAGAAAATGTAGTCATCGCTTGCGGTATGGAGAACATAGATTTCAGCAAAGTCATCTGTCTCAACGATACTGCGGCATTCCTCTGGAAAGCGGCGGAAGACAAGGACTTTGACGCAGAGACGTTGGCAGAAGACCTGGGTAAAGAGTACAATGTTGACAGCGAAACCGCACTTGCCGACGTAAAGGCGACTCTTGCCAAGTGGAAGGAGGTCGGCATCGTAGAATGAAAGCACCACAGGCATGGCAACGGACATGGTTTCGTGGGGTGTAAACCTTCTGCAGGAGATGGGGGCTACATTGAGATTGCCCACATCTTTTGTCGTCATAGAATTCATCGGGACATTCGCGTTCGCCCTTTCCGGCATCAGACTCGCCTCCGCCAAGCAATTCGACATCTTTGGAGCATGGATTGTGGGTATGGCCACGGCCATAGGAGGCGGCACGCTCCGCGATTTCATGTTGGGAGTAAACCCTTTTTGGATGACCAACGGCAGTTATTTCATCTGTTGCGCCGTGGCTGTGATATGGGTAAAGTGCTTCGGCAAGTATCTGATAAAGCAGAAAAACACATGGTTCATCTTTGACACTGTAGGACTGGCACTTTTCAACGTCATCGGCATTGAGAAAACATTGAACATGGGCTTCCCTTACTGGACAGCCATCACCATGGGTTCCATCACCGGAGCCGCTGGCGGAGTGCTCCGCGACGTGTTCATCAACGAAGTCCCGCTCATATTCCGCAAGGAGATATACGCCCTTGCCTGTGTGGCAGGGGGCCTGGTGTACGCCCTGTGCCACAAGGCTGGGATGTCTGTGGAGGTGAACGCCCTGCTCAGCATCATAACTGTGATAGTAATGAGGGTGTTGGCGGTAAAATACGGATGGCGCCTGCCCATACTTTCCGGAAAGGAGAAAAACCAATGGTAAACCGCGGACTCGCTTTTGTTATGCTCGCCCTGTGCGTCCTTGTGTCCACAAACGCACAGGTGCAAAGGATATTCGCCACCGACATACGCACGCTGACGGTGGTGGTGGACGGAGACCCCTCCATGCCGCCTATACTTTCGCTTGCAAAACGGCAGGGCTTGGAGATAAGCTGGGATCAGATGAGCCACGACTTCCACAGATACCGCTACCATATAGAACACTGCAACTGGGACTGGACTCCCTCGGAGGGACTGTTCGAAAGCGATTATCTGGCAGGACTCAACGACCAACTGGTAGAGTACAGCGAGAAAAGCTTCAACACTACACAGATATACACGCATTACAGCCTTTCGCTGCCAAACCGCGAAACCGGTTTCCTTCTGAGCGGGAACTACAAGGTTCGGGTTTTTGACGAGGACGATGAGGAAAATCCCGTCTTGGAAGCCCAATTCTGTGTGTATGAGAACTCTGTGGGCATACGCAGCGAGATAAGCAGCAACACTGATATAGACTTCAACGGCAAACACCAGCAGGTGTCCTTGTCCGTGGAATACGGAGCTCTCAACGTCATAGACCCACAACAGGAATTACACACCATAGTGATGCAGAACCGCCGTCAGGACAACCGGGCATACAACCTTGTCCCCAACATCCGCAGTGCCAAAGGCATAGGGTTCACCCACAACAGAGACCTTATCTTCAAAGCCGGAAGCGAGTTCCACCGTTTCGAGATAATTGACGTGCACCGTACATCCACAGGAGTGGACAGGATGGAATGGTTTGAGCCTTTCTACCACGCCACACTCTTTCCCGACCAACCGGCATCCAACTATTCGTATACAGAAGACCAAAACGGAGTGTATGTACTTCGCAGCGCCGACGACACGGACGATGCATTTACGGCGGAATACGTGGTGGTACATTTCAGGCTCCAGACACCGCGCCTGCCCGGTGGAGATGTCTACGTATGCGGACAATGGACCGGAGAGACATTTTCCCCCGACTGCAAGATGGAATATGACGAAAACAGCTTTGAATATCATGCGGCCATAATGCTGAAACAAGGATATTACAGTTACCAGTATGTACAGGAGGACGGAAGCACCGCACGTACTATGGGAGATTTCTACGAGACGGAAAACGAATACATCATACTTGTCTACTACCACGGGCAAGGCGCAAGATACGACCGGCTTGCCGGTTATTCCAGGGTAAAGACATCGTGACCGTCCCGGTTCCACAACAATTTATAATTCACAATTACACACGGTATAATACGGTATAAATATATGAGTAACAAAGAAGGGGCAAAAAAACATCCCACATCTGTCTCGTCACCTTGGACATGGGTGCCTACGCTCTACTTCGCAGAAGCCGTACCGTATATGGCGGTAATGACTTTGTCAGTCATCATGTACACGGTACTCGGGCTGTCCAACACACAACTTGCGCTTTACACCAGTTGGCTTTACCTCCCCTGGGTGGTGAAACCTCTGTGGAGCCCTATAGTGGACGCTTTACGCACAAAGGTATGGTGGGTACTTACCATGCAGGTGCTCGTAGGAGGATCGTTGGCGGGAGTTGCCCTCACGCTTGACACAGAATGGTGGTTGGAAGGCAGCCTTGCTTTCTTTTGGCTGATGGCTTTCAGCAGTGCCACTCACGACATAGCGGCCGACGGTTTCTATATAATAGGGCTTACGGAACAGCAACAGGCTTTTTTTGTAGGAATCCGTTCCACCGCATACCGCATAGGCAGTATCTTTTGCCAAGGCGGCATAGTGATGTTGGCAGGATGGCTTCAGGACAGATGCGGAATATCGTTGGCATGGACACTCACCTTGCTGCTTTTGTCGGGCATCATGCTTTTGCTGGCGGGATGGCACAGATGGAAGATGCCTAAAGTGGAAAGCACCGATCATGCGGCTTCAGACTTTCACTTCCTCAGAGCTTTCAAAGAGAGTCTGGTGGCGTTCTTCAATAAACCCCACATAATACCGGCACTTCTGTTCATGCTGTTCTTCCGTTTTCCCGAGGCGCAGTTGGCGAAGATGGCGCAGCCCTTCATGTTGCGCCCCATTGAGGAGGGCGGACTTGCGCTGGGCACAGTGTCGGTTGGGTTCACATACGGCACCATAGGCGTTATAGGTCTTTTGGGCGGCGGCATACTCGGAGGATGGCTTGTCAGCAGGGATGGTCTGAAACGTTGGTGGTGGCCCATGATATACGCCATCTCCATCCCCGACCTCGTATATGTGTACATGGCATGGGCACAGCCCTCCAACCTGTTCGTCATCAACAGCTGCGTGGCGTTGGAGCAGATAGGATACGGGATGGGGTTCACTGCATACAGTCTGTTCCTCGTGTACTTCTCCAAGGGAGAGAAGAGCACTTCCGTATTCAGCATCTGCACGGCGATACAGGCTCTGGGCATGATGATTCCCGGTATGTTCGCCGGTGCCTTGGCGGACTGCCTCGGGTTCTTCTGGTTCTTCGTCTCTGTTGTGGTATGTTGTGCGGTGACATTCTTGGTCAGTGCCATTGCCAAGAAGTGTGTATAAATGCAAGTCGGCACATCTAACTGACTATTGAGGGAAAAAGTTGACACGCCAATATATGCGTTAAACGAAAAATCGCTATATTTGCATCACAATAAGGAAGAAACAACATAAACATCAATATCAAAATGAGCGAAATAGATTGGAGTAACCTTCCTTTTGGTTACATGAAAACCGACTACAACGTACGTTGTTATTACCGTAACGGTTCTTGGGGAGAGATTGAGACGTGTAGCGAGGAGACTATACCCTTGCACATGGCCGCCACTTGCCTGCACTATGGCCAGGAGGCATTTGAGGGTCTCAAGGCTTACCGTTGCCCCGACGGCAAAGTCCGCGTGTTCCGTGCCGACGAGAATGCTGCAAGGCTGCAAAGCACATGCCGTGGCATACTGATGCCCGAACTTCCCACCGACAAGTTTATAGAAATGGTTGAAAAGGTGGTGCGTCTCAACGAGAGGTTCATCCCCCCATACGAAAGCGGAGCCTCGCTGTACATACGCCCTTTGCTGATAGGGACAAGCGCACAGGTGGGTGTCCACCCTGCCGAGGAATATCTTTTCATCATCTTCGTGACACCTGTAGGCCCTTACTTCAAGGGCGGCTTCGCCACCAACCCCTACGTCATCGTCAGGGAATTCGACCGCAGTGCGCCTCTCGGCACAGGCATATACAAGGTAGGAGGCAACTATGCGGCATCCCTGCGTGCCAACAAGATGGCCCACGACCTCGGATACAGTTGCGAATTTTATCTTGACGCAAAGGAGAAGAAGTATATCGACGAGTGCGGTGCCGCCAATTTCTTCGGCATCAAGAACGGCACATACATCACCCCCAAGAGTACCAGCATTCTGCCGAGCATCACCAACAAGAGCTTGATGCAGCTCGCTGCGGATATGGGACTGAAAGTGGAGCGCAGACAGGTTCCTGAAGAAGAGCTGGAGACATTCGAAGAAGCCGGAGCATGCGGCACAGCGGCAGTCATCAGCCCCATTGAACGCATAGACGACCTTGAAAACAAAAAGAGCTATGTGATAAGCAAGAATGGACAGCCAGGACCGATATCCACCAAACTGTACCACTTGTTGAGAGACATACAATACGGAATAGAACCAGACGTGCACGGATGGACACGCGTGGTGATAGAATGAGAAGCCTACAACGATAAGTCCCAAGAACGGATGTGGGAAGAAAACAAGCCTGTTTTTCTTCCCACATCCGTTCTTCTGTTGTCAACACAAAAAAAGAGCAAACCACTTGGTCGCCCTTTCCTTATCCTGCCTTGCGGAGAGAATGCTTTATTTGCCGTGCCTCTCGTCCGATACAGTCAGCTTCTTACGTCCTTTTGCACGACGTGAAGCCAACACGCGGCGACCGTTGGCTGTGGTCATTCTCTGACGGAAACCGTGCTTGTTATTGCGGCGACGGTTGTGGGGCTGAAATGTTCTTTTCATATCTTATGTTTCTTTTTATTGTTTAATTACAACTTGTTCGGGGTGCAAAATTAGCTACTTTTTTGTTATTAACCAAAAGTTTCTCCCTTTTTTCCTGTCTCCACCGCCGTTTTTCACATTTATTTTGTACCTTTGCAGCGCAAAAAGCAGCGTATCTTTCATATATATAATATAAAACAATATCTTATGATAAATTCACAGGACATTAAGAAGGGCACGTGCATCCGCATGGACGGCAAGCTCTATTTCTGCATTGACTTCCTGCACCGCAAACCGGGCAAGGGCAATACCATCATGAATGTAACCCTCAAGGATGTGGTTAACGGCGGTGTATTGGAGAAACGGTTCAACATCGGCGAAAAACTTGAGGATGTGCGTGTAGAGCGTCGTCCCTACCAATACCTCTACAAGGACGGAGAAGACCTGGTATTTATGAACAATGAGACATTCGAACAGATAAACATCTCTCCCGACCAAGTTAACGGCGTTAACTTCTTGAAAGAAGGCGAAAACGTGGAAGTGGTGGTGGATGCCAGCACAGAAACCGTGCTTTATGCCGATGTGCCGGTAAAAGTACACTTGAAGATTGAATGGACCGAACCAGGACTCAAAGGCGACACCGCCACCAATACCCTCAAGCCCGCACGTGTGGAGACAGGTGCCGAAATACGCGTGCCTTTGTTCATAAACGAAGGGGAAATAGTGGAAGTAGACACCCGCGACGGTTCATATTTGGGACGTGTAAAGGCATAAGTCCTTAATCTTTATTGTATCTAAAAAGTGTGCCGGCCTGTCCGGCACACTTTTTTTCGCATCTTTTTTTGTCCGTTCCGTTATATTCACTATCTTTGTGCCGCTAACACACATATATATGAGACTTTTCGGTACAACTCTATTGCTTGGTACGGCACTTCTATGGAAAATGTCTGTCGCAACGACATTGATGGCCCAGCAGCCATTGAACACATTATTTATAAACGAGATACAAGTTTGCAACAACGACCAGTACATCGACAACTCCTACAACTACGGTGCGTGGATAGAAATCTACAACCCTTCCGACACTACGGTTTCGCTAAGCAGGATGTACATCACGGCAGACTCTCTGGAATACCGGCTTCTTTCATCGCAAGGCAGCATACCAGCCAAGGGATATAAAGTAATGTGGTTTGACCACAACTCCATAGACGGGAACTTCGGCGGCAAATCCTATTTACAGATTCCGTTCAAGCTGTCCCCGGAAGGAGGAAGCGTATGTCTGAAGAATGCCTCAAAGGAAACCATAGACTCCGTAGCCTATCCCCAAGCCGTTCCTCGCTGCTCGTTTGCCAGAACCATAAACGGGGCCGGCGTATGGAGGACAACACTCACCCCATCGCCTGGAAGCAGCAATGCGGGCAGCAAATTCGCCTCCATAAGATTTGCGGCCCCGGAGGTGGACACAGACAGCAAGGTCTTCACTGAAGAATTTCAAGTGCGTGTGGAGATACCAAGAGGAGCCACGCTGAAATACACCACAGACGGCAGCACACCGTCTATGACAAACGGCGAGACCAGCAGCACGGGCATATTCAACATTAAGGAAACCACTATACTGCGGTGCTGCCTCACTGCCACCAACCGTCTGCCAAGCCCTGTGGTGACACGCAGTTACATATATGCACGGCACGGCTATTACCTGCCCATATTGTCCATATCCACAGCCCCGAAAAACCTGTACGACGACGTGATAGGGATATACACCAAGGGCACCAACGGGTCAACAGGAAACGGCCAGAGCTCAGCATGCAACTGGAACAGGGACTGGGAACGCCCTGTGAACATGGAATACCTTACCCCGTCGAAAAACGAGAACGGAAATATCGTTTACTCTCCGCAAATCAACCAAGAGGTGGACATGGAGATTTCCGGAGGATGGACAAGGGCATACGGCGGCGGATGGGTTGACGGCAAGTATTGGGAGATGAAATCTTCATTCCGCCTGAAGACAGACAAGAGGTATGAGGGCGTAAACGTGATAGACTATCCCGTATTCCCGTACAAGCCGCACAACAAATACAAAGTCTGGCAAGTGCGCAACGGAGGCAACGACACATACGCCCGCATCACAGACCCTGCCATACAACAGATGGTGCTGACCAGCGGTTTCTACGTGGACTGTCAGGACTATCAGCCCGCACACGTCTTCTTCAACGGAGAATACCTCGGAATGTTCAACATACGTGAAAGCAACAACAAACACTACGGCTACAGCAACTACGGCATAGACACCGACGACATGGACCAGTTTGACCTCAGCAACAACCAGTACAACCAAAAAGTGGGGGACAACAAGGCATGGCTCGAACTGGTGAAACTCTCCCTGCAGCTGGCCGCCAAGAAGACACCGGAACTGTACGAACAGATTTGCCAACGTCTGGACATTGACGAGTATACCAACTATATGGCTCTTGAGTGCTACAACGGGCCTACCGACTGGATAACCAACACCAACAACGTCAAGGCTTTCAGAAGCCGTACTGACGGCAAGTTCCATTTCGTGCTCTTCGACATAGACTCCGGATTCGGGACTGCCAACATGCTCAACGATGTCCTCGGCACCAGCGGCGGTGCCAATGTTGACGACCTGTTCCGAAACCTCGTCAAGTACGAGCCTTTCATAAGACGTTTCGTGGACGCTTACTGCCTTGTGGACGGCAGCGTCTTCGAGCCTTCGAGATGCGAGGAGATAGTGAACGCCATCTACACCAACACCAATACCGCTCTCAGTTTTGAAGGCAACAACGCAGGCAACGACTTGATGAACAAGATACGCAACGCCTACAACGGCAGCCGCATAACCAACCTGCGCGACAGGTTCGGGCTTGGGACAGGATACCATCTGGACATCTCGTCCAACATCAAAGAGGCGCGGCTTCTGGTCAACGGCCAGGAAATACCCACAGGCAAATTCTCAGGTTATCTGTTCAAGTACAAAACCTCACCCATCACCCTTACGGCAATGGCACCCGCCGGTTACACCTTTGACGGATGGACTGTGTCCGGCAACAAAACCAACGAGAATGTCTTGATAAACCTAAGTTCCAAATGGATGTACTACGACGGCGGTTCCATGGACGGCGAGCCATGGACATCCGCGTCATTCGCCGGGACACAGGCCGGATGGAAATCGGGCATTGCCCCCTTCGGCTACGCCAACGAGGGCAAGTACATGGCAGAGTATGTGACCACTAAGCTTGACTATGGTTCCGACCCCAACAACAAAAGACCGACATATTATTTCCGGAACACTTTCACACTGGACACTCCTCTCGGAAGCGACGATGTGCTTGTGTTCAACTATCAGGTGGATGACGGCATGATGCTGTACGTCAACGGACAAGAGGTAGGGAGTTATTTTGTGGACAGCGGCGCGGGATACAGCTCGTACACCTCAGGAGGACACTACGAGAGCGACACCCCCTATTACGGAACCATGGAGATTCCGCACGAGAATCTCGTAACAGGTGAAAACCAGATAGCCGTCATGGTGAAGAACACATCCGCCACAAGTACCGACATTTGGTTCGATGCAAGTCTCGTGTTGACAGAGGTAGAAAGCAAGTCGCTTTCCACATCGTCTTCAATAGACATCACCGAACATGTAGACCGTACGTCCGCATACACTCTGAAGGCGCAATTCTCCCCCATCACCGATACCGGCAAGAGGCTCGAGGCTGGAGCGTCTCCCATCCGCATAAATGAAGTGAGCGCAGGCAACGACATATATATCAGCGACTACGGCAAAAAGAGCGACTGGCTGGAACTCTACAACACAACTTCCGAAGACTTGTCCCTCGCCGGTCTGTATCTGAGCGACAACAAACACAAACCGCACAAATACTGTCTGCCGGACGAAGTGATACCAGCATACGGAACGCGTATAATATGGTGCGACGGCAATCCCTCTTTGGGACAGATGCACGCGCCGTTCAAACTCAGCAATGCCGACGGCTCTTGCGTGAGCATCCAAGCGGCGGACGGTTCGTGGGCAGACCGCATAGACTATATGGAACAGGGCAGGTGGCAGACCTACGGCAGGTATCCCGACGGCGGCAATATGCACACTATCCTCAACCAACCCACTATAGACAAGCCCAACAGGCTGGGGCTCTCCGACTTTGAGGAGATTACTGACGAGGCTTGGCAAGGTACGGACATCGCCATCACCCTGGCTCTCAACGAGGGATGGAACTGGACATCGCACAATCTCAACGAGGATGTAGACCGCACCCGGTTCACCACATACGCCAGCACAATAAAGGGGTACGAGGAGGAATATACCACCGACGAAACCGGGGCTGCGACCGGTGACCTGGAGTCCCTCATGCCCACTTTCGGTTATAAGCTGAAGATGAAGCAGGATGCGGACATCATCCTGAGAGGCAACATATTCGACATCATGACACCTGTCTCTCTGCACGAAGGCTGGAACTGGGTGGGCGTGCCGCTCTACAATGCCACCACCATAGAAGCCGCTTTGGCGGAATTCCAGGCGGAAGACGGAGACATGATAGTGGGACAGGATGCCTTTGCCGTTTATTCCGACGGTATATGGCACGGCTCCCTCTCGGCAGTATCGCCGGGGCAAGCATATATGATAAGGACTGGCATGGCACAGACATTCCGCTGGAATTCCTTGTCGCCTGTGAAGTCGCGTATGCGCAGATACCAGTCCGCCAGACAGGCACAAGACGCGGTATGGCAGACTGACATATATGCCTATCCCAATGTTATGACGATGGTAGCCGAGGTCAGTGCCGAGGGCGACATCAATCTCGACGGCACTTACTACGTGGGAGCGTTCGTAGACGGGGAATGTAGGGGCGTGGGAGTTACGGAAGACGGCAAGCTGTACATGAACATCCACGGAGAGAAGCCCGAACACATAGCATTCCGTCTGTTGGATGCCGAAGGAGAGTGTTACGAGACAGACAAGGATGTAGTCTTCCAGGCTCTCGCCACACTGGGAAGCCACACATCCCCCTATCCTCTCACGTTCTACACTCAAGATATTCTGGACGACATCACCCCTTCCACGGCATCCGGCAAAGAGGTGCGCAGTGTCAGCTATCACAATATGGCAGGTCAGCAAGTGCAGCATCCCTCCGAAGGCATATATATAAAGACTGTCAGATATGCCGACGGCACCACGAAGGTAAGCAAAGTGAAACTATGAGGTACGGCGGGACACAGTTATGTCCCGCCTGTCTCACAACTCTATCACCTCCAAGTCGGAAAAACCTCCACGGTCCACTGTAAACCGCACAAGGGTGCGTACAGTCTGCCACCCCTGTATTCCTGCGGCACCGGGATTGATGTGGAGCAGACCGAACTTGTCGTCGTACTTCACTTTGAGAATATGGCTGTGTCCGCTGATGAAAAGCGACGGCGGACGCCTCTGCAGCATGGAGAGAATGTTGGGAGCGTACTTCCCCGGATATCCGCCTATGTGGGTCATCAGCACGTCGGCACCCTCACAGTCCCACCGCAACACTGGCGTGAACATCCTGCGCAGGTCACCCCTGTCCACATTGCCGTACACGGCTCTCAGCGGACAGATGTCCTGCAACCTCTCCACCAATTCCATGCTTCCTATGTCGCCGGCATGCCATACCTCGTCGCAAGAGGCGAAATACTTTGCATAACGTTCGTCCCAATAGGCATGCGTGTCGCTAAGCAGTCCTATGCGTTTCATTCCTCTTGACTTTCACAACCAAATAAGCGAGCATTCCTGCCGCCAAGAAGAAACTTATGCCGTCCGAGATGGGCATGCTCCACCATACGCCGTCAAGCCCCCAACAGGAAGGCAGCACAGCCAATAACGGCACAAGGAAAAGCAACTGACGGGTCATGCTCAAGAATATGCTCTTGCCTGCATGACCGATGCTTTGGAAAAAGTTGCCTATCACCATTTGCGCCCCCACCAACGGGAACATACACACTATTATACGGAAAGCGCGTACCGCTATGGCCGTAAGCTCCTCTCCGGTGCCAAACATCCTCACCACAAGGGACGGCACAAGTTCACCCACCAAAGTGCCCGAAATGGTGACCACAGTGGCGGCAAGCACGGTATACCTCAACACTTTCCACACACGGTCGTTCTTTCTCGCACCCCAGTTGTAGCCCACTATGGGCTGCATACCCTGCACCAGTCCCAAGACTGCCGTCACGAAAAGGAACACCACACGGTTCACTATGCCATAGGCTCCTATGCTCAGGTCCCCTCCGTATCTGAGCAGTCTGTTGTTGACAATGAGCACCACCAGACACGCACACGTGTTCATCATGAACGGGCTAAGACCTATGGCGATGCACTGGCGCACTATCCCAAAGTCAAGCTTGTAGATGCCGCGCCGGAGATGCAGAAGCTCGTTTTTGCGGCAGAACAGTCTTATCTGTACCATCAGAGCCAGCAGCTGACTTATGACAGTAGCCCACGCCGCTCCCTTGACACCCCAATGGAAACCGAATATAAACAGAGGGTCGAGTATGGTGTTTATCACTATAGTGAAGAACGTACAGTTCATGGCCGCCTTGGGGTGTCCCGCGCTCCGCAACACTGCGTTCAGCCCGAAGTAGCTGTGGCTGACCACATTTCCCAACAATATCACATACATATAGTCATATGCATACGGCATCGTGGCATCGCTTGCGCCGAATGCGTTCAGGATAGGACGCAGGAAATATATGCTCACTACGGTGAAGAGCAGACCGAGCACCACATTAAGCGTGATGGTGTTGCCGAGGATATGCTGCGCCACGTCGTACTTGCCCTGACCTAATCTGACGCTGATGACCGTGCTTGCGCCCACTCCCACCATGGCACCGAACGCCGCCGACAAATTCATCATTGGGTTAGCCACCGCCATTCCGCTGATGCCGATGTCGCCGACACCTTGCCCTACGAAAATGCTGTCCACTATGTTGTAGACACTGCTGGCCATCATGGCTATGACGGCTGGCGTGGCATACTGCACCAACAGTTTGCCTACACTGCGTTCGCCAAGTTCTGTGGGTATATATTGCTTCTTGTCCATACGGAGCGCAAAATTACCTATTTTTCACGAAACGGAAACCGCTTTCACATTTAAAAAACGCAAAAACGGATATAGTCCATGCCGCGCTTCCGCATTTGAACGGTGTCAAAACCGTTTCCCCGAAACCATATATGCAAAGGTAAGGAGCAACACTTTCATGTCGAAAGCGAAAGACTGGTGCTCCAGATAATAAATGTCATAGTCAAGACGCTTTAGCATCTTCTCCATCGTGTCCGTGTATCCGTTGTAAAGGGTGGCGTAGCTGGTCACTCCGGGTCTTATGGCGTAGAGCAGCTCATACCGCGCGTCCTCCTGCATTATCTTGTCTATGAAATATTTTCTCTCCGGCCTGTAACCCACAAGCGACATATCCCCCACAAACACGTTCCACAACTGCGGCAACTCGTCCAGATGGTGCGCTCTCAGCACACGTCCCACCCGTGTCTGCCGCGGGTCCTCGCTCGATGATGTAGCACTCAGCACAGGCCCTTCCCTCTCGGCCTTCAGGCACATGGAGCGGAATTTGTATATCATGAACGGCTTGCCTCCGAGGCCTATCCGTTCCTGACTGAAGATGCAGGGGCCTCCATCGCCCGCCTTTATGAGGATGTAACATACGAGGAACAAAGGGGAAAACAACACTATGCAAAGCCCCGACACGATTATGTCGAAAGCCCTCTTCGCCCTCGCCCTGTTTCTCACGCAACCCGCCTCACCCATTGTCGGTTGTCCCTCTGCCATCCGTCGTCACTTCTTCTTGGGCATGACGTCACATTCCTTGCGGGGCGCAAACGCTCCGTCCTTGGCCTCAAACAGTATGCTGCCCGGTTCCAGACACTCCAACGTGTGCCAGACTCCTTTGGGGATGCTCAATGCGCGCGGCTCGCCGTCGGCTCTCAAGACCACAGACTCAACAACGTTGCCCATGTCATCGTAGAACAGCTCCCTTATGCTCCCCCTCAGCATAATCACTGTCTCCGCAGAGTCGGTATGCCTGTGGATGGGAACGTCCGTACCCATCTCCAAAGCGTTGAGCATACGCTGGCTGGTGTCCTCCGGGGATGTCCTCAAATCCAAATTCATACGGAGGCGTTCCGCCTCAGCCGCCTGCCGGCTCAAAGCGTCAAGAATCTCTGTCGTCAGTATCATACCATCTATAATGATTATTTGTACAAAAAGGTTGTCGTGGCACAACCGTCCAATCCTTTCGGCCTGCAAAATTACGTATTACATTTTGTTTTGGCAAGTTTTGAAAAGGAAAAAGACTGGAAGAGGTGCGTGCGTCCGTTATTTTTTGTAACTTTGCGCACGAAGTGGTACACAACAACAAACAATCGCACATGAAAAGAATATCCTTATCCGCAGTCCTCGCTGTCCTCGGTTTGAGCGCATACGCCGACAGCAACTACGCCATTGGCATAACAGCCGACAACATCTTGACAGGAGGGGAGAAGACTGGCATTTCCCTCTGCTTGAAGAGCATTACCCCCATCACACTTATACAGGCGGATTTGGTATTGCCGGAGAGCGTGACCGTGGAGGCAGACTCCAGTATGGCACTGCCCATAACGGCCGGCACGCGCGCCAACGGACACACAGTGAGTGCCAACACGCTGCCCAATGGGAACATAAGAATATTGCTGTACTCTACCGGCAACGGCACTTTCACCGACGGGGAAGGCAACGTGGCAGACATCACTCTCTCCGTTGCACCCGACATAGCCGAGGGGACAAAGGAGATACGTCTGACAAACATCCTGTTGGTGGAGCCCGACGAGACAAGCTACAGGCCGGATGATGCCGTAATGGAGCTTTCAGCCATAGACATGGAGACGGCCATCAGGGGCATCGGTAGCGACACCGACAACGAGGCCGTTTACAACACTGCCGGACAGCGTACTGGCAAGAACGCCAAGGGCATCCAGGTACGCAAAGGCAAAAAAACCGTCTCAAAGGGCTCTATGTAATGTTCAAAAAATAACAACCTTCCGTCCTGCATCGCAGAACCATTGGTCTATCTTGACCCTCGCTTTTTCTTCTGGTGTCATTGTTCAAACCATTATTTCAAGATACAAAAATAATGATATTATTTTACTATTCCGCTTATTCTTACTCACTATTTACAGATTTTCGGCTTTTTAGCTGGTACAAAAAGTTTACTCCACCAACCCCAACTCTTTCAGATGCCCATCGATTTATTAGCCTATCCTTTCCGATGG
>CAVHCL010000105.1:0-11334 GCA_963634425.1 Bacteroidaceae bacterium
AAATTGGTCTTCCACGAAGAAAAAACCGCCAAAAGAGGTGATTTTTTGAAATTTTATTTGTACTTTTGCCATGTCTAGTCTAAATTTTCATGTACAAACGTTCGTTGTTGCTGTCTGCGTTGTTCTCGTTCTTCGCTTGTCTTACAGATGCGCAACCTACCGTCGCAGAATACAGGGACTGTCTTAAAAAACTCGGAGAAGACCCTGTGGAATACATCTTCCGCCAGTTCGAGACCTCAGATGTGGTAATCCTCGGCGAACGCGACCACCGCGACATCACCCAGTATGGGTTCATCCTGCGTCTGTTGGCGGACAAACGTTTTCCGGAAAGGATAGGGTATGTGTACACGGAAGTGGGAGTGACCAACCGTACGGAGTCGGCAAACAGACTGATAAAGACGGATTGGGCAAGCGAGGAGGAGTTCCGAAGGGAACTGGGAGAACATTTGCGCAACGAGGATTACCTTTTCCTTTGGGAAAAGACCAACCGCAGCGTGTTCCTTGACAGCCTCTACCACATCAACCAAAGATTGTCTGCCGACAAGAGGATAACGTTGGGGCTCACCGATATAGCCTTCGACTGGAGCAAATGGACATCGCCGGCCAAATATAGGAAATGGGTGGACAAGAACACGTGTTACCACGAATGGCAGAAGACCAGTGTACGTGACAGAGAGATGGCGAAGAATTTCCAGAACCTGTACAAGAAACAGAAACCGACTGGAGGTCACAGGAAAGCTCTCGTAATATGGAACCAGCCGCATGCCGTTTGTCTCCACAACTGCAAGGGGGCGGGGTACAGAGTGAAGAAAGCTCTGGGCGGAGACAGAGTGAGAATAGTCTGCCTCAACTATTATGAGAGCTTCACTCCTGGGGAATATGGCTTCGCCGCTCCGCACGGAATTAGCCTTATAGATGAAGGACGGTGGGATGCTGCGTTCGCACTCACAGACGACAGACCTGTGGGCTTCGACCTCAAAGGCACTCCTTTCGGCAAGACGAAGTCGTGGTACAAGACTGACGGCACCACTTGGGAGGACATGGCAGACGGCTATGTCTTCTACATCCCATTCCACAAATTCAAGGGATCGTGTGGCATAAAGGACATACTCAACGACGAATGCAGGCCAGAGATGCAGCGCCGGCTCGACTTGATGTACAGTGCGGGCGAGGAATCCACCAACGATTGGAATGTCATCTGCCAATATTACAACAATGTGCGCACGTTCCACATACCGGAAGAGCAAGCAAGAAAGCACATGATGGAGCAGTTGAACAAGCAAACCGTACCTTTTCAGTAGCCGTTGCAGATTGCACTAAGCCCTCCACTTGATGTCGGGTTGTCTCTTTCTCAGTCCGAACGTGATAAGCAGGGCGTAAATGACGACAAGCTGCCACGGCTTGGGATGAAGACCCGAAATGGAGGCGAACGGTAGCCCGCCGCATATCTCCATTATCCGTGTTTCCACGTCCAGCAGGTTTCCCACCACAGTGCCGAGCATGAGATTCGGGAAAAACAGGAGAGCCACGCATCCGTAGATAATGACGGATGTCAGCGGCACAAGCAGCATACCCACCGGCAAGCCTATAATGGGAAAGTTGTGGAAATAGTATGCCACCAGCGGTGCCGTGCCCAGTTGTGCGGTCAGTGATACTGTCAACAGGCTGAGTACGCTTCTCGCTCTTTGGCTTGCCCACATTGTCATGGGCAGAGTGGCATCGTAGAAGAACAATATGAAAAACGTGGCAGCGAATGACAATTGGAAACTGATGCTGAAGAGCTCGGTAGGAGACACCGCCAGAATGAGCAAGGCACTTGCGGACAACAGGTGAAGCGAGGATGTGGCAGCGTTCCACAGGGCGGCTACCGACACTAACGAACACATGATTCCCGCCCTTACCAACGACACTGGCATTCCAGCCATCCACGCATACCCCCATATACACAACAGTATCGGCGGCAGGCAATACCATCTCCACCACTTCGTTCTTATCTTTCGGATAAACAAAAGGTGCAGCATTCCGTACAATATGCCTAAGTGCAAACCGCTCAGTGCCAAGAGGTGGCTGGCTCCCACACTGGCGAACTTCTTCTTGGTGTCCTTTGTCAGTGCGCTTTTGTCCCCCAAGAGAAGTGCCGAGGCTATGGCCAGCGGTTCGTCTTGCATATTGGTTTCTGACAGACGGAGGCTAAGGGCTTTGTTGGCTTCCTTAGCCTTCGCCATGACGGACGAGGCGAAGCCGCTCGTATGGCTTTCTTCCGTAGCGAAGGAGCAATTGATGCGTGCACACCCCAAGAGAAGCCAGACCGACAGTATCAGGCAGTCTTTGAACCTGCCGCGTGCCACGCACGCAGACACCAACAATGCCGCCAACAGAAACACATATATCCGCGACGGAAAGAAGTGACCCAAGGAAATGCCGGCTACGAACAGCAGAGATGCCCATACGAACGGCAACTGTATCACCATAGCGAGCTAAGTTCAGCGCACGTCTTTTCCGGTTCTTTGGAGTTGAAGATATAACTGCCAGCCACAAGCACGTCTGCGCCGGCATCTTTCAACAGTTTGCCGTTTTCAAGGTTCACTCCGCCGTCCACTTCTATAAGGGCTTTGCTTCCGGTTGCGCTTATCAACTGGCGAAGCCTGCGTACCTTCTCTATGCTGTGCGGAATGAACTTCTGTCCCCCGAAGCCGGGGTTTACACTCATCAGAAGCGCCAAGTCCACGTCCTCGATTATGTCTTCGAGTACGTGCACCGGCGTGGCAGGGTTCAGCGTCACTCCTGCCTTCATGCCGGCTTCGTGTATTTGTCCTATCACTCTGTGGAGATGGGGACACGCCTCATAATGGACATTCATGATGTACGCTCCCAGGTCTTTCACTTCCTGAATAAACTTTTCGGGACGCACTATCATCAAGTGCACATCCAGTGGCTTGTCGCATATCCTCGCCACATGTTTCAACACGGGGAAACCGAACGATATGTTGGGGACAAAGACCCCGTCCATCACATCCACATGAAGCCAGTCGGCCGAACTTCTGTTGAACCACTTCATCTCAGATTCCAGATTGGCGAAATTTGCCGACAACAACGAAGGGGAAACCATATCAGCTTACTTTGAACAATTTGGGTGAAGAAAATGGACGGGCTTGCGGCACGTACATCCTTGCGAACTGGCGTATATTCTCAAGCACCGCTTTGCTTGGACGGAAACTTATCGGTAGGGGTATAGCTTGCTTCATAGGCAACGGATTTATTTTATGTTGATGTAAATTGTTGTTTGAACTTACATCTAACAAAACGAATTCCGGTGCCCGATTATTGTGAGTCCTTGCCCCAATTATCCTACAAGAGCGAGATTTTTTCCGTTCAGCAGTTTCCGCAGGTTTATCAAGGCGTATCTCATGCGTCCCAACGAGGTGTTGATGCTGACATCTGTGGCCTCAGCAATCTCCTTGAATGACTTGCCCTCGTAGAACCTCATCAGCACTACCTCTTTCTGCGCCTCTGGCAGGTAGTCGAGTATCTGCCTGAGCAGGTCTGCCTGCTGCGATTCAATAAGGAACTTCTCGTGGCTCTCTTCGCTGAGCTTCGTGTTGTTGAGTATTCCTTGCGAGAACTCGTCGTGCGTGGTGATGCGTCTGCCCTGAATGTCGCGCGTACAGTCTATCACCACGTTGTGCGCTATACGCATGAGCCAAGCGCAGAACTTGCCAGTGGCCTGATACTTGTGGTTCTTGATGGCGACGATGGCTTTCTCAAAGGTCTCCTGCAGCATGTCTTCGGCTTTGGTCTCATTCTTTGCCATAAACAACAAGTATATGTAAACCTGCTGCTGGTATCTTACCAACAACTCGTCAAACGCTTCATTATTGCCCTCTTCATACAACTTCACCAATTCATGATCGGTGAGAGCCTTGTCTTTGTTCATTACGTCCATTACGTAGTTTGTTCTTGTTCAGGTGTAATGTTGTTCTATAGGCAATTACTTTTAATATAGTTTAACTTGTTTGACAATGCAAAGAAAGCGTTTATTTTTGTAACACGCAAATTTTACTGAACTTTTTTCGTCCGCAAACGTGCAAATATATGTGGCGGCACGTTTTGCGTTTCCTGCGCCAAGGCGTGTCAGCATATTGAATACCCTTCTAGTCGGGCTCCTCTGAGGAAGTCTTCCACGGGCATACGTTTCTTTCCGGCCATCTGTATTTCCTTGAGGTGAAGATAACCTCCGGGGAGAGCGATGCGGATGAACGTTTTCCCGTCTGTAAGCAGAGTGCCTCCGGCAAGGTTGTGTTGCGCTTCTTCCTTGGCGGTGCGGTAGACTTTGAGAACCGTCTTCTTGCCGTCCGGAGCGGTGAGTGTAGTCCAAGCCGCAGGGTAGGGACTGAGGCCTCGGACAAAGTTGTGCGCACTGTCGAGACTGTGGTGTTGCCATAATATTTCGCACGTCTCCTTGAATATCTTCGGGGCAGGGCGAAGTTGTTGTCCGGCAGTAAGGAGCGACTGGTCTTTCGGCATGGCTTTGTCTTCCGTGATGAGGTCTACAGTCCGGCAGACCAACGCTGCCCCCTTCTCCATCATAGTGTCGTGGAGGTCTCCCACACAGTCGTCATCTCCTATGGGGATGCGCTCTTGCAACAGTATTCTGCCGGTGTCTATGTCCTTGTCGAGGAAAAATGTGGTGATGCCAGTCTCCTTGTCCCCATTGATGACAGCCCAGTTTATGGGGGCTGCTCCGCGGTATTGCGGAAGCAGAGCGGCGTGGAGGTTGAATGTGCCAAGCCGCGGCATATCCCATACTGCTTGGGGAAGCATTCTGAAGGCGACTACTATCTGCAAGTCGGCATTCCACCTTTTGAGGTCGGCGAGGAAGTCCTCGTCGCGCAGTTTCTCCGGCTGAAGTACCGGTATGCTGTGAGCGGCGGCGTATTGCTTGACGGGAGAAGCCTGGAGCATGTCGTGATGTCTGCCTATGGCCTTGTCGGGCATGGTGACGACACCCACTACGTTGTAACCGTTCTCCACTAGTGCCGCCAGCGAGGCTACCGCAAATTCCGGAGTCCCCATGAAGACAATCCTTATGTTCCTGTCCATATCGTGTGTCGTTTATGGTGCAAAGTTATTGCTTTTTCGCATTATTGGCGGCGTTAAATGTCAATACAATTTGCTAGCATCGCATATTTTGTATAATTTTGCGGACTCATTATGGAAAAAATCGTAACAGAGGATGAACTCAAGGCGTTTGGGGAACTTGTGGGCGCAGCCGGCAATGTGGTGATATGCGCTCATGTCGGTCCCGACGGCGATGCGATAGGTTCTTCGCTTTTCCTCAAGCATTGGCTTGTGAGAAAAGGAAAATGCGCCACAGTGATTGTTCCCAACAGATTTCCCGATTTCTTGGGAACATTGCCCGGAGCGGATACGGTGAGGATATACAACCGCAACGAAGAGGAACTGGACGGCGTGATAGCGAAAGCGGATCTTTTGATAATGGCGGACTTGAACGACCTTTCACGCATGAACGGACTCTCCGTTCCTGTGTTGGCCAGCGGTGCTCCCAAGGTGATGATAGACCATCATCTCAATCCGGGGACATTCTGCGACATTGCAGTTTCCCAGCCAAGTATGTGCGCCACAGGAGAAGTCCTCTGCCACTTGCTTTACCAAATGGGTGAACTGGATGCTATCACGGCGGAGGAAGCAGAGTGCCTGTATGCGGCCATGATGTGCGATACAGGCGCTTTCAGCTACAACTCCAACCGTGCGGAGGTCTTCGAGTGCGTGTGTCTGCTTCTCAGGCACGGCATAGACAAGGACGAAATCTACCGTAAGGTGTTTTGCACATGGTCGCCGGCAAGAGCCAAACTGAACGGGTATATGCTTTACGCAAAGATGGAGGTGTTGCCCAAAAGCCATACTGCCATCATGTCCCTTACCAATGCAGAGAGGCGTATGTTGGGAGCCCAGAACGGAGACACTGAAGGTCTCGTGAACATTCCGTTGCAGATAAAGGACATCAAGCTGAGCATTTTCCTCAACGAGGACAGCGAGCACGAAGGTGTGGTGAAGGTGAGCACACGCAGTGTGGGAGATGTGAGATGCAATGAGATATGTTCCAAATACTTCAATGGTGGAGGACACAAGAACGCCAGCGGCGGAAGGCTTTTCTGCACGATGGAGGAAGCGTTGGAAAAGACGCGGAGTGTAGTCAAGGAACTGGCTGACGTGTTAAAAAATGCCAAATAGCCGGATTGTGGCGGCGTGGATTGGCTCTATTTTTGTATTTTTGCACAAAGTAATTAAGAAAAACGGAGTGTTCAAGTATCATATATGAAGAATCACACATTTGTAATTGCGCTGTGCGCATTGGCACTTTCCGCATTGACATTCTCGTCGTGCAAGGACGAGGAGACTTACGCCGACCAAAAGAAAAAGGAACGCGATGCCATCAGCGCATTCCTCGGACGTGGGGTACAGATAAAGGACGATACAGGGAAGACCATTTGTGACGTGGGTGTGATAAATGCCATATCGGAGGAACAGTTCAACACCCAGGGGTGCGTCACAGACCTGACACGTAACGAGTATGTCCTCTTTGCCAGTTCCGGAGTGTATATGCAGATAGTACGCAAGGGAGTGGGGAATATGATGGAGTCGGGCGACCAGAAACGGCTCATCTGCAGGTTTATCGAGTTCAATATCCTTGGCGACAGTCTGCAGTTGACGAGTGAGGTTCCATACTGGCACACCAATCCAGACATCATAGATGTAAAGAACACGTCGGGTACATTCTCCGCCACTTTCAACACCACTGTCAACAGCGGAGGCGCCATGTATTCGGCTTACAGCAGCACCAGTGTGCCCAATGGATGGCTTGTGCCCCTGTCGTACATCAAGGTGGGACGCCAGAGCACTGAGGAGCAGATAGCCAAGGTACGTCTTATAGTGCCGCACTCAGAGGGGCAGACCAACGCCACCAGTGCGGTGTATCCATGTTTCTACCAGATTACTTTCCAAGAGATGAGGGAGTGAGTGGAAGGCGGCGTTTACATCCACGTTCCTTTTTGCCGTAGTAGATGCATATACTGCGACTTCTTTTCCACTACCATGGGGGAGAAGTGGCAGTCTCTTTACGTGGAAGCCCTCTGTAGGGAGATGAGGCTTCGCATGGAGGAGACACCGTTCTCTCACGTACATTCTTTATATGTAGGCGGCGGCACGCCGAGTGTCTTGTCCATGGAAGCCATACATACTGTTTTCCGTTCTGTGGCAGGCTGCTGTTCCCTTGCCGAAGATGCCGAGGTCACCATAGAGGCTAATCCCGACGATGTTACCGACGAGTGGCTTGCAGGCATAAAGGACACCCCTGTAAACAGGATAAGCATGGGTGTGCAGACTTTTTCCGACGACATACTCAAAGTGCTGGGCAGGCGGCACACTTCCATGCAAGTGGAACGTGCCGTTTCGGGATGCTTTCGTGAAGGATACGAAAATCTAAGCCTCGATTTGATATACGGTCTGCCAGGGCAGACTGTGGAGGCTTGGACATCCGACGTGCGCAAAGCGTTGTCGTTGGGCGTGCCGCATCTGAGTGCATACTCTTTGACGTATGAGCACGATACTGTGCTCGCTTCCATGCTCCAGCGCGGCGATGTGGAAGAGGTTGACGACGAAGTGGCCTTGTGTATGTACCGCATTCTTGTGGAGGAGACGGCCAAAGTCGGCATGAGACATTACGAAATTTCCAATTTCTGCAAGGAGGGGATGCGCTCAAGGCACAACAGCGGCTATTGGGCGGGCACTCCATATCTCGGGCTCGGTCCGGGGGCACATTCTTACGACGGCAAACGTCTGCGTAGGGCGAACGACGAAGATGTGAGACTTTATGTTGCAGCTGCAGGCGATGTGCCTCACAGCACCGAAACACTTTCCGATGACGAACTGTACGACGAGTTGGTGATGACCCGTCTGCGTACCGCAAAAGGGCTTCCGTTGTCGCTGTTGGACGATGCGCAGAAAAAGTATTGTCTGGCAATGGCGGAACCGCATCTCAATTCTGGCAAATTGGTGGTGGAAAACTGTTTTTTACACCTTACGGAAGACGGGATATTCGTCTCAAACGACATAATAAGTGACCTTATGCGCTAATAGTGCGTACGTCTTAAAGGCTTTTCGTGCTTTTATGTTTTCTAACATATACCACGGATGTTGCTGTCTCGGGAAAAAGCCTTAAATTTAGCCCACGAAATGTAACAATCAACGCTAATAAAACCTATTTGAATATGAGAACTTACAAAGCTAACGAGATTAAGAACATTGCGCTGTTGGGTAATGACGGTGCGGGTAAGACCACTCTTACAGAGTCTCTCCTCTTTGAGGCCGGGATTATTAAAAGACGTGGTCGCATAACACATAAAAACACGGTAAGTGATTATTTCCCGGTTGAACAAGAATACGGATACTCGGTGTTCTCTACCGTTTTCCATGTGGAATGGAACGGCAAAAAACTAAACATCATAGATTGCCCCGGCAGCGACGACTTTGTGGGTGCCGCTCTCACGGCTCTTAACGTCACCGATACCGCTTTGCTGCTGCTGAAAGGCGGGGCGGGTGTCGAAGTGGGCACGCAGAATCATTTCAGATATACCGAAAAGCTGCACAAGCCCGTCATCTTCCTCGTAAATCAGTTGGACGACGAAAACTGCGACTACGATTCTTTGTTGGAGCAGTTGAAAGGCATTTACGGTCCCAAGGTGGTGCCTGTACAGTATCCTTTGGAGACAGGTCAGAATTTCAATTCTCTCATAGATGTGCTTCTTATGAAGAAGTACTCGTGGGGCGCAGAAGGCGGTGCGCCGACTATAGAAGACATACCCACCGATCAGATGGGTAAGGCTCTGGAGATGCACAAGGCTTTGGTGGAGGCGGCAGCCGAACATGACGACGTGCTGATGGAGAAATTCTTTGAGACCGAGTCGCTCACCGAGGACGAGCTGCGCGAGGGTATCCGCAAGGGATTGGCTTCTCGCAGTATGTTCCCGGTGTTCTGCGTCGATGCCGTGAAGGATATGGGCGTAAGGCGCTTGATGGAGTTTTTGGGCAATGTGGTGCCTTTCGTGGACGAGATGCCCAAAGTGTTCAACACACGTGGCGAAGAGGTTGCGCCTGACACAGAGGGGCCGACAAGCCTGTTCTTCTTCAAAACCGCTATGGAGCCTCATATCGGTGAGGTGCAGTACTTCAAAGTAATGAGCGGCAAGGTGCACGAAGGAGACGACCTTACCAATGCAGACCGCGGAAGCAAAGAGCGTATGGCTCAGCTTTTTGTCTGTGCTGGAGCCAACCGCATCAAGGTGGAGGAACTGGTGGCTGGCGACATCGGTTGCACAGTGAAGCTGAAGGACGTGAAGACAGGAAACACACTTAATGGCAAGGACTGCGACAACCGTTTCAACTTCATCAAATATCCCAACTTCAAGTACACGAGAGCTATAAACGCCGTCAACGAGCAGGAAACGGAGAAGATGATGAACGCTTTGCAGAAAATGCGTGAGGAAGACCCCACATGGCAGATAGAACAGAGCAAGGAGTTGAAGCAAATTCTCGTACACGGTCAGGGCGAGTTCCATTTGCGTACGTTGAAGTGGAGAATGGAGAACAACGAAAAGATACAAATCGTGTTCAACGAGCCTAAGATACCTTATCGTGAGACAATCACAAAGGCAGCGCGTGCCGATTACAGACACAAGAAACAGTCTGGAGGCGCCGGACAGTTTGGCGAGGTTCATCTCATAGTAGAGCCTTATTACGAAGGTATGCCTGCTCCCGATGTCTATACGTTCGGTAATCAGGAATACCGTGTCAACGCCAAGAGCACCGAAACTGTGGACTTGGAGTGGGGCGGCAAGCTGGTTTTCATCAACAGTGTGGTGGGCGGAGCCATAGACGCGCGTTTTATGCCTGCTATACTCAAGGGTATCATGCAGCGTATGGAACAGGGTCCTCTTACTGGATGTTATGCGCGCGATGTGCGGGTGATTGTCTACGACGGCAAGATGCACCCGGTAGACAGCAACGAACTTTCGTTCATGCTTGCTGGCCGTCAGGCATTTGCCGCAGCGTTCAAAAATGCGGGGCCGAAGATTCTGGAGCCTATCTACGATGTGGAGGTGTTTGTTCCAAGCGACAAGATGGGCGACGTGATGAGTGACCTTCAAGGCAGACGCGCCATGATAATGGGAATGACCAGCGAGAACGGTTATGAGAAACTTACCGCCAAGGCTCCGCAGAAAGAGATGTCCAACTACTGTACTACTCTCAGCAGCCTTACCGGAGGCAGGGCAAGCTTTATCATGAAGTTTGCTTCCTACGAACTTGTTCCTAGCGATGTGCAGAACAAACTGGTAGCGGAATACCAAGCTTCGCAGGATGAGTGATAATTGACGAATTGGAAATTAAAAACAACTATTCAGTTAAATAAGTTAAAAGTCGGCGCATTTTGCGTCGGCTTTTATTTGTAAATTTAACAAAGTTGCATATCTTTGCTTCCATGAAAAGGAAATATATCTGGTTGGTGTGCGTAGTGATGGGATTTTCATTCCTCGTACTTTTGTACTTGCAGAGCCGCTACGCAAACGCCATTGTCAGGATGCGTAAGGAACAGTTCGACGAGAACGTGTTGCGCAGTCTCAATCAAGCTTCGCGTGATTTGGAGCGGTCGGAGACATACAGATATATGCAGACGGTCTTTCATCAGCACGAACAGGACACGTTTGATGTCTCCGGGATGACACCTGTTAAGCGTATTGCTTTCCCCGACACACTTCCCGCAGGACACCGTCCCAAGATGCAACTGGTGGGGGTTAATTTGTTCCCCAGCCTGTTCGGTCATACACAGGTCAACAGAATGGCTCAGGCCATGTCGCAACTTCGCAAACAAGTGCAGAATGCCTATGTTTACGAGCAGGGTGTGTTGGAGGAGGTCATATATGCTGTGATGTACACTGCCAGTGACAAGAAACTTCAGGACCGCATCAATAAGGCCGAGCTTGACGGTTGTCTTCGGTTGGCTCTGGAGCGCAACGGCATCACTTTGGACTTTCATTACATAGTGTATTCCGCCGATGGCAGGGAGGTGTTCCGGTGTGAGGATTTCAAAGAGGAGGGTCTGGAGTACAGCTATACGCAGACACTCTTCCGTAGCGATCCCACAGGACAGATGGGCGTGGTGAGCGTCCACTTTCCCGGGCAGAAACAGTTTATTATCCTTGGGGCTGCCAAATACGTGGCTCCAGCCATGGTATTCACTTTCGTGTTGTTCTTCACTTT
>CAVHCL010000106.1:0-31151 GCA_963634425.1 Bacteroidaceae bacterium
TGATGGCACTCTGCACAGTCTCGGGCACAACAAGGCCCGGACACGAAAGAATGTGTTCAACCATTTTGCCGTAAAACTCGGTGCTCTGTTCCTTGTTTTGGACAAACACCTGAGCAGAGATCCCCACGACATGAGGTTGTATTCCGGATGAAGCCATCCGAAAGAGCACTTCAGCGGGTCTTGCCCTGCTGTCCAGAAAGTCTGCACTATCCTCATGGTTTTGTATGCTTTGTATGCTTTTCGGGGTAAAGATAAGAACTTATATCATACGTTCTAAACAAACACGGCGAAAAGAACCTGGTTTAATGTTTTTTAACTCCAAATTTAACCTCTGTCAACAAATGTTTAGCGTTTCTCGTCTAAATCTATTATACGAGGCGCATACACTCTAATCTTATTTTTCGCAACCCCCATTTTCTTTGGGTCTTGCTCAAATCGTACGCAATGAATTACCTTCTAACCCATACTCCATTAACCCTCTGCCAAAAAACAAAAATCACACAGAGACGGCGGCACAGGCACCCCACCCTCCGCAGTGGGGAACCCCATAGTCCCCGAACAGATACCGTGGGGTTCGTGCCCGCGAACCATGGGGTCTGCCAAAAAAAACGGTAACCGTTTTTGGAAAAGAGAACATTGGCAACCCGCCCAAAGTGAAAACAAAAAGATTTTTTTTTGCACTTTTTTGCAGCGTTGTATAAAATTATTTGCTATTTTTGCGCTTGACAACATAACATATTCTGCATAATGCATACTTTTTTATCCGTATTCACACGTCGTACATTACTGACAATCAGTACAGTAATCTTGTCGTTGCAAGCGTTTGCCGATTTGCGTTTCTCGCAAGGCCAAGATGGCTCTTTTCCTCTTGTAGGCAAAGAGACAAAAGCTGACATACTGATAGACACGAATGATGACGAAGTGGTAAACACCGTAGCGCGTTGCGTGTCCGAAGACGTGAAAGCTGTGACCGGCCAAGCTTTGGCTTTACGCACCACTCCGGGAGACAACAAAACGCTTGTGATAGCCGGCACCATAGGAAGCTGCAAATGGATAGACACCATGATAGCCGACGCAAAGTTGGACACCGCCGGGGTGACTGGAAGATGGGAAGCATACAAGTTGCAACTGGTGCACAATCCCATGGAGGGCGTGGACGTTGCGCTTGTCGTGATGGGCGGAACACCCAGGGGAACGGCTTTCGGCCTTTTTGAGATAAGCAGACGCATAGGTGTCTCGCCTTACATCTGGTGGGCGGATGTCGCTCCGGCTCCTTCACCTTATATATATGTGGACGGTGACAAGACGGAAGCTGAAGCCCCGTCGGTGAAGTACCGCGGATTGTTCATCAACGACGAGGACTGGTGTATGTTGCCTTGGGCAAAGAAGACATTCGATGTGGCGTTCGGCAATATCGGTCCGAACACATACGACAAGGTTATGGAACTCCTGCTCCGTCTGCGCGCCAACTGTCTATGGCCTGCAAAGCATCAGTCCTCGCGTGCGTTCTGGTCGTCGGAAGACAACAAGAGGCTTGCGCGCAAGTGGTGTATGGTGATGAGCAGCGGAGACTCCATGTTGAGGGACAACCTGTGGGAATGGACGCACTTCGGAGGCACTACCAGCAATTTCAGCTTCGCCTTCAACTCGGAACAGGTGTCCGACTATTGGGCAAAACGGGCCGGAGAGGCACGCGGTTACGAGGGGATATATGACATCGGCATGAGGGGATGCCACGATGTGGCTCTGCTCGGATATGAGGGACAGGAAGCCCAACTGGCAGGACTGAAAGACATCATAGCGTGCCAACGGAAGATAATAACAGACTCCCTGGGAGGAGATCCCACCAAGATACCGCAGATATACATACCGTACAAGGAAGCCCTTACGCTCTACAACGCCGGTCTTGAGATACCGGACGACGTGACCCTGTGCTGGGTGGACGACAACTATGCCTATATACGTCAGCTTCCCACTGCCGAGGAGCAGAAACGCAGCGGCGGCAACGGCATATACTACCACCTCTCGTATCTGGGCAACCCATGTTCGTATATATGGCTGAGCACCATCTCGCCGTCGCTTGTCAGCTACGAGTTGTGCAAGGCGTACGAGAACGGGATGCGGCGTTTCTGGATGGTGAACGTAGGCGACATCAAACCTGCCGAGGCGGAACTGGAGTTCTTCATGGAACTGGCATGGGACGTGGAGGCTTGGACTCCGGACAAGGCATGGCGTTTTGCCAGATGGTGGTCTGCCCGCACTTTCGGAGAAGAGCACGCAGACCAACTGGCGGAGATAAGGCTGGAGCATTACCGCCTTGCGGCACAAAGCAAGCCGGAGACGGTGAGGGAGGTCACTTTCACTACGGAGGAAAAGATACGCCGCATCAGCGACTACCAGGCGTTGGCGGAAAAGGTATATGCCTTGGAGGGCAGTATGCCCGAGAGACTCAGAGACGCGTACTTTCAGCTGGTGACATATCCCATAGTGGCGGCCGCGGACATGAACTTCAAGCTTATAGGAGCCAACCTCAGCCATTGGTACGCCGGAGTGGGAGACCGTGCCAAGAGTCTCGCCTATGCGGCCATATCCCGTGCCGGATACGACGACATCGTCCACCTGACGGCAAAATACAACAACGAGACAGCCGGAGGCAAATGGAACTACATGATGAGCATGACCCCTAATGCGGGAACCAACAGCCAGTTCGGTCCGGTGTACGCGGCTCTCTCCGATGAAGTGAACGACGTGAGTGGAGGCTCCCTGCCTAAGGACGACAACACTTACATCGACGCTGACGCCTATACGTCCAGCAGAGGATCGTGGACAGCGATAGAGAACCTCGGCGTGTCACCGCGCGGTATGGCGGTGCTGCCGACAGACTATACCAAGTACACAGCCGCCACGGCCAAAAGCAGAGGTCCCTATATGGAATACACCATCCCATTGGAAAAAGGCAAGTACCAGATAGTGGCAAGATGTCTGCCCACCTTCCCCATAACCACAGACAACGACCTTGTGATAGGAATGGGAATAGGGTCGGGCAATGTCACTGCCGTAAGCATAAAGGCCGGAGCCGAGACCAATATATGGAGCGACAATGTGATGCACGGGTATGCCGAAGCGCGGTTCACCTACACCGCCACATCGCAGAGGGACTACAAGGTGCGCTTCTATGCCATGAACCCCTCCATAGTCATAAGCCAGATACTCTACCGCAGGATGAATGCGGAGGACGAGGGCAACATTGCGGAGGAGGTGATGGTAAACCCGGACTTTGAACTTTATAAGGTCGGGGACAACATACTTGCCAACACCACAGGCACCATACGCCGTGGCGTGCCCTACGGATGGTCTCTGAAAGGAGAACTGCAAGGCAATTCTTACGGGATAAGCAAGGACGCCTCCATAAGGGACGACGACGGCAACCTGTGCTGGATAAAGTCGGCCCCCATGCCCGAAGAATGTGAACTCTACCAGACCATACCGGCAGACAAGCTCACCCCCGGCGTTTATGAGGTAGGGTGCCTGTTGTGGAACCAGAGTGGCAAAAGGGGGGCTTGCCGCCTCTTTGCCAACGATCATGTGCAGTACTACTCGCACAAGGGAGACTATGACCAGATACTCGAGGACGACGAGTTCAGCACGTACGCCTCCTACAAAGCCGGCTACGAGACGCACACCGTCATGCACCCGATGAGAGTGCTGCTGGCCGTGCATGAGGGCGAAGACCTGAAGGTGGGCATACGCACAAGTTGTGTCAGCAACGCCGGCAAGCAGACCGACGACACCGGATGGTTCAAGGTGGACAAGTTCACCATACGCCGGATAGGAGACCTCGACACATCCGACAGAGACTCCCTGACGCGGGAACTGATAATAAACCCGGATTTTGAATACATGGCCGAAGGTGTCCCAGCCGAAGGCAAGAACGTTATAGGGACAGTCCCTTACGGATGGCAGACATCGTACAGCGGCACGTATTCATTGGCGGCATCGGGGATATACGGCAACGGAGACGGTATGCACGGGCTCAACTACTGCGCATTCACCCCGTCGGGATACCGTCCCATGCCCACCGACTTCGTGTTGTACCAGACCATACCGGCATCCAAGCTGAAAGCCGGCACCACATACCGTGTGAGCTGTCTCCTGTGGAGCGAGGAGGGAAAAGAGGGGCAAGGACGGCTCTTTGCCAACAGGGAAGTGCAATACTATGGGTCTGTCCATTCGTATGCGCAGAACCTCACGGAGGGCGAGAACAACACATTCGCATGTTATACAGGCGAGAAGATAGACAAGAATGCCATGCATGAGGTAAGTGTCACGGTGACTGTGGGAGAGGGCGAGGACTTGACGATAGGCGTAAAGTCCGGCTCGCTGAAGGGAGACGGCACAAGTGCGGTAGGCACAGACAGGACAGGCAAGTTCCGCGTGGACAACTTCCGCATAGAGGAAGTTGTGGCAGGGGACGACGAGACCGCCATTTCTTTGCCTCGCCGGGAAACGCAAGTGACGCGCTCTGGCGTGTACGACCTCATGGGACGCAAGCTGTCGTCCCCGTCCACACTCCGGAAAGGCGTATACATAATGGACGGAAGGAAATACATGAAATGAGGAGACGGACGGTGACTATCCTTTTGTTGCGGACACATAAGAACAGAAAACATTAATCAACAATAAACAATAAACAATAATTATAAACTTTCCTAAACCATCAAAAAAATGAAGAGAAATCTTTACTTGTTGTTCCTTTTAGCCACATTCTGGCTTTACGGGACAAGTGTGGCGGCCCAGTCGGTGCCAGCCACTAACGAGGATGGGACATACCTCATCGGCAGCAAAGCCGACTTGTTGGCGTGGACCAAACTCACAGGGTTTGAGAAGTCTAATGTCCTGCTTACCGCAGACATAGAGGACGTAGACTTCAGGCTCTGCAACACCTCGACGTACACAGGTACGTTCGACGGCGACGGGCACACCGTCACCCTCAATTACGACTTCGGCGGTGAGTCCACTGCCATGTTCGTCAATTTCGCAGGTACGGTGAAGAACCTTGTCGTTGGCGGTGACATAAAGGCGACATACAAGAACTGCGCGGCCCTTGCAGCCACCGCTGCCGGAAGTTTCACCTTCGAGAACGTGGTGGTGACGGCATCCATCTACGCAGACTGCGGAAGCAACGCCTCCAATGCCGCGTTTGTGGGTTACTCCGCCTATCCTGCCACATTCGTCAATTGCGTGTCGGCATACAAGGCGAGCGGAGTGAACGAATACAACCACGGTTTTGTGGGATGGGTGAGCAAGAATGCAGCCACATCTTTCACCAACTGTGTCTCCATCATGGAGAGCGAACTGCCGCATGTGGCTTCGTTCGCCAACCCCAAGACCTCGGTGACCATGACAAACTGTTACAGTTACCAACAGGACATGGATGACGCTTCTGCCCCGGCGGGCTTGACATACCTGACGCAGTCCATGATTACTTCGGGCGAACTGTGCTACCTCCTTTGCAAGAACGCAGGCAGTGCCGTCTTCTTCCAGAACCTTGGAGAAGACTCATATCCGGTGCCATTCTCTTCGCACAAGCAGGTATACGGCAACGGCAATGTCAGATGCGACGGCACGCCTCTTGACGGAGAACTCACTTACTCCAACGAGAACACCACACCCCAACCTCAGCATACCGACGTGGACGGACGCTGCACAGTATGCAACTCTCTCCTTCCGGACCACATAGCCACAGACGAAGAGGGGTTCTACCCTCTTGCCACGGTAAAGGATGTGGAGTGGTTTGCCGCTTTGGTGAACGAAGCCCACATGACCACCATCAAGGCAAAGCTCACGGCCGACATAGACTATGAGGGTGTGGAGAACGCACATTCGTCCATAGGCCAGAATACCACGTACAAGTACAACGGTGTGTTCGACGGACAGGGACACCGCATCAAGAACATGATACTCACGTCCACGGGCAGCGGCGTAGGCTTCTTCGGCTATGTCCGTGGCGGTACGGAGATACGCAACCTCACCATTGACAAGAGTTGCGAGATTTCCGGCAGCAACCAGGTAGGCGCGTTCATAGGTTGTGCGCAGACAGACGCAGGCACACCTCTGCTGATGGAGAACTGCGTCAACGAGGCTATGGTAGTCTCCAACGGTTCCGCTTCGGGCTTTATCGGGGCAGGACAAAGCGCATATCCTTCCATCAAGCTCGTCAACTGTCTCAATGCCGGGGAAATATCCGGAGCGCCAGCCACCGCATTCTGCTCTTGGGTAAACAAGAGCGGATGTGTCCTCACCAATTGTGTGAACTCGGGCTACATCTCAGGAGCGGATTACTCCGGAGGCAAGTTTGACTATCTCTGCAACCTTATCAGGTACGAACCCGGGACAGCGACTCTTACCAACTGCTTCGACGTGAGCGAGACGGAAGACGCAGGTCAGGGAAAAGACTATGTATGGCTCACAGACAACCCAGCCGAAGGCGGAGAGCTCTGCTACCAGCTCAACGGCGACCAAAGCAATATAATATGGTACCAGAGAATAGGCACCGACTCTTACCCTGTGCCTTATCCTGTTGACAGCGGCATAGTATACGCCAACGGTGCCGTGGGATGCGACGGCATACCCACAGGCGATGTCTCGTATTCCAACAACAAGAGCGGCGACATACCTCCGCACGAGTACGAAGACGGTTTCTGCATCAACTGCGATGCGCCTCAACCCGATTACGCTCCGTTGGCGGACGGGTTCTATATGATAAGCAACGCTTCACAGTTGTACTGGCTGACACGCATGGTCAACGACTACAAGCACTACGACTACAACTTCCGCCTTGCCGAGGATATCGACATGACAGACTACAGCGACCTCTTCCAGCCCATCGGGTCGTCGCCCGCAGTCTACACAGGACACTTCGACGGACAGGGACACCGCATCAGCAACCTTGCCGTCAACGCCACAGGCAACAATGCGGGTTTCTTCGGAAACGTGGGTAACGGAGCGTTGATAGAGAATGTGCTCTTCGACGAGACTTGCTCCATCAGCAGTACCGGAGAGTGTGTGGCATTTGTGGGAGCCGCCTCGCAAGGAGGTTCTATAACGGTGCGCAACATTGGCAATATGGGTAACGTGTATGCCGCAGGAAAACAGGCTGCCGGCATCTTTGGAAGCAATGTGGGCAGCAGGGCAAGCATAACCATAGAGAATTGCTTCTCCACGGGACTGATAAGCGGCTCCGACCAGTGTGCGGCTATCGTAGGATGGGGCGGAAGCAACAGTCCTAAGGTGTCCAACTGCTGGACTTGCAGCGAGGTGCTTGGCAACGACAGAGCCGATATGTACATGGTGCGCCATGGCAGCGGTGTCCTCTCCAACCTCTACAGCACATTTGGCGAACAAGGTATAATCGTAGAGTTTGAGAACATCTCCGACGGTTCGTTGTGTTTCAAGCTCAACGGCGACCAGAGCAACATAGCATGGTATCAGAACCTTGACAACGGTGCTACGGTGGACGACCAACCCATGCCATTCTCCAACGGACACGCACGTGTGTATCCCAAGGGCAAGATGCTGTGCGACGGTTCTGTAGACCCCACATCCGTGATATATTCCAACAATAACGAGTCCACTGTGCCGCCACATACCTTTGAGGACGGATTCTGCAAGGTGTGCGGACTGGAGGATGCCGACTTCACAGGCTTCGTAAAGGCTATCAAGAACCCCGACTTCAACGTGGACGCTTTCAGCTGGGACGGTTCTGCGCTTAACGTGGCCAACGGAGTTGCCGACATCTCGGCAAAGACGTTCGACACCTACCAGAAAGTGGCTTCGCTCAAGCAGGGTGTCTACAGACTCCGCATCCAGGGATTTGCGCGTTCGGCAGCCCTGTCGGACGACGTTTACGCCTCCGGGGAATTGGAGAACGACCTCTTGCGCAACGTGTATGTATATGCGGAAAGTGACGGCAAGACGGTGGCACGCCGTCTGAAGGACATCACAGCGGATGCACAGGCATACAAGATAAACGACGGCCAGAACGAGACACAGCTCGGCAATGAGATGTATGTGCCCGCCAATGCGGTCGGAGCCGCCGTTTACATGGGCAAGGGCAAGTATTGGAACGACCTTTACTTCGCCGTGCACTCGGATACTGTACGCCTCGGATTCTCTTCGGTGATAGAGCAGGAGAACAAACAAATGGTGATAGACCGTCTGCGCCTCATTTATATGGGTGACGATGCGGAAGCTTATGGGCTGATAAAGGCACAGATAGCCGAAGACGCACAGGACATGAGTGCCCTGGAGGGACAGGAAAGCATCAAGGACGAGTATGCCGACCTTATGGACAATGTGGAAAGCCTTGCCACCGCAGAGGAGATTATAGAGGCTGCGGACAAGGCTGGCAGATACCCCGACATGGTGAAACTGAGCGTGGCTGCATACGTCTCCTACAAGGCGGTGATAGAAGAGATTATGAACTACTGGAAAGCCAACAGCGAGAATTTGTCAGGCGATGCCGCCGACCGTCTGGAGACTTACCTCACGCAGGAGGAAGAGCCTTCGGAGGAGTTCCCGTGCGGCACGTCTCTCTACATCTTGGAATACCGGCAGATAGGTACTGAGGAACTGGCTGAGGAGTCCGATTTTGCAAGGACTGTCCTTGCTGATGCCGTGAAGGAGGCCGACTCAGAAGGCATGGACTTCACGTCTCTCATCACCAACCCGCAGTTCACAGAAGGCGGATGGAAGGGATGGACAGTGGAGACAAGTCACTCCAACAGCGGATGGAACATGGTGGAGAACGGCGGTTTCACAGACGTGTTCCCCGTGGCTGCCGGATACAACACCGCATTTGAGGTGTCTCAGGAAATCACAGGTCTCAAGGATGGCATCTATGAGCTGAAGGCCCACGCGTTCCACCGTCCGGGCGAAGCGCGCCAAGGACTCTACGACGGGACGGACGTGATACCGGCAAGCCTTTTCATCAACGAGTTCGCCACTCCGGTGAAGAGCGTCTACGCAGACATCCTCGACTATGCTGATGCCATTAACGGTGTGAACTGCCGCATCAACAGCGACAGTGACGAGGAAGCTCCACACAACGGAGAACAGACTGCAAGCAAGGACTTGGATGTGGGCACAGGATACGTTCCCGACAACATCTACACAGCAGGGTTCGCCTTCAACGGCAACAGATACGCCCAAAGTGCGTACGCCGTGGTAAAGGGAGGCACGCTGCGCTTGGGCATACGCAACGGCGAGACTCCATGGAGAAACAAGAACCTCACTATATGGGGCGACTTCCGTCTCACATATCATGGTGCCGGCAGCGAAGCCGCAAACAACATGCTTGACCAGTACTCGGCACGTCTCGACATGCTGGAATTGCAGAGGACAGACCAGGAGATGTTCTTCAGCTCGGCACATTCCGAGCTCATATCCTCGCTCATAGAAGAGGCCAGGGCTACCTCCGACATGGAGGAGAAGATGAACATCCTTTGCGACATCAACTCCGAATTCTCGGCTATAGACTCAAGCAAGACGGTATACGCCAAACTGAAAGAGATATACGAATACGCCAACGCCATGACGGACGGCCTGGAGGACGGAGAACTGAAGGACTTCATGTCAAAACTCTATGACGAGCTGTCTGAAGTCTTGGTGACTGGCTCCATGACGGACGGGGAAGCCAACGAGAAGATAGAGAGCCTGATGTCCAACACGCTCTTCGGTGGCGTGGTGTACGTACAGGGCGACCTTTACGCTCCAGGCAGCGAGGACGGCAACTGGGAGTACTCGCGTATGTGTACACTCTATCCCCTCTACAAGAACGCCGACGGCAAGTGGACAGGCAGCGTCACTCTGCAGGACCGCAGCCGCAAGGCTAATTCCGACCAACGTGCCGGATTGTACTTCCGCCGCATAAACACCATTTTAAAGTGCGGTGCCCCCAACAGCAACTACATCACACCCGCATGCCACACATTCGGTGTGACGGAAGGCGGCGTGGACTGGCAGGCTTCAGCCGGCACATACGACATCACACTCGACTTGGACGAGATGACTGTAGACTTCAGCCTCAAGGATGAGTACAAGTGGAGCAACCAGGTGTACGTGACCGGAACGCTTGCCAACAGCAACGGTGGCGTGGAAAGGTGGAAGAACACCGAACAGTGGCCTCTGCAGCACGTAGGTGAAGGACGCTATGTGGGTACTGTGGACATGGTGCTCGACAACGCCAATTCTTACTGCTCGTTCGGCATCATGGCATGCCGAAGCAACACGGACATGACCAACTACAGCACTACGGGACGCTCCAGCTGGACAGAAGCACGTTATGGCAGCGCCACGCAGTATCTCAACATCAACAGCGGCGAGCAGGTGGACAGCCTTGTACGCGGTCTCGACCGTACATGGCGCATCTCTCCTGCCGGACGTTATCTGATAGAGTTCGACATGAACCATGCGACCATGAAGGCCACTCTCCTCGACACCAAGGGGCGCGGCACGGAAGCTGACCCGTATCTGATAGCCAACGCCTGCGACTTGCAGAGTATGCAGGGACGCATGGAAGAGGGCAAGACTACATACTTCCGTCTCACGGACGACATTGACATGGAGTCCGGCGGATGGTATCCCCTCAACAGCACTTTCTTCGGAAACAGCAGCGAATGTGCGCGCAACCACTATGTGAGTCTCGACGGCGACAACCATGTGATAAAGAACATCAGCGTTTTCGCCAATGCGGACAACGAGTTTGAGTCGGGCTTCTTCGGTACGCTTTGCGGAGAGGTCAAGAACATCGGTTTCTACAACGCTTCCGTAAACGGCGGTAAGGCTGCGGGCACAGGCGTACTTGCAGGCGTGCTCGGCACAGAGGAGTACGACGGCACCACCACTGTAAGCAACAGCTACTTCCACGGCAAGGTGGAGGGACAAGGTCTTGTGGGCGGTGTGGCAGGTTTGGCAGAGGGTGAGTCGGCTGTCACCAACTGCTATGCCAATGCTGCGGTTAGCGGAGACGGCGTTGTGGGCGACCTCGTTGGAGCTGGCAGTTCCTCTCTCAGCATCTCTTACAGCTATGCCGGCGGTTATGCCAACGGAAGCAAGGCTGAAGGTGTGGCTGGCGAGGGAGAGACCTATTCCGACAACGTGTTGTGCCTCAACGAAGGAAACCGCGAAGATGTCTGCCGTACGGTATCCGCTTGGACAGGATGGAACGCCAACGGCAAGATAGGCAACGGCTACCCGGTACTCGACTGGCAGGTTAAGCGCGGCGACTACACGGCGCTTTGCGGCTACATTGATGACGACCCGGATGCCATACATGGTGTGACGGACGATGCCGACCGCTCTTCACGTACATATACTGTGGGCGGTATGGTTGCCGGCAAGAACACACGTGGCATAGTAATAGTAAACGGGAAGAAACAACTGAGGTAATTCCCGCACAATGCAATTCCCGATGTGGGCGTGTCTGCTGTTGCGGACACGCCCACATTGTATTCTTGTCGAGATGTCACCTGTTTTTATCGTATACAATTCCATCTTCTCCCAGAATCGGCTATGGGGAAACTTGTGGGTTTGGGGTGTACTTGTACAGCGTAGTATCTACGATTGTACAGTGGGGTTTCTATGGTTAGCTTTTGTGCCACTCTCACGGCAGTTTTTATGGGGTCGCATGGCCGTACAGGCAAGGATTCTATGCCTGTACAGCCATAGGTTGTATGGACGTACAGCCATAGGTGCTATGCCTGTACAGCCAGGGATGCTATGGTTGTACAGCCAGGGAAAACGTGATTTCTCTCAAACCAATATAAAAAGTTCAAGTTGTTTTTTTAATGTTCACTTAAGCAAATATAAGCCCCTTCATGCCGATACGTTTTGCCGCCTCGACGTTCTGCGGATTGTCGTCAATGAAGAGGCATTCGGCAGAATTGAGACTGTAGCGGTCGAGCAAGACGCGGTAGATGCTGGGGTCTGGCTTGATCAAGTGTTCTTCGCCCGAGACCACAATGCCGTCGAAGAGCTGGAAGAAGTTGTAGCGTTCCATCGCCTGCGGCAAGGTCTCCGCCGACCAGTTGGTGAGGCCGTAGATGCCGTAGCCTTCAGCTTTCAGGCGGCGGAGCCAATCGGTGTTCTCTTTTATTTCTCCGCCAACCATCTCCATCCAGCGGCTCCAGAACATCTCTATCTGTGCAGAGTATTGCGGATATTGCACTTTTGCCTCAGCAATGCCCTCGGCGAATGGGCGGCCTGCATCTTGCCTGGCATTCCACTCGCTGGTGCAGACATTGGCAAGAAACCACTCCATCTCCTCCTCCGAGGCGAATACTTTACGGTAGAGGTAGCGCGGATTCCAGTCAATCAGTACGCCGCCGAAGTCAAAGACGACGTTCTTAATGCCTTGTGGTATGCTTCTGTCAAACATAATAGTCAAACCGTTTGTTTCGCCTCAAACTCTCCACCGTACACACCGTAGAGGAACGGAGCGTCATCAAAAAAATGCCTAAGCATAGTATTTCTTGTACCATTCGGCAAAAGCTCTGAGACCACTGCGCAGAGGTGTGGAAGGCTTAAAGCCGAAGTCCCGCTCCAGAGGTGTGGTGTCGGCATAGGTGACGGGAACATCTCCGGGTTGCATGGGGACAAGTTCCTTGTGCGACTCGAAGTCATAGTCCTCGGGCAAGACTCCTGCACGCACGAGCTCCTCTTGAAGGATGTTTACAAAGTCAAGAAGGTTCTCCGGGGAGTTGTTGCCAATGTTGTACACGCTATAAGGTGGAACGGGAAGTCCGTCTTCACCCTTTCGTTTCTCCGGGGCATGCCGCATGACACGCACCACGCCCTCAACTATATCGTCGACGTATGTGAAGTCGCGTTTGCAGTTGCCGTAGTTGAAAATCTTGATGGTCTCGCCTTTCACGAGTTTGTCGGTAAATCCGAAATATGCCATATCGGGACGTCCCGCAGGTCCGTAGACGGTGAAGAAGCGGAGGCCTGTGGACGGGATGTCGTAGAGCTTGGAGTAGGCATGGGCCATAAGTTCGTTGCTCTTCTTGGTGGCTGCATACAGACTGACAGGGTTGTCCACCTTGTCGTCGGTGGAGTAGGGCACTTTCTTGTTGCTGCCGTATACAGATGAGGAAGAGGCATAGACGAGATGCTCCACCTCGTGGTGACGGCAAACTTCAAGTATGTTGTAAAAACCTATAAGGTTGCTCTGTATGTAGGCATCCGGATTGGTGATGCTGTAACGCACGCCGGCCTGTGCGGCAAGGTTGACGACGACGGCGACATCGTTTTCGGCAAAAATCTTGTCCACTGCGTTCTTGTCGGCTATAGAAGCGTGGAAGAAAGTCCAGTCACGCTGCAACGCTTCTATCTCCTTCAGACGCTCGTGTTTGATGTTCACGTCATAATAGTCGGTAATACTGTCGATGCCGATAACTTTGATGTCCTTGACATCATGGAAAAGACGCTTTACGAGATTGCTGCCTATAAAGCCGGCGGCACCGGTGACGAGGACTGTCTTTCCCTCAAGTTCTATGTTGTATTCTACCATCTTTGGTTTATGTCATTTGTCTGCAAAGGTACTAAATTAGTACGACATGACGTTCGCCCTTTAATGAAAAACATCTCCTGTCGTTAATTCTTCACCAAAGGTGCGTCCTAAATGACAACTTCCACGCATGACAAAACTTCCATATATAGACGGCAAGACGGCGATTCATCTTTTGCCGACGTTGATGAGGTAGATGCCTGCCGTGGCAAGAGAGGCAGCCACTATGTATTTGAAATAAAATGTTTCGCCAAGGCAGATACACGAGGTGACGGCTCCCACCACAGGAATGAAAGAGTTGTATATCGCCACTTTCCCGATGGGGTTGCACATAATCAACTGATTGTATAATGCAAACCCTAATGCGGAGATGACGATAAGGAGAAAGAGATAGACAATACCGACGGACGTGATTTGGGGTAGCGTGCCACCTATGGCGAGCCCCACCACCAGAAGCAGCAATCCTCCGAACGATAGGCTGTAACCGGTACCAGAGAATATGTCCACCCTCTTCCCGAGCCCTCTGGTGAGAAGTGACGCACTGGCGCTGCAAAGGGCGTTGAGAATTATGAAACCGTCGCCTTGCCACGTGAAGCCACCGCTCTGCTCGCCGCCCATATTCAGTGCCATAATGCCAGAAAAACCAAGTATGCACCCAAGCGACTTGTTGAAGCTAATGCGGTCGCTCGGGAAGAAGATGCAGGCAAAGATTACCACAGCAAACACCCCGAGCGAGTTGAGAATGGCGGCTCTTGCCCCCACGCTGTGCGAGAGGCCGAAGTAGAAGAAAGCATAATGCAGAGTGGTGTTGAGCAGAGTGAAAAGGAGTATGAACCACCAGTCGCACGCCTTTCTTACGGCAAAGCTCCTTTTCTGCCTGACAGCCAGCGCAAGTATTATGAGGCCGGAGAAGAAGAAGCGCACACCTGCGAAAACCATTTTGCTTCCGGTCATCTCCGGTGTGATGGCAAACTCGGCGAACCCCAACTTTATAAGCGGATACGCCCATCCCCACGCTACGGCGGCAGTCGTAGCAAAGACAGAGACCCATACTGGCCTCTTGAATATTTCCTTCTCTTCTTCCATCAATCCTTTTACCTCCTTGCCGTCAAGACATCAAGTCGTCTGTCTGCGGAAAAGTCAATACTGACACATATTGCCCTCATTTAACTGTTATTTCCAGAGCGTCAAGCACTTTTCTCATCAATGTCCCCCTCTCAACTTTGTCGGCTATTGACTCAAAGGGGACTCCCATGATGTAAGTAGCGTATTTTTCACCACGATAGGCGACAGCCGCACTGAGATTGTTGGATGAGTACCGGAGTGTGGTATGCGCCTCGGAACAAGCAGGCTCTATGGCATCGGGAGACTCCACCACGTATGTCTCAGCGTTGGGCGTGTGTGCATAAGAGTAGTTGGAGCCTGGAGAAGAGAAAGCGGAACGCACCGACTTGACCTTGCCCATATTGTCCGCACGGCCAGCTCTCCATGTGTATTTAAGCACTTCTGTGGCGAATGTCTTCTCTTCCTCTACGGGAGCCGCCAATTTGTTAGCCCAGATGTCTGTGCCTATGAAAGCCCCGCTTGCAAAAAGTCTTCCTCCGTCGTCCTGCAGATATTTGGCGAGAGCCTTTCGCAGATGCGGCGGAAACGCTTTGAACTCTATGGGGTGGTGTTTGCCGTTGCCCATCTTGGTTTGGCACTGTTTACCCAATATAAGGTCCACCACAGAATATGTGGCGAGGGAGAGCACAGTGTCCTTGAGAGCCTCGCTGCCGCAAGAGACGAATGCCAGTCCGGCAGACATAAGAGCCTCTCCGTGAACAAGCGGATAGTCGAAAGTGTTTCCTGCCACGACCTGTGTCTCGTAGTCGGCATAGCTGTCACCGAAGCCAGTGGCATCGTCGTCCGTCCAAGGCACACCACATCTGAACTCTTTCTGCGACCCCACATAACTGATGTCACTGATGTATGGCACACCGTGATCTTCAGCATCCACGAATCCAGCTACACGCACGTTGTCTGTAGTGGTAAAGCAAAAGTCCGCAGGGGCGGATACACGTTGAAATCCGTTGATGACCATTGCCATGCCGTCTGCTTCCTTCCATCCTTCAGGAACTCCTGCCGAGAGGACCTCGCTTGGGAAAGAGAGTCCGCCGTCGTTAAGGGCGCAGACTTTCCAACTGTAGATGTGTCCCGTCTCCAGTTTGGTCTCGTAATGAGGTTCCTCCACCAAGGTTCCGTTGTCCCAGCCTTCTCCATCCTTACGTGTATATATAATGTACGAATGTGGAGCAGCCGTACTCTCCAGAGAGTCAAGCACGGCTTTCCATTCCACTACGGCATTGCGTTCCGCATCCATTTTCACACTCATGGCTGTTACCGGAAGCGGTTGCACCACGCATTTTTGCCCTCTCTGTTTGCTGAGAAACCTCAAGATGCCCTTGTACACGGCGCGTGAGACCGTGAAGCGAAAACGCGGGTCAAGTCCGTAACGCATATCGGCAAAGTTCTGATGCGACAGCAGTTCCAAAAGGACGGCGGGCACTTCGGGCACCCTTGCTTCAAAGTAAGGCTTGTTCCACAGGCCGCGCCCGTTCCATGTAGGCTCGTGCAGCGCACGTATGTCGTGGAGTATCTGTTTCTCAATGGTGTCGGCAAGCACACCCGCCAGTTCGCGCGAAGCACCGTTGGAATACGTGGTGCGTCCTTCCGTCTCTGTCTCATAAATCATCAGCGTGCCTATTGTGGAATCGTCTTTGGTAACACCCGCATCTGTATGGAAAGCGAAACTCATGTCCAAAGGCACATGCAACCCTTCACGGTCGGGAAGCACATCCGAGCCGCCCCCCATCCAATTCACCCACAAGGCGCGCGAACAATAGTCGTCATCGTAGTCGTTCTCGCCTTTGAAAGGAGTGAACACGCTGTCTGGCGCTCCCGCCCATTGCAGCCAATATCTGGCTCCTTCCGTAAATCTTGGATAACCGCTTTCTTGTCCGTGCCGGGCTATGTTGCCCATCCCTCCACCTATCTTCACGGCATCTGCCGTCACTATCTTTCCTTTCTTGCGTGAGAGATTGGAAAGAGTGACACATCCGTCGGGGCTGCTGCCTTTGTCAAAGAGAAAAGAGCCAAGGTAAATCCATGTTCCGCCGCCCATGGTCTGATTGACACGGAAACTCGTCTCGCCGCCCAAATGTTTCACCGTATAGAGAGCGTCGTCGGTACTGCCAGCCACAGTCCTGTACGACACATAAACCGCATATTCGCCCTTTTGAGGCACATCTGGTATCCATCTGGCTACAGTCTCATCGCCCTTGCGGACTGTGGTTGTCTGGCGGAAAGTGCCATCGGAGAAAGGACGGTCATCATCACCATACACGTCCTTACGGTGGGCGAATCCCACACCGCCTTCTGTCCATCCTGCATCTTCCGAATAGATGCCGTCATGATGGGTGACATCATCGTTGTCTATCACCATCTCCACAGTACTGACATCCCTCTCCCGTGGCAAAAGGACGTTGGCGCCGGCATTTTCAAGCATGGGTACCAGATATGGCAACACGTAACTCTGGGTGTATAAATCCTCGACGGTCTGCAACAGTCGCCCACGCTGCCACTCCCATCTGTCAAGTTTCCGCTCGTAGTACCATCCATGGCTCTGCCACACGGCTATGTGCCTGTCTTGCAGACCTGCCTTGGGCGTATAAAGACGCGATATGGGTTTCACCAATGGTCTGTCTGCTCTTGGTGCCCATGTGTCGGGGGCTTTTCTCTGCCTTGCGGGCACGGACATCGGCAACACAAGGCACATCGTAAGGATTGTCATCCATCTCATTCGGTTCATATATAGTCAACTTTTTTATTCATTTTCTATTCATTCGTTGCAACACACCTTCTCCCCAGGCATCTCCCAATACCATGCCTCCGCCGAAGCCCATACGAAGCACCAACGGTATCTTGTCGAAAGAGACTCCTCCCAATGCCAGCACACTGCGGTCTATAATTCCCTTATCTTTAGCCGCCGACAGTTCTCCGTCCGTAAAAGCCTTACGGTAGCCAACTTTGGATATGCTGTCAAAAACAGGCGAGAGGGAGACGTAATCGCATACCGTTTTCCACTCAGCAACTTCGTAGACGGTGTGGCAACTGCGGCTTACGCTTCCCTGCCAAGAGAATGGCGGAAGAGGCGAACGATGCCCCAGGTGTATACCGTACAACCGGTACTTCTGCGCCAAGCTGAAATAATCATGTATCACGAGCTTGTCCAAGACATCCGTTCCTCTGCTGTCCGCTTCGTTAATGATGCGCCTTATCAAATTCTCCGTCTCGGCAAATGGAAGCCCGGGTTTGCGTATATGCACAATGTCGGCTGTACCCTCCTCAAGGAAAGAGCAGATAAGCCTCTCCTCTCCGTCCAAAAGCTGTGGCAAGGTGATGACAACTGTCATACGCTGCGTACCATGTCGAAACTTGCGTCCCAGTCTTTCCATACAGGTTCCCGTCCCAGCTCCTTCAAGCGTTTGCCAATCTCTCCGGCTGTACGCTCGTCGCTGACAGAGAACTGCTCCAGAGCCTGTGGAAAGGTGTAGTATCCGCCTGGATTTACCTTACTCTCGGCAGACATGGTGGTGACCCCAAGTGAACACATATTGTCGCGGACAAATGCCGGTTCGCGTGTAGAATAGCTGATGTCCACATCATGGTCGAAGATACGCATGGCAAAAGTGGCTTGTGCCAATTCCCGGTCAGTCATCAGGCATCCGGGATGGAAACCCTCGTTGTGCGCCGGGCGCATCCGGGGAAAATTGACAGAGTACTTGGTGCGCCAATAGTGTTTCTGCAGATAACGCAGATGGTATGCCATCATGGTGACATCCGTACGCCACTCTTTCTCCAGCCCTATCAGCGCACCCATGCCTATGCTATGCACTCCGGCTTGCCCCATACGGTCGAAAGCGTCGCATCTCCATTCGAAGTTAGACTTCATTCCGGCAGGATGGTATTTCTTGTAGTTCTCCCTATGGTACGTCTCCTGGAAACAAATCACACCGTTCATGCCATGCTGCGCAAGTGTCCTGTAATCTTCCGCAGAAAGAGGCATCACCTCAATCTTGATGTTGCTGAAATACTTCTTGGCCAAGTCTATGGCCTTGGCAAGATAAGGCACACCCGCCTTGGCAGGATTCTCGCCCGTGACAATCAAGATGTTCTCAAAGGGAGCCAACTTCTTTATAGCCTTATACTCGTCCTCTATCTGCGAAGGTGTGAGTATGGTACGCGGCATAGTGTTCTGGCGATGGAAACTGCAGTAGACGCAACTGTTGGAACAAGAGTTGGTGATATAGAGCGGAATGAACATGGACATAGTGCGTCCGAACCTCTCTTCTGTGTACTTGCGCGAGAGCCTTGCCATGGTCTCCAGATATGGTGTTGCCGCCGGTGAGAGGAGTGCCATGAAATCGTTTACATCAAGATGTGACTTTCCCAACGCACGTCTTACGTCAGAGTCTTTCATCGTGGCTATCTTCTCGGTGGTGTCTTCCCAACTTATTTTATATAATTCTTCACTGAACATTTTCCAAATATATGTTTATACATTTTGTCTTTTATGCTTTAATGCGGCATGGATGGAAACCACATTCCCGGAGAGAGGTTACTGTAGGATGGCTTCCGCATACCGGACAATTGTCGTCTTTGCCGAAACGCATCTGGGAGAACTCCATTTCCCGGGTGTCGAAACCGAGCAGTCTGTCTGTCAACAGAGTGCCTATGCCGGTCAAATACTTCAGAGCCTCGGAGGCCTGTATGCATCCCATTATCCCCACCGCCGACGAAAGCACTCCTACTGTGGCACACGTCTCAATGCTGTTTTCTTCCGGCGGAGTGGGGAAGAGGCATCTGTAACAAGCGGAGCCTGGGATATGAGTCATCACTTGCCCGCCGTACCTCAACACGCCTCCGCAACAGAATGGCTTGCCTCCAAGCACACAAGCATCGTTGACAAGATACTTGGAGGCAAACGAGTCGGTGCAGTCCAGAACGAAATCGTAAGGCGAAATGATGTCAAGAGCATTGTCCTCCGTAAGGAACGTCTCGTACGTGCGCACTTCCGTCCCTGGGTTGAGCTTGCGCATTTTGTCGGCGGCGGACAGCACTTTAGCCTTGCCCACGTCGTCTGTGAAATGTATCACCTGCCTCTGCAAATTGGACAGAGACACGGTGTCTGCGTCGACAATTCCTACAACACCCACTCCGGCGGCGGCCAGGTACATGGCACACGGAGAACCAAGTCCTCCAGCCCCTACTATCAGCACCTTGGCGACCGTCAGTCTTGCCTGCCCCTCTTCTCCGAACCCATTCAGCAGAAGATGCCTGGAGTATCTGCTACAGTTTGCGGAGGTCATGGGTCAGTTTTGCCGCGCAGAAGTTAGGTCCGCACATGGTACAATACTCGCCGTCCGTATGTCCGGCTTCTTCAAAATAACGGAGCGCGAGTTCCGGGTCAAGCGACAGATGGAACTGGTCGCGCCATCGGAAGTCGAACCGGGCCTTAGACAATGCGTTGTCTCTGATGGCAGCCCCGGGATGTCCTTTTGCCAAGTCTGCCGCATGTGCTGCTATCTTATACGTCACCACTCCCGTGCGCACATCCTCGCGATTTGGCAGAGCCAAGTGTTCTTTGGGCGTGACGTAGCAAAGCATTGCAGTACCCAGCCAGGCGATTTGCGCTCCGCCTATGGCGGATGTGATATGGTCATACCCAGGTGCGATATCAGTCACTATGGGGCCGAGAGTGTAGAACGGAGCCTCGTGACAATGTTCAATCTGTCTGTCCATATTCTCCTTTATCTTATGCAAGGGCACGTGCCCCGGTCCCTCTATGAAAGCCTGCACATTCTTGTCCCACGCACGAGTCACCAATTCGCCCATGGTATCAAGCTCGGCAAACTGCGCCGCGTCGTTGGCATCGGCAATACATCCTGGACGCAGCCCGTCGCCTAAAGAAAGCGCGACATCGTACTGTGCCACTATGTCGCAGATATCGCTGAAGTGTTCGTAGAGGAAACTTTCCCGATTGTGGATAAGACACCACTTGCTCATGATGCTGCCCCCACGGCTCACTATACCACAGAGACGACGGTCGGCCAGACGGACGTTGTGCTTACGTATGCCGGCATGTATGGTGAAGTAGTCAACCCCCTGTTCACACTGTTCAATCAGAGTGTCTTTGTAAATTTCCCATGAGAGGTCCTCCACCTTTCCGCCCGCTTTCTCCAAAGCTTGGTAAATGGGTACCGAGCCTACCGGCACAGGGCAATTCCGCACTATCCATTCTCTGGTTTCGTGTATGTTGTCCCCGGTAGAAAGGTCCATCAGCGTGTCTCCGCCCCACTTGCAGCTCCAGACTGCCTTGTCCACCTCTTCCTCTATGGAGGACGTGGTGGCAGAGTTTCCTATGTTGGTGTTTATCTTCACCAGGAAATTGCGTCCTATTATCATAGGTTCAGACTCCGGATGGTTGATGTTGGCAGGAAGGACGGCGCGTCCCATGGCAATCTCGGAACGCACAAACTCTGGAGTGATGTGGCTTTTGACACCCAATTCCTCGCAGTTCATGTTCTCCCGGATAGCCACGTATTCCATTTCCGGCGTGATGACACCAGCCTTGGCATAAGCCATCTGCGTGATGCTTTTTCCGCATTTGGCCCGTCTTGGCAACTGTATGTGTTCGAACCTCAACGAGTCAAGGCTGCGGTCGGCAAGTCTTTGCCGTCCGTACTCACTTGTCAAGGAGTCTAACTGTACGGTGTCTTCCCTGTCCAGTATCCACTGCTCTCTAATGCGCGGAAGCCCCTTTTTAAGGTCTATCTTAACATTTGGGTCAGAGAACGGACCGCTGGTGTCGTATATCAACACAGGGGCGTTGTCCGTCAGATGAGTTTTCCCGTTTTTGTCTTTCACCACAGTAGGAGTGAGGTTGACCTTTGTCATACCGACCTTTATCTGTGGGAAGAGCTTGCCACTCATATAGTATTTCTCACGCTTGGCGTACGCTTTGTTGTCTTTTGCCATAACACGTTGTTTGTATGGTTTGGTACATAAATATACATTAATTGTCAAGGAATGCTGTTAGTGGAGAACTTGCCTCAGCCTGTTCGCATACACCTCCAAGCCCTGCAAGGAAAGCCTCTCTACCGGCTTCCACGGCCTTGCGGAACGCCTTTGCCATACTTACCGGGTCTGCTGCCACAGCTATGGCTGTGTTGACAAGACAACAGTCAGCTCCCAACTCCATCGCCCCGGCGGCATGGCTGGGCGCTCCTATTCCAGCATCCACAACCACAGGAACGCCGGACTGTTCTACTATTATCTGCAGGAAATCCTTCATTCGCAGTCCTTTGTTGGTTCCTATCGGCGCTGCCAAAGGCATTACGGTGGCTGCGCCTGCCTCTTCGAGACGCTTGCAGAGCGTAGGGTCGGCCTGGCAATAAGGGAGTACCACAAACCCCATTTTTACCAATTGTTCGGTAGCTTTCAGTGTCTCCACAGAATCGGGCAACAGGTAACGCGGGTCTGGGTGTATTTCCAGTTTAAGCCAGTTGGTGCCGAACGCTTCCCTTGCCATCTGAGCGGCAAATACAGCCTCCTCGGCGTTGCGCACTCCGGAGGTGTTGGGCAGCAACTGTATATTTGACCCGTTCACCACATGTGTCAGCAGGTCGTCATCCTTGTCTCCAAGCTCCACACGCTTCATTGCCACGGTCACCATCTCAGTACCGCTCACCCTTATGGCTTCTGCCATCTGGGCGTTGTCCGAGAACTTGCCGGTTCCCATAAACAAGCGGGAACTAAACTCCCTGCCTGCTATTGTCAATTTGTCTCCTGTCATAGTAAGTAATTCATTTTTGCTGTTATCTGTATCTTACTGAATATCCACTCAGAAAGCGGCTTTCATTATATCGCGCATCTCTTGCACTGGGTCTGCAGCTCTGAGCACAGCACCGCTTAATGCGATGCCGTACATCCCGGTCTCCAGTATCGGAGCGATATCCTCTTTTTCTATGCCGCCAATGGCTATCAGAGGCGGACAGGCGTTGCCGTTCCCGCGTGGCGAAAGTTCCTTCATTCTTGACACTATTGAACGGTAGCCTTCCAACCCGAGAATAGGGGAGAGGTTCTTCTTTGTCGTGGTGTATCTGTACGGGCCACAGCCCACATAGTCAACACCTGCCAACCACAATGCAACGACATCCTCAAAGGTGTTGGCTGTACCTCCTATGATGTATTCTCTGCCGAGAACCTTTCTCGCTTCTGCCACAGGCATGTCATTTTGCCCGAGGTGGACTCCGTCTGCATGTATCTCCGCCGCCAAGCCAACGTTGTCGTCTATTATGAACGTGGCGGCGTATCTCTTGCACATCTCCTTTGCCGCCAAAGCCACAGGACGCATCTCGTCTGTGGTACAGTCCTTCATCCTGAGTTGTACCCATCGGCAACCGCCTCTCAAGGCCATACTTATGGAGTCAAGGTAGGAGAACCTTTCCGACTGGTGACTGATAAACTGTACTTTCATTCGTTTACCCTCCATATGCGGCTTTTATAACTGTGACGGCACAACCTTCCGTAAGGTGTTTTGTCTCCCATTCGCCACGAGGTATTATACAACCGTCAACGGCGACAGCCACGCCTCCCGACGGCAGTTGCATCTCCCTTGCCAACGCCGCAACATATTGTGCATTGGTCTCAACCTCTTTCTTGTTGATGAAAATCTTCATGTACTATCTCATTTTATTCTCTAATCCTCATCTTGCATGGTCCGAACAGATGGTTGACAGGCCCATGCCCGTGTCCTGTGGTTACGCCGGCACCTGCGGCAATGGCTTGTCCCACATAGTCCTTGGCAAGACGTATGGCATTGGCGGCATCCTCCCCAAGAGCCAGAAACGAGGCTATGGCTGAGGAAAGTGTGCAACCTGTGCCGTGTGTGTTGCGTGTGTGTATGGATAGTGAAGCGAATTTGCCTGCCAGGACTCCGTCTTCGTAATACCTGTCTTCTTTGATTTCCCCTGCGGAATGTCCGCCTTTAATCAGCACACGTTTAGCCCCCAAGTCAGCAATACGTCTCGCGGCTTCGTCGGCATCGCATGGACAAGAGACGGATATGCCCGAGAGAGCCTCGGCTTCCGGCAGATTGGGGGTAAGCATGTAGGAAAACGGTATCATTTCGTGCTTCATCACGTCCAAGGCTTGACGCTGCATTAGGGTATCGCCGCTGGTAGCCACCATCACAGGATCCAACACCACCTTCACGTCGGCATCCCTGAGAGTCCTTGCCACAGCCCTCATGCAGCCGGCTTCGGGCAGCATGCCTATCTTCACGCAATGGGGCCGGATGTCGTCCATCACACACCGTATCTGCGCCTCCACCATATCCGCCGGTATCACATGCACAGCATGCACCCCCACGGTGTCTTGTACTGTAACAGCCGTTATCACAGCCGACGCATAGACACCCAACGATGACATGGTCTTTATGTCTGCCTGTATTCCTGCACCGCCTCCGCTGTCAGACCCGGCGATGGTCAAACATCTCACATACTCCATTACGCGCATATATAACAAAAAAAACCGCCCTCGTGGCATATACGCCACCAAGACGGGATTCTCTCCTACATTGTACATTAGTGCGGTGTACTATTCTCACATTCCTACGGCAGCATTACCTGCATCAGGTCTATGGGTATAATCTCAGCTTTGCCTCTATCCGTTTAACGGAAGAAAGGCTCTGCACCCCGTCTGAACATCCGCACCGCAAAGTTAGCCATTATTCCCGACACTCCGGTTTCTTTTGCATGACATCACCCTTGCATTAAGAAAGTTTAACACATAATGTCTATGCCGTCCTTTTAACCATTACTATCTTTGCCGAGAAACAAATAATCCGTAAATTTGCATCGTGCGATTTACCAAATTAAAACATAAGACGAATATGATGAAAATGTCATACTGCCTGGCGGCAGTTATATTTGCAGGTGTGTCTGATATCATAACGGCACAGACAGACACCGCCACTTGTGTGGTGGCATCAGCGCAGAAGATGCAGGTGTGCGAAGGATGGGGCGCCAGTATATGCTGGTGGGGAAACATGTGCGGCAAATGGCCTGATGCCACAGTGGACAAGATGATAGACTGGTTGGTAAGTCCCAACGGTCTGAACATGAATGTCTTCAGATACAACATAGGTGGTGGCGACGATCCTCACAACACGCATTGTACACACCACCACATGGGCAAAGGCAAGGGGCTAAGAGCTGAGATGGAAGGCTTCCAAGACTTTCCCGGGGGACCGTACATTTGGGAAAGGGATTCTGCACAAAGGCGTATTATGTTGAAGATAAAGGAGAAGCGTCCAGACGCTATTTTCGAAGCCTTCAGCAATTCCGCTCCATGGTGGATGACATACAGCGGATGCGTAGGCGGTAATGTCAATGCTGTTGACGACAACCTCAGACCAGAGTGCTACGAGGCTTTCGCAAACTATTTGGTGGATGTCTGCGTACACTACAAGGAGAGGTACGGAATTGAATTCCGCACCTTGGAACCGTTCAACGAACCGAACACTAGCTATTGGCCTGCCAACGGGTCGCAGGAGGGGTGTCACTTCAGTGCGGAAGCCCAAGCGGATTTCCTAAGAGTGCTGCACCCGATATTAAAGGCAAGCGGACTGAAAACAGTAATCTCGGCAAGTGATGAGACAAGCGTGGCAACAGCCGTGAAGACTTTACAACACTTGCAGGACGACGGCGCCGGAAATTTGGTGGGGCAATGGAACACACACACTTATATCAACGACAACAGAAGCCGCAGCCAGTTTGGTTCGCTTGCGCGCACAACGAAGAAAGCGGTGTGGATGAGCGAAGTGGGAAGCGGAGGAAAGGGAATTGAAGGCAACCTCAACCTCTCGCGCACCATGTTTAAGGACATCCACTACATACTGCCTACTGCGTGGATAGACTGGCAGTACCATGAAGAGAAGGGCGACCAATGGTGCCTTGTGAACTGTGAATATCATGAAGAGGACAAGTTGCAGAAAACCAAAAACTATTATGTGAGGCAAAACGTGACGCGGCACATACGGCAAGGCTATTTCTTCGTTCCTACCACATCGGAGAATATACTTGCCGCAGTCTCTCCACAGTCGGACACGTTGGTGGTTTCTGTCATAAACAATACGGATTGTGAAAGAGCACAAAGGATAAACATGCCTTTCACCTCTCTTTCAAGCTCTGCAAAGGCTTTCCAGACCTCTCTTACAATGGACTGCGGAAAAGCCAACGAATTGGTCAAGTTGCAGACAGACTCTTCGTTTGCGCTCGCTATTCCTCCGCGAAGTATAGTGACGGTGGTGGCGCCTGTGGATGTGACCGTACAAGGGAGGACTCCAAGAGCCGGGGACACCTACCTGATACAACCGCAGAGCAACATAGAAATGGCAATGAGCGTAGAGAACGGCAAGGTGGTGTTGGCGGGAGCTGACTTATACGATGCCGCTCAAAGATGGACTCTGGAAGAAAGCCGACGCGGCGACGGAAGGATGTTGCTGAAGAACGGCAACGGAGAGATAATCAGTTACAACCACCGTACCGGAGACTACCTGCTCATGGCCCACAAAGGCATCGCTCCCGTTTATGCGCAGGCCTTTCGCATACTGCCTGTAGAAGATTTTTTCTACCGTATCTCATACGGAGCGAAAGCTTGCGACCTTCAAGGCAACGCTTTGGAGGCGGGCGCCAAGGTGGGAATGTATGAATACGGAGGCTCTCCAACTGCCGACACACGTCATTGGAGGTTCTTGAAAGTGGCTGAGGGGAACTGCGAAAACGCACCGGGATACTCCACGTCATCAACAAACAACTAAAACAGAGCTACAGAGTTATGGCAATCGTTATAAGAGAGGCGACAACAACCGACACCACGTTCATAGCCAAAGGCTTCCACGAAGCCATGCTTATGAAGGATGTTTGTGACAGACAGATAGAAGTCTTCGCCTCCAAAATTTGCAGCAGGGAAGATACCCTGTATTCATGGAAGAACACATTCATTGCCGAAGATGGCGGAGTTCCCGCAGGGATGATTACCTGCTACGACGGCGCAAGATACCGCGGTATGCGCACCGTAACCATGGATTTGATAAAAAAACATCTGGACATTGAATTTCCCGGAATGGAAGACGAAACGGGCGAGGGGGAGTTCTATCTTGACTCGCTTGCAGTGGTTCCCACACAGAGAGGCAAGGGCATTGGCCGTCTCCTTCTGCGCCATGCCATAGGCAAAGGGCATGAACTTGGCCTCAATGTCACCTTGGTGGTAGACCCTGTGAACACAAACGCACGCCGTCTGTACGGGTCTCTCGGCTTTGTGCACCATAGCACGCTTTTCATCTTCGGGCACGACTATGAGAAGATGAAGGTTTGACACAACACACGATAATGGCAATTATGTTTAGTCCGAATGTTAATCCGGAGTTAATTATTGTGAACACAAGGTTTCAGCAAAAGTAAATGTCTACATTTGTACCAAAGTGACCTCAAATATTATCAAATATCAAACATTTATCAAATATTAAATGCAAAACGCTATGGAACTTAAAAAGTACATTTCCGCCATTATTCTGGCGATAGCTTTCGTGTCGGGAACAAGTAACATCAGCAAAGGAATTGTCAAGTTCAAGACCCTGGACAGGCAAATTACGGTAAAGGGGCTTGCTGAAAAAGAAGTGCCTGCCGACAAAGTGACTTGGCCTCTCCAGTACAAGGAAATGGGAAACGACCCTTCCGAAATGTACCTGACGCTGGAAAAGAAGAACAAGACAGTGCTGGACTTCCTTAAGGAGGGCGGAATAACGGATGCCGAGATAAGCATCAATCCGCCGACCATCACAGACCGCCAAGCCAACGATTACGGCAATATGGAATCTCCGTTCAGGTACAAGGCCACCAGTGTGATAACCGTCACAAGCAAGGATGTCGACAAGGTGAGGCGTTTGTTGAACAAACAAGGCGAACTGATAAGGCAGGGAGTTCCCGTGAGCAACGGCGACTACGGACAAGGTGTGGCGTACGAATTCACAGGGCTGAACGAGATAAAGCCGTCCATGATAGAGGAAGCGACGATGAACGCAAAGGCCACAGCCAAGAAGTTCGCATCCGACTCCGACAGCAAGATAGGCAAAATCAGCAATGCAAGCCAGGGGCAGTTCACAATAGAAGACCGCGACAGCACCACCCCATACATCAAAAAAGTGCGTATAGTGGTAACCATCAAATATTTCCTAAAGGACTAAACCGACCGTGTGATGTAAGGGTAAGGCTATTAACGAAAGCAGGAGGCAAACACTTACTGTTAGTGTTCACCTCCTGCCCGATTGTCTGTGTTGGCCGTTCTTTATCTTTGTGTAGTCATGCCCTCGTACCTGCATTCAAAGTTACGTCCCTTGGAACTTGGGAACTGGCTTCTCAAGTCTATGTCGTTCCTCGCCCTTAAATGATTTACGATCTTATTGTAACAGTCAACCCGTGAATAAGCCTTTACCTTGGCCACAAAAAGCGTGTCGACATACTGGAATTTCTGTGTCTGGGGAATAGGTATCACACGCTTGAAGAGGAGCGAACCCGTATACCACCCTGGAAGTTCTTCCTCCGGGCCGCCATCTTCAGGTTTCACGCCGGACGATGTCCTTTCCGTGCCAACGGCGGCTCTGGCGGAGTTCCCGTTGTTTTTGAATTCTTCCATGGTCTTGGCGGAAGTCTTGATTACGATAAAGTAATTCCGTCCGCGCACCTTGTACCTCTTGGGGTACATATTGCTGCCCTCAACAAAAGCTCTAAGGTCTTTGATAAGATACTCGTCCACGTCGATGTCTTGCAACGACCGGAGGAAATCCAACACCTCGTCCACACAGGAGACAAGTATTTCTTTGTCAAAGTATCTAACGTAAATGCTCATCCTAAATTGTCTGTTCTCTTTGAAATTGGGCGCAAAGTTAGACAAAAGTTTGTAAATCCGAAAATTTTATGCCGGCAAAAATACGCCGAGCCCATGAATTGTGTAATTTTGCAACCCCAATCATAAAAATGATGAATTTACTTCCATTCCTTAAGCGTTGGACTTTGCCGGTAAGTATGGTTGTCGGTGCCGTGTCATATTTCATCGCATCTTCGCTTGGACTTAGCTACGGCACACGTAAGGCTCTGCACGACACGGTTTCTGTGGTCCAACCGGTCTTGTTGTTCATGATGTTGTTCCTTACATTCAGCAAGGTGAAAGTAAGAGACATGAGGATTTGCAGATGGCAATGGTGGGTGTTGCTGTTTCAGGTTGGCTGTTTTGCCTTGTTGGCCCTGTCCATCATACTGACTCCGAAAGCGGAATGGCATGTGGTGGCGGAAAGCGCCATGATTTGTTTTATATGTCCTACTGCTTCGGCCGCAGCTGTGGTGACGAGCAAATTGGGCGGAGACGCAGGCTCGCTCACAGCATACACTTTAATCATCAACCTCTGCGCTTCACTTCTCATCCCCCTGACGGCGCCCCTTGTCCATCCCGACGGAGACATCTCATTCATACATTCTTTCCTGCTGATTTCGAGTAAGGTGTTCCCTTTGTTGATAATGCCTTTTGCGATGGCTGTGATATTCAGGAAAACAATCCCCGGCGTGGTAAAGAGATATACGGCATACAAAGACCTTCCCTTCTACCTGTGGGCTGTCGGTCTCGCTCTTGCCATAGCCGTGACTGTGCATACAATAGTGCACTGTCGTAGCGCGTTTTTCCTGCAGGCCGCCATAGTGGGCGCCTCGCTATTGGCCTGTGTGATGCAGTTCGCATTTGGCAGGTGGATAGGCAAGAAATCCGGTGAGCCCATAACGGCGGCACAATCGTGCGGACAGAAAAACACGGTACTCGCCATCTGGGTGGGGTACACATTTTTCACGCCTATAACAGCCATAGCCGGAGGCTTCTACAGCGTTTGGCACAACGTGTGGAACTCCATCCAGTTGGCGCGCGTCTACGACAAGAAAACGTGCTGCGCTACAGGTAAAAATCCGCAGAGAGAGCCGTATAGGCACGCGAACGTTGTCCGTCCTCCATCAACACCATGGTGTCCTCGCACACACAACCGCATTCGCCGTTGACAAAAGTCAGCAATACACGTTTCGGTTCTTTGCGCGGCACAGTCTTCACATACAACCGTTTGTGCAACGAAAGATTGGCTGTCACACAAGATGCCACAAAACGGGGCATCAGCGAAACAGGCATCACCACAGAGAAAGTCCCGCCAGGCAACAGCAGACGCGAGACTTTCCCTGCCAGTTCCTCAGGCGGCATGTAACAGGCGTTCCTCGTGACGGCTCTTGCCTCGTCGGGTGACAGAGTGTTTTCGGTGAAAAAAGGCGGGTTGCACAATATACATTCGTATTTGACATCCTCAGGCATTCGCATCACATCCCGACATTCCATCCTCATCCTGTCCGCAAATGGGCTGTTTGCCACATTCCCGGCAGCCTGTGCCACAGAAGCCTCGTTGACATCTATCCCCAATACGTCTGCCCGCGCTCCTCTTTGTGCGGCCATAAGCGCAATCACCCCGCAGCCTGTGCCTATGTCCAGTATCTTGCCTTCTTGCGGGACTGCAGCCCACGCTCCGAGGAGTACGGCATCAGTCCCCACTTTCATCGGGCAAAAGCTGTGATCCACATAAAAACGTTTGAATCGGAATCCCCCCATAACATTGAATAGCCGAATGGCAGCCACAACTGCGTAACGGCAAAAAACACGCAAATATACATTTTTATATGGAGAAAGAGATCCGTTCTCTGCTTTTTTTTGTACCTTTGCTCCGCTTTTATAAAATTTCCATATAGAAAATCAGTTTAGAGGAAACATAATGGTTGATTTCAACAGGAGAAACTCAATTTCATTTGTCGCAGAGTTCAAGCCCGAATCAGACAAGCTAATCTATGAGCATAACGGAGGAGTAATGCCCATTCTGTGTTTGAGGGACAATGTCCTTTTCCCCGGTACCATAAACCCTATCAATGTGGGAAGGGCAATGTCTGTGAAGGCCGTCAAGAAAGTGCAGAAAAACAATTCATTCATAGGCGTGTTCACCCAGAAAGACCCGAATGAGGACAACCCGGTCTTCGAATCAATGCTCCCGTACGGTGTGGTGGCCAAGGTGGTGCATGTGTTGGAGTTGCCGGACAACACCTACAATGTGCTGCTGCAGACATACAACAGGGCAGTCCTCAAGGGGATGTCCGTGTCGAAAGACTATTACAAGGGCGAGGTGGAAGCCAAACCGGACGTGCCGCATTTGGAAAACGGAGTCATGGCGAAGTTTGTGACTATGCTGGATATGCTCAAGTCAAAGCTAAAAGAGCTCTTCGAGACAATGGGCGACTATCCCTCGGAAATGCGGAAGTACATTGACACATTGGAGCCGTCGGCCTTCATGCTCAATGTCCTGTGCGGATTAGTGCCCCCGTGTAATGAGGAGAAGCACAAGATATTGGCG
>CAVHCL010000106.1:31161-40212 GCA_963634425.1 Bacteroidaceae bacterium
CAAGCAACAGAGGGAATACTTCTTGATGCAGGAAGCCCGTAACATACAGAAAGAACTGGGCGGAAAAGACGAGTCCTCGGTGAGGATGGAAGACATCGCTTCGCTCAGAGAGCAAGCGTCCAAGAAAGTGTGGAACGAGAAAGTCGGCAAACAGTTTACGAAGGAGGTCGGCAAACTGGAACGCATCAACATCCAAAGTCCGGACTACAATGTGCAGCTCAGTTATCTTCAGACCATTCTCTCGCTTCCTTGGGACGAATATACAAAAGATACCGTAACTGTAAAACATGCCGAGAAAGTGCTCAACCAAGACCACTATGGCATGGAAAAGGTGAAGGAAAGAATATTGGAACATCTGGCAGTGATGAAGTTGAGAGGCGACATGAAAAGCCCCATCCTTTGTCTCTACGGTCCTCCTGGAGTCGGCAAAACCAGTCTCGGCAAGAGCATCGCAAGAGCCATGAAGCGGAAGTATGTGCGTGTAAGCCTTGGGGGACTCCACGACGAGAGCGAGATAAGAGGTCACCGCCGGACTTACATTGGAGCCATGCCCGGCCGTATCATCAAGGGTATGCAGAAAGCGGGAAGCGCCAACCCCGTCTTTATTCTCGACGAGATAGATAAAATCACAGAGGCCACCCATAACGGAGACCCGTCGTCGGCCATGCTGGAAGTGCTCGACCCTGAGCAGAACAGCACTTTCCACGACAATTATCTGGATATGGACTACGACCTCTCGCGAGTTCTTTTCATAGCCACCGCCAACGACATCAACGCCATACCCCGTCCGTTGCTGGACCGAATGGAACTGATAGAAGTGGGAGGATACATCACGGAAGAAAAGATAGAAATAGCCAAAAGACACCTTTTGCCCAAGAAGAAAGAAGAAAACGGACTGAACAACTGTCTGCCCGACATGAAAGTGAACAAACAGGCTCTGGAGTTCATAATAGAAAGATACACACGGGAGAGTGGCGTTCGTTCGCTGGAGAAGCAGATAGGCAAGTTGTGCCGCAAGATGGCAATAGGAATAGCCAACAAAGAGCTTGCCGAAAGCGAGACTGTAGGTGTGGCCGATGTGGAGAGACTCTTGGGCAAGCCCCTCTACACCAGAGACAAATACCAAGGCAACGACTATGCTGGAGTGGTGACAGGACTGGCTTGGACAAGCGTTGGCGGCGAGATACTGTTCATAGAGACCAGCCTCAGCAAAGGCAAGGCCGGCAAACTCACTCTTACAGGCAACCTCGGCGACGTGATGAAGGAAAGCGCCATGCTGGCATTGGAATACATCAAGTCGCATGCCGACATTCTTGATATAGACACACGCATCTTCGACAACTACAACATACACGTCCATGTACCCGAAGGAGCTGTCCCCAAGGACGGTCCAAGCGCGGGCATCACCATGGCTACAAGTATAGCAAGCGCACTCACACAACGCAAGGTGAAGAGCAACTTGGCTATGACAGGCGAGATAACCCTCCGCGGGAAAGTCCTTCCTGTGGGCGGCATCAAGGAAAAGATTCTGGCTGCCAAGAGAGCCGGCATCACGGACATCATACTCTGCCACGACAACAAAAAGGACATAGAGGAGATACCCGACGTATATCTCAAAGGCATCAACTTCCACTACGTCACCGACATAGCGAATGTATGGGAACAAGCTCTGCTTCACGAGAAGGTGGACAATCCTTTGGAGTTCAAGATTGACACAGAAGAAAAGGAGGATGGTAAATGACTTTCCAACTCGTTGCCAACGATGCCTGTACCAATGCGCGCGCAGGTCTCGTCACCACCGACCATGGGAAGATAGAGACACCCATCTTCATGCCAGTGGGCACAGCAGGGAGCGTGAAAGGGGTTTCCGTGCGCGACCTGAAAGAAGATGTGGGGGCACAGATAATCCTCGGCAACACGTACCACCTGTATCTGCGTCCGGGGACACCGATACTTCAGCAAGCCGGCGGGCTGCACAAGTTCAACGGATGGGATCGCCCGATACTTACGGACAGTGGAGGGTTTCAGGTGTTCTCCCTGACCGGAATACGCAAACTTACGGAAGAGGGCTGCACGTTCCAAAGTCACATAGACGGCAGCAGACACACCTTCACACCCGAAAAGGTTGTGGATATAGAACGCATGATAGGAGCGGATATCATGATGGCCTTGGACGAGTGTCCTCCGGGCAATAGCGACTACGAGTATGCCAAGAAGAGCCTCGGGCTTACACACAGATGGCTGGACAGATGCCTGAAACGATTCCGCGAGACAGAACCTCTCTATGGCTACAACCAAAGCATCTTTCCAATAGTTCAAGGATGCAAATACAAAGACCTGAGACAACGTAGCGCGGAATTTGTGGCTTCCAAGGATGCCGACGGAAACGCCATAGGCGGACTTGCCGTAGGCGAACCCACGGAGGTGATGTATGAGATGATAGAGGTGGTAAACGAGATTCTTCCAAAAGACAAACCGCGCTACCTAATGGGTGTGGGCACACCCGCCAACCTGCTGGAGGCCATAGAGCGCGGAGTGGACATGTTTGACTGTGTGATGCCGACACGCAACGGGCGGAACGCCATGCTGTTCACTTCGGAAGGCATTATGAACATGCGCAACAAGAAGTGGGAAGACGACTTCTCCCCTATCGACCCCAACAGCAAAGCCTCGATGGACACTTTCTATACCAAGGCATACTTGCATCATCTTTTCAAGGCACAGGAGCTCTTGGCTTTAGAGATAGCCAGCATTCACAACCTCAGTTTCTACCTGTGGCTTGTGGGTGAAGCCCGCAGGCACATTCTGTCGGGCGACTTCTCTCCGTGGAAGAGTGTGATGATGCGTAAAATCACCAACAGGCTCTAACGACAAATACCACTACAACGACGTATGAGATTACCTTTCCTGAAGCGTATAGACACATACTTGATGGGCAAGTTCTTGGGGACGTATTTCTTCTCCCTGATGCTTATCATCAGTATAGGAGTGGTTTTTGACTACAACGAGCACGTGGACAACTTCTCCAAGTATCATGCGCCGTGGGACGCCATCATTTTCCAGTACTATGCCAACTTCATACCATATTACTGCAATCTGTTCAGTTCCCTCTTCGTGTTCCTCAGCGTGATATTCTTCACGTCCAAGTTGGCAGACGGCAGTGAGATTATAGCCATGCTGAGCGCAGGCATGAGTTTTGGCAGGCTCATGCGTCCGTACATGATAAGCTCGGCTCTCATAGCGGCCATGACATTCTATCTGGGCAGCGAAGTCATCCCGCGCGGCAGCGTGAAACGTTTGGCTTTTGAGAACACATACAAGAAGAACAGGAAAAACCCCACGTATGCCGACAATGTACAGTTGCAGGTAGACTCCGGTGTCATCGCCTTTTTGGAACATTTCGACGGGATATCCAAGACTGGCATACATTTCTCTTTGGACAAGTTTGAAAACAAGAAACTCGTCTCCCACCTGACAGCCAATACTGTGGTGTACGACACGCTCAGCAACGTGCGGTACCAGTGGCGGCTGCAAAACGTCACCGTAAGAGACCTCCGGGGGTACAAAGAGCGCATCAGGCATTACAACAAAATAGACTCTATAATAAAGATGGATCCGCAAGACTTCCTCTTCATACGCAACCAACAGGAGACAATGACCAATAGCGAACTTGCGGACTATATAGAACGGCAGCGCAATCGCGGAAGCGGCAATCTCAAAGTCTTTGAGGTTGAGTACCAAAGACGTTTCGCATCCCCGTTCTCCGCCTTCATACTGTCCACTATAGGTATGTCCCTGTCTTCGCACAAACGCAAGGGAGGAATGGGGTTCGCCCTCGGAATAGGGATAGCGCTTAGTGCCGCATACATCCTGCTGCAGAGCATCTCCGCTACATTCAGCATAAACATGGGTCTGCATCCGGTCATAGCGGCATGGATTCCCAATGTGCTGTTTTTTTTCATAGCGTTGTACCTCTACAGAAAGGCACCGAGATGATGGAAAGAAACAGAAATAAAGATAAGAACAACGGTAAATGTAAATGGATTTTTACGAATTAGACCTTAACGATCTGGTGCTGGACGCATTGGACGATATGAACTTCACGGACACCACTCCCATACAGGAACGTGCCATACCGCCTATCCTTGAGGGCAGGGACGTGATGGGAGTGGCGCAGACCGGAACAGGCAAGACTGCCGCATACCTGCTGCCCATATTAAGTCTGCTGCAGGATGGCGGCTTCCCCAAGGACTCCATCAACTGTGTGATAATGTCGCCCACTCGCGAGCTGGCACAACAGATAGACCAGGCCATGCAGGGATTCTCGTATTACCTCGACGATGTAAGCAGCGTGGCTGTGTACGGGGGAAACGACGGCAACCGGTACGAACAGGAAAAAAGAAGTATGCGCAAGGGAGCCGATGTGGTGATAGCCACGCCCGGACGGCTCATCAGCCACCTCTCACTTGGCAATATGGATTTGTCCAAGGTGTCGTTCTTCGTTTTGGACGAGGCAGACCGTATGCTTGACATGGGATTCTACGACGACATCGTGACCATCGCCAAGGCACTCCCCTCCAGCAGACAGACGATAATGTTCTCTGCCACCATGCCGCAGAATATCATGCAACTGGCACAAAAGCTGCTCAACAATCCTGTGGAGGTGAAACTGTCGGTCAGCAAACCAGCAGACGCTATCCTGCAACAAGTGTGCATCTGCCATGATGTTCAGAAGATAGGAATCATAAAAAGCATCTTTCACCACCAGGCACCGCAGCGCGTCATCATATTCACAGGGAGCAAGGTGGCTGCACGCAACCTCTCCATGGCGCTTACGCGGGAGGGATTCAACAACAGGGCTATGCACAGCGACCTTGACCAAAGCGAACGCGACAAAGTGATGTTTGAATTCCGCAGCGGCAAGACGGACATTTTAGTGGCCACGGATATTGTGGCAAGGGGTATAGACATAGACGACATTCAGATGGTTATCAACTACGAAGTTCCGCATGACGAGGAAGACTACGTACACCGTATCGGACGTACTGCCAGAGCGGGACGCGGAGGACGGGCCATCACGCTGGTAGGCGATGAAGACCAACGAAGATGGCATCTGATAGAAAAGTTCCTCGGGAAAAGCGTGGAGAGAATAGAAGTTCCGTCAGAACTTGGCGAAGCCCCGTCGTTTGACTATAAGAGAAAGGGAGAGAAAGGGAAGCAAAGGGGAAAGAAAGCATACCCCAAGGCGAAAAAAGGGAGAAAAGAACGGCAGAAGCCGGAAGGAAAGGGTTCTGCCTCCAATGCAGAACTTGACGCACAACGGGGAGGCGTGACGCAGACCGCCCGGAACGAGTCGAAACCTAAACCTAAGAAGAAAAGGAAATCGGGAAAACCGAACCATAATAGCGATTTGCAGATCTAAAATTACTGATGGCGGATTCTAAAAAGACACACCTAATAAAGTAAATCTCGGAAACAATGAAAAATCTCGGAAACAACGTTTTCTACATCGGTACTGACGACCTCACCACAGACCTCTTTGAGAATCAGTACATCATACCTGAAGGCATTTCGTACAACTCGTACCTGATACTGGACGAGAAAGTGGCGGTGATGGATACCGTGGATGCCATCGGAGCAGAAGAATGGAAAGCCAATCTACAGGAAGCTCTCGGAGGAAAGCACCCCGACTATCTGGTGGTTCACCACATGGAACCAGACCATTCGGCACTGGTGGCATGGGTGTTGGAGAAGTGGCAAAACGTGAAGTTGGTGGCTTCTGCCAAGGCTGTCCAGATGCTGCCGCAATATTTTGAGGGCATCAATACGGAGAACCGAGTCGTCACTGTCAAAGAAGGGGACACTCTGTCACTTGGCACACACAAAATCACATTCTACTCGGCTCCCATGGTACACTGGCCGGAAGTGATGGTGTCATTCGACGAGCAAGACGGCGCACTGTACAGTGCTGACGGCTTCGGCAAATTCGGAGCTCTGTGCAAGTGTGGCTTCTATGGCAGGGACGACAACGACTGGAGCTGCGAGGCAAGGCGTTACTACTTCAACATAGTGGGCAAATACGGGGCGCAAGTCCAAAGTCTTCTGAGGAAAGCCGCCACTCTTCCCATCAAGACAATCCGTCCCTTACACGGACCGCTCCTTGAGGATAACCTTGGAGAATACATAGGTCTGTACGATGTGTGGAGCAGTTACGAACCTGAGACGGACGGTGTGTTCATAGCGGTGGCTTCCATACACGGCAACACCATGAAAGCTGCCGAACAACTTAGGGATATGCTCTCGGCCAAAGGCGTGAAAGTGTCGTTAAGCGATTTGTGCCGGTCAGACTTTGCCGAGAATGTGGAAGACGCATTCAAGTACTCGCGCATGATAGTGGCAGCATCCACGTACGATGCCGGCATATTCACTCCCATGAGCAATTTCCTCCACCTGCTGAAGGTAAAGGGATACTCCAAACGAAGAGTGGGACTGATAGAAAACGGGTCATGGGCGCCTTGTGCCGCAAGGATGATGAGAGAACAGTTGGAGAGCATGAAGTCCATAGAGATTGTAGGGGACGCCGTCACCATACGGGGCGCGTTCAAGACTACAGACATCCCTTCGCTGAAACAGCTTGCCGACAACATTTGAAAACAATCAATTAAGGCGTGTCCTAATTAGGATACGCCTTAACATTGTCGTCTATACATGATTGTTCTCCGGGAACACCACCTTAGGAGTGAACGTCTTGGCTTCTTCAAAATCCATTAGGGCGTACGATATTATTATCACGGTGTCGCCCACCTGCACTTTGCGTGCGGCAGCTCCGTTGAGACAGACGCACCCGGAGCCTCGCTCACCCTTTATGATATATGTCTCGAAACGCTCCCCGTTGTTGTTGTTTACCACTTGCACCTTCTCACCTGCTATCATGCCCGCGGCATCCGTCAGGTCTTCGTCAATAGTAATGCTGCCTATGTAGTTCAGATTGGCCTCCGTAACAGTTACACAGTGCAACTTGGATTTCAAAACTTCTATCATCATAGCCCTTCGCAAATTATTTGTACCGTATGTGGTCTATCAGTCGTATGGGCTGGCTGCCGCAGAAAACGGTTATACACCCCACTACGCTTTCCGACTCGTCCCATGAGTTGATGTCCGCCAACGTATCACCGTCCACAATACTGTAATACTGCACCTCCAGGCCATTTATGCCGTTTATGGCATCCATCACAAAGCGCCGAGTCTCACTTACGTCCTTGTTCAATGTAAGGCTTTCTTTCAACACACGATAGATGTTGGCCGCCAAAGCGCGCTCTTCCTGCGTGAGCAACGTGTTGCGGCTGCTCATGGCAAGTCCGCTTTCCTCCCTTACCACTGGACACGGCACTATGTGTATCTTGAAGCCAAGATCCGCCACCATACGCCTTATGACGGCAATCTGTTGGTAGTCTTTCTCGCCAAAATATGCCTTGTCGGGCTCTACGTACGAGAACAATTTGCTCACTATCTGGCACACGCCATTGAAATGCCCGGGGCGCATCGCACCCTCCATCACACTGTCAGTAGGCGGATAGCTGAACACCCGGGTGTCCTCTTCCGGATATATCTCCTCCACGCTCGGGGCAAAAGCTATCTGCGCACCGTATTCTTCAAGGAGGGCACAGTCGGCTTCCAAAGTGCGCGGGTACTTCTCAAGGTCTTTCTTGTCGTTGAACTGCGTAGGGTTGAGGAAAATACTTACTACTGTAACATCGTTTTCCTTCACGCTGCGCCTTACCAAAGAGGCGTGCCCCTCATGCAAGGCACCCATAGTGGGAACCAAACCTATACTCTTCCCCTGGCAGCGACACTTGTCCAACGCGGCTTTCAAATCTGTTATCCTATGAACCAATAACATAACTTTACTTGTTGAAAAATCGTGCAAATTAAAGAATAAAAGCCTAAATGAGGAAACATTTTCTCAAAAATAAAACGTTAAAGTATAAATAATTACACTTAAAGGGCACAAAAGACAAATATTTTTGTAACTTTGCACACATTCAATCATTTTGAAACGCAACATTCGGATGGCTAAAGCAAAGAAAATCCTATTCATCACACAAGAGATGACACCTTACGTGCCAGAATCTACCATGACAAAGTTGGGGAGGGAGCTCCCACATTCTATCCAAGAAAGAAAATGTGAAATCAGGACATTCATGCCCAAATGGGGAATTATCAACGAAAGACGCAACCAGCTGCATGAAGTCATCAGGCTGAGCGGGATGAACCTCATCATAGATGACACTGACCATCCGCTGATAATCAAAGTGGCAAGCATCACGTCTGCCAGAATCCAAGTGTACTTCATAGACAACGACGACTACTTCCTGCACCGTGCGATGTCTTGCGATGAAAACAACAAAGAGTACACAGACAACGCCGAGCGCGCCGTGTTCTACGCCCGTGGTGTGTTGGAGACCGTGAAGAAGCTGAGGTGGACACCCGAAATCATACATTGCCAAGGATGGATAAGCAGCATACTGCCTCTCTACATCAAGACGGCATACCGGGAAGAGCCCTCCTTCCGCGACAGCAAGGTGGTGTACACTCCCTCCGAAGAAAACCTCCACGAACCTCTGCCGGACAATTTCGATAATATCCTGGAGTTCCGTACCGCCGAAGCCGATGCCGTGGAAGACATCAGAGGTAACATGGACACACAGCTTCTCAACCGGCTTGGGATGAAATATGCCGATGGCGTGACCTTTGCCAAGCCGGAGCCCTCTTTCCACGCATTCGTCAAGGAGAGGGACATACCGTTCCTTGACGCCCAAAAGCCGGAGGATTTCGGTGAGGCGTACTCCGGCTTCTACGACAAGGTATGGAGCGTGGGCAGAAGCGAGGAAAATGAGGAAGAAGAAGATTAGACAATAATCAACGCACATCCACAAACCCTAACAAAAACAAAGAGGAACACAGTCACTACAATTTACGATGAAGAGATATGATACAAGGATAGTTGCGGCACTTATATCGTTGCTGCTCTATTCTTCCTGTACGGAAGAC
>CAVHCL010000107.1:0-3608 GCA_963634425.1 Bacteroidaceae bacterium
ACCAGGAAAGGCAGGACCAGAATCTGCAGTGTTACCATTACACCATAGCCCAATCTTACTTTGCGTCGGCAAAGTTACACACTTTTCCCGAAGTGGCAAATCTTTCTGTCAAAAAAAATTAAATAATTTGTTTTTTCACCCAACTCTCCTTACCTTTGCAAACATTTTAGAGCGAATACTCTCCTTACTCAATTTAATGAAGAAAAATGAATTGGTAACCGCCGTTGTCTCCGGTATGCAGGAGAAGAAAGGCAAGAACATTGTCATTGTCGACCTCTCCGGCATTGAAGACTCAGTATGCGATTATTTTGTGATTTGCAGCGGCGGTTCGCCTGCCCAAGTGCAGGCTCTCGCGCGTTCCGTCGGCGATGCGGCATTGGAAAAGACTGGCGCCAAGGCTTTGGCAACAAACGGACTGCAACATTCCCTATGGGTAGCCATTGACTTCGGGGATGTTATGGTACACATTCTCATGCCCGAAGAACGTACATTCTACGATATAGAGCACTTGTGGGCAGACGCCGACATAGAGACGGTGCCCGAGCAAGACTGACATATACACACTAAACAAGATAGGACAAGATGGACAACAAAGACAACAATAAGCCACGGTTCAGTCTGACGTGGATTTATATATTGATAGCCGTTGTATTGGGATTTCTGATGCTTAACAGCGGCAACACACGCCTCACCGCAGGCGACTCCAAGGAAGTGACCTACAGCCAGTTTAAGGAATATGTGAAACTGGGGTACGCTTCGCGCATAGTGGCAAACAAGAACGACGGCTCGCTGCAGATGTATGTGCGTCCCGAAAATATCCGTGATGTCTTCAAGACCACCAACGTGTCGCCGGGACGCAGTCCGTATGTGGAGGTGGAATATCCGTCGACCGACAAGCTGGAGGAATTCGTGGAACAACAGAAAGAGGCCGGACACTTCGACGGAGAGGTGTCTTACCGCAGTGGCAGCGATCCTATCACCAACCTTCTCATCAGCATCGGCCCGATGCTTCTCTTCATCATATTCTGGCTGTTCATCATACGCCGTATGTCCGGTGGAGGCGGCAATCCGATGGGAATGTTCAACGTGGGCAAGAGCCGCGCCAAGCTGGTGGAGAAGAACAACGACAATAAAGTGACTTTCAAGGAAGTGGCAGGACAGGCAGGTGCCAAGCAGGAAGTACAGGAGATAGTGGAATTTCTGAAGAACCCGGCTAAGTTCACCGAGCTTGGAGGCAAGATACCCAAGGGCGCACTGCTCGTAGGCCCTCCGGGGACCGGCAAGACGCTGTTGGCCAAGGCTGTAGCCGGAGAGGCGGACGTGCCGTTCTTCTCCATGTCAGGAAGCGACTTCGTGGAAATGTTTGTGGGCGTGGGCGCAAGCCGTGTGCGCGACCTCTTCAGACAGGCTAAGGAGAAGTCGCCGTGCATCATATTCATAGACGAGATAGACGCCGTGGGACGCGCACGCGGCAAGAACTCCTTTACGGGCGGCAACGACGAACGGGAGAACACCTTGAACCAGTTGCTCACCGAGATGGACGGATTCGGCACCAACAGCGGCGTGATAATACTTGCCGCCACCAACCGTGCCGATATCCTTGACAAGGCTCTCCTGCGTGCCGGACGTTTTGACAGGCAGATACACGTAGACCTACCAGACGTGAACGAGCGCAAAGAGATCTTCCAAGTGCACCTGCGCTCCGTTAAGACAGACCAAAACCTTGACATTGACTTTCTCGCCAAACAGACACCAGGATTCAGCGGGGCAGACATTGCCAATGTCTGCAACGAGGCTGCACTGATAGCGGCGCGCCACGGCAAGAAAGCGGTGGAGAAAGAAGACTTCATGGCTGCCGTAGACCGCATCGTGGGCGGTTTGGAGAAGAAGACCAAAGTGATGACAGCCGAAGAGAAGCACACCATAGCCCTGCACGAGGCGGGACACGCCACGGTAAGTTGGCTGCTCCAATATGCCAACCCTTTGGTGAAGGTGACCATAGTGCCGCGCGGAAGAGCCTTGGGAGCCGCATGGTATCTGCCCGAAGAGAGACAGATAACCACGCGCGAGCAGATGCTGGACGAGATGTGCGCCACACTTGGCGGACGTGCCGCCGAGGAACTCTTCACAGGACACATAAGCAGCGGAGCCATGAACGACCTGGAAAGAGTGACGAAACAAGCTTTCGGCATGATAGCGTATATGGGTATGGGCGAGAAACTGCCGAACCTCTGCTACTACAACAATGACGACTACGGCTTCCAACGCCCGTATTCCGAGACCACCGCACAGGTCATAGACGAAGAGACAAAGTCCATGATAGCCATACAGTACGAACGTGCCAAAGAGATACTGAAAGCCCACTCCGAGGGACACGCACAACTGGCGGCCCTGTTGGTGGAACGTGAGGTGATATTCGCAGAAGACGTGGAGCGCATCTTCGGTCCACGCCCGTGGGCGAGCCGCACAGACGAGATAATCACAGAAAACGAAAAACAAGAAGGACATTGAGAACTGCTGACTGAGCAGACAGTCCGCCACAAAGCACACAAGCCACGACAAAATGTTGAAAAACCTGATTATACGCACCCTCACAGGAGCCGTCTACGTGCTCTTGCTTATAGGCTGTACCACATACAGCCCAGTGACGGCTTTTGGCTTCTTCTCCATAGTAGCCTTCTGCACGCTTCTGGAGTTCGGCAATATAGTCAACAAGCACGAGGGAGCGTCTGTCAACACTGCCATCAACGCACTGGCGGGCTTCATGCTCGTGGCCGCTTCATGGTTGCTCTGCATCGGCAGTAACGATGCGTACCATTCGCTGTGCCTCTATGGGATATTGCTCCTGTACTTGCTGGTGTCCGAGTTGTACCGCCGTAAGGATAACCCTTTGCTCAACTGGGCATACACAATTGCCTCGCAGATCTACGTTGCCTTGCCTTTTGCCCTGTTGCCAATGCTTTGCATAACAGTGGACGAAGATACGTATATGCTTTCTTACCAATGGGTTTACCCTTTGGCTCTATTCGTGTTCCTTTGGACTAACGACACAGGCGCCTATCTGTTCGGATGCACGCTTTCCAAATATGTGCCCGCCAAACTTTTCCCTCGCATCTCGCCCAAGAAGTCGTGGATAGGCAGTGCCGGAGGTTGTCTTGTCACCCTGCTTGCCTCCGTTGTGTTGTGGCGTTTCTTCCCGGACACGCTCACTCTCGGAAGATGGGTGGGCTTCGCCGTTACCGTGGTGGTGTTCGGCACATGGGGCGACTTGGTGGAGAGTCTCATCAAACGGCACATGGGCATCAAGGACAGCGGACACATACTGCCTGGCCACGGAGGACTGCTGGACAGATTCGACAGTGCCCTGCTCGCCATTCCGGCAGTGGTGATTTACCTGATGTTATATTAAGCCTCAAAACATTGGGACTTGCCCTACCTTTCGCAGTCGGGAACCCCATGGTTCCCGAGCAGATACAGTGGGGTACGTGCCAGTGAACTATGGGGTCTGCCATAAAAACAGGCGCCGATTTTTGGGAAATAGGTATGGGTACATTGGCGGATATTTTTTTTGGGGCTTTTAAAAAGTGGGGGGGGGCTTCAAATTGGAC
>CAVHCL010000108.1:0-3143 GCA_963634425.1 Bacteroidaceae bacterium
TCCACAACAAAGTCAAGACGGACAGAATTGGTGTGGTTAAGCACATCCCAAGCCCTGAACGTCAGATAGTGCGAGCCTTTTTCCAGTTTGGGTATAGGGAAACTTACAGAACCTTGTGTGAAGTCGCCAAACTCGCGCAAGTAGTAGTCATTCAATGTGTATGTCATGTCGTGCCTGTCGTCTATGGAAAGCGTGAGGTCGTGTCCGATACCGTTTCCACTGGAATTGATACCGCTCTCGTCTTGAAGCCGGGCAACGAAGAACGGAGAACTGTTGACCACGTCTCCGTTTTGGAATGTCTCGTCGTTAAGATAGGCGGTGATGGACGGGCCTTCATTGTCAAAATCAAGGTCGTCCACGATGCCTCCTATTGTGGCGTTTTCGTTGTATCCGTTGGCCTCAACAGTCCGTTCGTTGTTGATTCCGTACAAGACGAATTTTCCGGGTTCGTTGCTGAAGTTTATGTCTATGGGCATCACGAAATCTGCGCTGAACGTGCCGGAGGAGACACTGTCTTGTATGTCCAACAGGAGGTTTGTCCTGTCGTTGTATGTGAATGTGGTCTTTGCGCCGTCGTTGTTGTTGCAGACGATCTGCTCCTCGCTGTCGAAAAGCCGCATTCTGAATGCGCCTTGAAAGTCTGAGGCTACTGTTCCCGAAGGCAAATTCACGTGTCCCGATATTTTTGTTTTCTGCCCGGCCTTCAGTTGTATTTTTTCGTACGTTGACACCTTTGTCCCGTCTATGCTGTCTATAACCAACTTGTGCACAGGGTTTCCTATGGTGACGGCCGGGTCGCCGAGGAGCGCGTATTGCAGTTTGTTTTCCTTGTACAACGACTCGGTGGCGTCAGAGATGATGGCGTTTTTGGACATACGTATGGCGTCTCCCAACCTCAGGCGTGTGCCGTCCGTGTCTTGCGCAAAAAGGTAGCTCATGAGGTATTGGTTCATCTTCTTGTTCTGGCTTGCGTATACGGTACGTGCCGTGCCGTAGAAAGCCAATGCTCCGCCTTCGGCGTTGAGGACAGCCGTTTCGCCTATGTTGTTCCCTTGTCCGTCGAAAGGCATAGCGTCGCACGAGCACGTAATCCACAGGGGCAGGTTTTGGCTTTTGGCATTCTGGAAGTCCTCCACAAGGAGTACAAATTCGTGACTGAGTGCGTAGGCGGCGGAGTGCCCTGTGTAGTTCATGACCATCGCACCGTCTTTCATTATTTTTTTCAGCTCTGACGTAGCCTGTGGATAGCTGTTGCTTTTGGCTGTGGTAACTCTGGGGTATGTGTCCCACATCACCTTGTGTACCTCCAATTCGGGATACAGCGTCTTCACTCTTTCAGCCACGTCGTCGGCGTACTTCATGTGTTCATTGTTGTCGCCGTCGTCTCCGAGGAAGTATATTTGGTTTTTCCATTGGCCGGCATTCTCGTTGGTCATATATGTGATGGACTTGTCCACCAAGGTTTTGGCATCCGTCTCATTGGTGACAGGAAATCGTCCAATGCCAAGGTCAGACTTGTCGCGAAGCAGATTTGCTCCCTCCCCGTCGTCAAGGAGACCGAAAAAGTCCTCCATACAGTAACTCTTGGTGTCGCTGAAACTCTCCTCGCTGGAATAACAAAGCAGGTAGTCGTCGGGAGAGGTTTTGCTCCACGCCTTAGAAATCATACGGTTGTCCCATGCACAGTCTCCCATCAGCAAAAGGTACTTGGGTGCGTCGTCTTTGGCGTCGGCTCTGTCGTAGAGCATTTTCATGAATGTGCGGTATGCCGTGGCGTCAGGAGTTCCGCTGGAAAATTCGTTGTATATTTGGTCCGCTCTCACTATTAGCGTCTTTATGCTGTCGTATTGCAGGTGAGCGTCTGCCAGCCGTTGTGCCTGTGCTTGCAATTTGCCGGATGCCGGGGTTATTATCACCATTTCTGCCGGTTCCATGGCATGAAGGTCTTGGTTGGCCACTTCCGCCACGTATGTGGGTTCGGGAAACTGATAGGATGGCTGAAAAGCCACGTAGTCGCACGTTGCGTCGTCGACAACCACCTGGTATGTGCCTTCGCTATAGGTGCCGTTGACCAACGTTGCGGGGTTGCCGGGGGTGCCTATCCTCATCACTTTAAGGTCTGTTCCGTCTATATTGAAACGTGTGACACCTGAGGAGTTGCGGGTGAAGGACACAAAACCGTCCGAAGGCTTTATCTTCCGCTCGTATTGTATGAGTATGTAGTCAAGCCTTGCTGGAACGGTGCTCTTGGGGAGTCTTACAGTCCACTCCGATGTGCTTCCCGGATTTGAATAAGTGTAGCTGCTCTCAGCATATTTTGCATATTCGTATGTCTGCGCCTTGGCAACTTTAATGGGGCTTTTGTCCTCCCCGTTTATATTCGGCACGAATTCGACATCCGTTTTACTATATGCCGTAAAATTGATGGTTATCGTCATTGTGGAATTCACGATGTCCGGGGTTGACAGTTTGTACGTCTTTGCCCCATTTTGGAAGTCATATTCCTCCACGAGTTTCCTTCCTGCGTGGAACCACGCATATTGGTCGTTTTCGTGAAGGGAATATGCTGTGTAACTGTCGTACACGTTCACGTATTGCTTGGACGTGTTGTCTTCCGTTCCTATGCTTTGCGGAGACTCTTCCTCCCGCAAAAAGTAGTACCCTTGCTGCGCATAGTGGTTGAGTATCCGCTTTCCGTCCTTTGCGTACAAGGTGCCGTTGCCCCAAAAGAGCCAGCTGTCTTGTTCCTGCGCATAATACATGGGCACTTCCTCAAGGTCGTCAAAGTTGCTGTTGGAGGGCAGCACCTCGCTCATCAGGTGTCCCCCGTGCCCGTAGAGGTGCACGTTGTCGGGATTTGCGAACCCCATTTTCTTCAACGCTTTTCTGGTAAGGCGGTACATACCGTCGGCAGAAACGGCAATTTTAACCCATCTCCCGCTCTGCAGCACGGAGTGGGCGGCATACCTGTCCTCTGCTCCGGCTCTGACAGACGGCATTCTTGCGGCTCTTTTAGGAGATGATTGTATAGCTATCTGTGCACTCCTCAGTTTAAGGTAAACTCCGTTCTTCCTGACAATGGGGAGGAAAGAAATGTCCAACATGCCCACGCCTCTTTGGATGCCGACGTGCGTGTCCACCAT
>CAVHCL010000109.1:0-22892 GCA_963634425.1 Bacteroidaceae bacterium
TGACAGCACAGAGACCGTGACCGTGGAGGCAAGCCTCAAAGATATGTCGTTCGGGTACAAGGTAACCGGCAGCGGCACCTGCGACACCATCAGGCTTCTCACCTTGAAGCTTGCCGACCTGGAACGCCAGATCCGTAAGACGTCACAAGACCGCAACTATACCTTGCAGGAGAGGAGCGATATGCTGGACTCCCTGCTGGAGGACTACAAAGAGACAGTGAAGATGGAAATCATACAAAACCGGTACGGTACGGCATACAGCTACTTCGCCTGTTTTCAGACGCTTGGAGGGCAGCAGATATTCAACCCCGTACGTAACCGCAGCGACATGACTTGGATGAGGGCTGTGGCAAATGCGTGGAGCGAGAAGTTCCCCGGTTCCCCAAGAACCCTCAACATCTCCAACATAGTGGAACAGAGCCGCGCCAACCATGTCAAGGCGAGGCAGATAGTGTTAAACCTTGATGACGAACGTGTTACAGAGGTGGGCATCATAGACATGACGTTCCCCGACATCAACGGCAAAGAGATTTCTCTGAGCAGCCTGCGCGGCAAGGTGGTGCTGCTGGACTTTACCGCATTTGCCTTGGAAGCCAGTCAAGAACGGACTCTCGAACTGCGCGAGCTTTACAACAAGTACCACGCCAAGGGGGTTGAAATCTACCAAGTGAGCCTCGACCCCGACCGTCATTTCTGGACACAGCGCTGCGAGCAGCTGCCTTGGGTCAGCGTGTATTGCGAAGAGGGTTTCAACTCGGACATCGTCTCCCTCTATCAAGTAAGCGCTTTGCCATATTATTTCCTCATCGACCGCAACAGCGACCTTTATGCCCGGATGGAGAACATCGAGGACATCCAAAAGGCCATAGAGAAACTGTTATAGTGCCGTCCGCCTATATCGTCACGCCAAACAGAAGCTTCACCTCTTCCATCACGAAGGTGCTTTCCAGCGAGCCGAGCATGGGCAGCTGCCCTAACACATTGAGTATGAATTCCTGATAGTACTTCATGTTGGGGGAGTGTATCTTCAGCAGGTAGTCGAAACGTCCCGAAATGTTGTAACACTCCGTCACTTCAGGTATCCCGCGTATAATGGAGCAGAACTCCTCCGCCAATTCCTTGTTGATGTGGCTCAGCTTAACGCTGCAAAACACTATGAACCCTTTGTTGAGCTTTTCCGCATCCAATATGGTCACGTACCTTTTTATATAGCCCTCTCTCTCCAGCCTTTTCACCCTTTCGTATACGGGCGTGGTGCTGAGGTGAACTTTGGCGGAAAGCTCCTTGTTGGTAAGCCGCGCATCCTGTTGCAGACAACGCAGAATGGCTATGTCTATGTCGTCCAAACGGTCTGTAGAAAATTTTCCATCCATAATATGTAGTTTAAATATGACAATTCAAGTTTTGTTCTGTTGCCTAAGACAAAAGTAGTGACATTTTCCGAACTTCAAGTATTTTTCTTCGCCTTTTTTCTCAATTGCCGTACCTTTGCAGTGTCAAAAACAAATAAACATCATAACATCATGGCACAAAACGAAAACAACAAACTCCATCTTGAGACACTCGCACTCCATGTAGGACAGGAAACTCCAGACCCAGCCACTGACGCAAGGGCAGTGCCCATCTACCAAACTACATCGTATGTGTTCCGCAACAGTCAGCATGCTGCCGACAGGTTCGGTCTTCGCGACGCAGGCAACATATACGGCAGACTTACCAACTCCACCCAAGGAGTCTTTGAAGAACGTATAGCTGCGCTCGAGGGCGGTGTGGCAGGACTTGCTGTGGCGAGCGGTGCAGCGGCAGTGACATACGCCCTGCAGAACGTATGCCGTAGCGGCGACCATATAGTGGCGGCGGACAACCTGTACGGAGGCAGCTACAACCTCATAACCCACACTCTTTCCACGCAAGGCATAGACTACACCATAGTCAATGTCAACGATTTGGAAGCGTTGGAAGCCGCAATACGCCCCAACACCAAAGTGGTGTTTGCAGAGACCTTGGGCAACCCCAACAGCGAAGTCACCAATCTGGACGCCATCGCTGAGGTGGCTCACCGCCACCATGTCTTGTTCATCGTGGACAACACATTCGGCACGCCCATACTGATACGTCCCATAGAACACGGTGCCGACGTGGTAGTGCACAGTGCCACCAAGTTCATCGGTGGTCATGGCAGCAGCTTGGGCGGTGTCATAGTGGATGCCGGCAAGTTCGACTTCAAGGCAGTTCCGGACAAGTTCCCGTCCATCGCCAAGCCCGACCCGTCATATCATGGAGCCGTGTTTGCCGACGTGGCTGGTGCAGCGGCGTTCGTGACAAGGATACGTGCGGTGATACTCCGCGACACTGGAGCTACCATCTCGCCCTTCAACGCCTGGATACTGTTGCAGGGAGTGGAAAGTCTGCCGTTGCGTATAGAACGTCATGTGGAAAACGCTCTCAAGGTAGTGAGGTTTCTTGAAAATCATCCGCAGGTAAAAAGTGTCAGTCACCCGTCTTTGCCTCACCATCCGTCCCACCAACTCTACCAGAAGTATTTCCCTAACGGCGGTGGCAGCATCTTCACGTTCGAAATAAAGGGAACACAGGAAGACGCATGGCGTTTCATAGACTCGCTCAAGATATTCTCGCTCCTTGCCAATGTGGCGGACGTGAAGTCGCTTGTCATACACCCGTTCACCACCACCCACTCTCAGATGACGGAGGAGGAACTGCTCCAACAGCACATCACACCCACCACCATACGCCTCTCAATAGGAGTGGAGCACATAGACGACATCATAGCGGATCTCTCGCAGGCCTTCGACCGTGTGGCAGCCGCCAGGTAGTCAGCACCTGCCGGGATAATTCGTCGCAAGCTTGTCTGTATGTTGAAAAAACAGTACCTTTGCAGACGAAATATGTACAACAAAGCATTTATTATCCCGTCAGGAAAATGAAGACCTATCTGCAAAGGCTGGCGTTTATGGGCATAGGAGCCATGTTCGCCGCAGGCATATCCGCACAAAAGACCACAAGTTATGTCAACCCGCTTCTCGGCACAGCCACTCTGTGGACACCGGAAGACTTAGGGTACACACGCACAGAGACGAAACGCGCATGGGGTGCGGAGACGTTCCCTGGGGCAGCCATGCCAAACGCCATGGTACAATGCACTCCGGTGACCATGTACCGCAGCGGTAGCGGATACCAGTACGAAGACCATCAGATATACTCTTTCGCTCATAGCGCCAAGGGGCATTGGGACCAACTGCACATCCCCATGCTGCCTGTCACCGGCCGCTTCTACCCCTACAACTACTGCTCGTGGTTCTCTCACTCCGAGGAAGAGGCGCACCCAGGCTACTACAGCGTATTCCTACAAAGGTACAACGTGAAGGCGGAACTTACCACCACCTTGCGTTGTGCCTACCACAGGTACAAGTTCCGCCCCGAGGACGAGAAACGCCTGTTGGTGGACATCACCAAGAACAACGGAGGAGCGCGCCATTGGGAAATACGCCGTTCTTCCTCTGCCGACGCTTTTGAGGGATATCAGGACGGACACGGACGTATGTACTTTTACGCAGTGGCCAACCATGCAGTAAAAAACGTGGAACTGCAGACCGCTAAACGCCAGACTGTAGCCGTTGTGGATTTTGAGGACAACAAGGGTGCAAAACCTCTCGAACTGAAGATAGGCTTCAGTTTCGTGAGCATAGAGAACGCCAAGGAGAACCTCATGGCGGAGATGGCAGGCAAGAGTTTTGATGAAGTGCGCACAGCCGCAGACAACACGTGGGACAACATACTCTCCCACATAAAGGTGGAGGGCGGTACAGACAGGCAGAAGAGGCTGTTGTACAGCACTCTATACCGCACATTCCTGTGGCCGGTGTTGAGAAGCGACGTGAACGGAGAGTATCTTGACGAGAAAGGAAAGGTTGTGAAAGCAGACTTCCGTTACTACACAGACCCTTCTTTCTGGGACACATACCGCAACAAGCTCATCCTGCTTGGTGTCATCACGCCCGATGTGGCATGCGACATCATAAAGTCCTGCATGGACAGAGGCGACAAAAGGGACGGATATATGCCAACGTTCTTCCACGGCGACCACGCCAGCACTTTCGTTGCTGGTATGTGGAGCAGAGGCATACGTGGCTTTGATCTCAAGCATGCATACAGTCTGATACTGAAAAACGCCACGGTCCCTGGCAGAGGCGGCAGACCGTTCCTTGACGAATACATAAAGAACGGTTGGATAGCAGAGAAGGATACCACCGACGTTCCCACGGAAGACGAGTATAAGGCTGCCGTAACCAAAACTCAAGAATACGCCTACGACGACTATGCTGTGGCACAAGTGGCAAAGGTGTTGGGAGACAAGGACAACTACAAGACGCTGATGAAGCGTTCGGCGAACTACAAGAATCTTTTCGACCCCTCCACAGGTTTTTGGAGAGGCAAGATAGCCAACGGCGAATGGATAAAGGACTTTGACCCCTACTATCCGTACTACGCATACCAGTATCGCGAGGCGAACGCATGGCAGAGTCTTTTCTTTGCGCCGCACGACGTGGAGGGCATGATTGCCCTGTATCCGTCGCAAAAGGCAGTAGAGGACAAGCTGGACAGTCTCTTCAGCGAGCCGTGGAGAGGATATGAAGCATGGAACATGACGGGCTTCATGGGCAATTACTGCCACGGCAACCAACCAGACCACAGCGTGCCGTACACATATTATTTTATAGACCGACAGGAGAAAGCCCAACACATACTGAACATATTGATGGACAAGTATTACGACATGGGTGCCGAACGGTTGGCATACTCTGGCATGGACGATGCCGGCGAGATGTCCACATGGTACGTACTCAACGCCATTGGTCTGTATACCTATTCGCCAGCCGACCCCGAATACATCGTCACAGTGCCTATCTTCCCCAAGGTGACTCTCACCACAGGCTACGGACAGACTCTGACAATAACCAAAGAAGGCAACGGCGAGAAGATAAATGGCATCGTTTGCGGCAAGAAGAAAGTAAAAGGGTGGTTCGTAAACCACAACGACATTTTCACAGCGGGCGAGCTGAAGATTGTGACAGAGTGACGACGCATTCCATGTTTTTTGTCATGTCGTTCTATGGACAAGATGACCAAGGAGCAGCGCAGCCGTTGTATGGCATCCATACGCAGCAAGGACACCAAACCGGAACTCTTGGTGCGCAAGTACTTGTTTGCCCGTGGTTTCAGGTACAGGCTCAACCATCCGCGGCTTCCCGGGCATCCCGACATTGTGATGCGTAAGTACCGTACAGCCATCTTTGTCAACGGATGCTTTTGGCACGGACACGAAGAATGTGGCGGATACCGCCTACCCAAGACAAATGTGGAGTTTTGGAGGCGTAAGATAGAGCGCAACCGAACACGCGACAAAGAGGAACAACAAAGACTGGCAGACATGGGATGGCATTGCATCACTGTTTGGGAGTGTCAACTGAAACCGTCAGTGTGCGAGCGGACATTGCGCTCGTTGGAGTACACTCTGTACCGCATCTTCCTTCAGGACCGCAAGCCCATGAAATATGAGTTGCCGGAAGAAGATACGGCAATGGCGGCAGAGCCAAGTGTTACTTGAAGCGAAAAGGCGTATGGGCTTTTCGCACAAAGCAACAAACCTCCACACCTTAGACTTACAAGACAGGAAAAATTGTGCTTAAATGAGTATAAAAGAAAAGATTGTATCGTTTTTATGGCAGCACGTCTTGCTGCTCGTTTCTTTGTTTGTAATGACGCTGGGAGTCGCCGTATGCGTGAGAAGTATGCTGGGTTCAAGTGTCATTTCCACCTTGCCGTATGTCTTTGAGGCTGCGGGCAAGCAGAATTTGGGAGTTCCCAAGTTTACAATTGGACAGTACACCTACATATTAAACGGTGTGCTTGTGTTGGGGCAGATGTTGGTGTTGCGCCGCAAGTTTGAACCTGTGCAGTTGTTCCAGCTTTTGGTGGGCTTTGTCTTCGGCTCCCTCATCGATTTCAATATGTTGCTCACTGCGTGGCTCGTCCCTGCGGACTTGCTGCAGAAGGTGGTTTCCCAAGTGTTGGGTTGCTCCATCTTGGGTATCGGCATCGCCTTTGAAGTAAGGTGCTGTTCTGTCACTATGCCAGGCGAGGGTTTCCCCGTGGCAGTCAGTCAGGTGACAGGCATTGAGTTTCCCAAGGTAAAGATATGCGTTGACTGCTGTCTGGTTGTTTTAGCGGTCGTCTTTTGCTATATGTTTTTCGGAGCTTGGCAGTGGTACATAGTGGGTGTAGGCACTCTTTTTGCCATGGTTTATGTGGGGATGGTTGTGAGAACGGTGGGCAAGCACCTTGGCTGGTTCGACCGCATACTGGCTTATCATCCGGGGGTCAGACGGTATGTCTACGGTTTGGCACGTTTTCTCTTCAAAAGGTAAAGGATGGTTCTAAAAAGCTATGCCCGCACTTTGCGGGCATAGCTTTTCCATGGGGCTTGTGCCCATCAGCATCTCTTGTCGAGGTACGGCAGTTTGTACGGACGGCGGTAATCGTAGTAGTACAAACGGTGAGCCGCAGCCTCTGCGTCTCCCTCGAAGTTGAGCGTGGCAGGGTTCCAATGTACCGGACGGCCCAATTCGCGAGCAATGTTGGTAAGGCAGCAGAGGGTGTTGGTGCTGGTGCCGTACTCCACAGGAGCTATGGGGTCTTTGTGGGCGCGTATAGCATCAATGAAGTTCTGCATGTGTGGCGAGCTGACCTCATACTGTCCCTTGCCGATGGTTTCCTGCTGTTTCTTCAGCAGCTTGCTGTCTGAACACTCAATGTATCCGCGCGCTACCTTGAGCCACCCCTTGGTGCCGATGAACTTGATGCCCTGCGAGTCGTTGTCTGTGTACGGACGCTCCTGCATTATTATGCCGTTGGCGTACTTCATGGTATCCCATTCTGTACCGTTGTATCCTTTGGGGATATACTCCACAGGTCCAAGTCCGTCCATACCCAAGGCGGCTTGTGCTATGTCGTACATGTGCGCACCCCAATCGGCAGGATACCCGTTGCCTGTCTCGCAGTACCAACGCCATGCTCCCCACAGCTTTTCGTTCTGGTCTGGGTCAAGTGATATTGGAGGACAAAGGTCAGGATGGTAGTGTATCTTGGGGTCGTTGAGAGGACCCATCCAAAGGTTCCAGTTGAGATTGTCGGGGACTGGCATCTCAGGCAGGTTGAAAGGCTTTGGAGGATCGCCGACACGGCAATACACCTCCTTGATGTCTCCCAAAGCCCCGGAACGTACCAAGGCGATGGCTTGTTGGAACTCAGCACTGCTTCGCTGCTGCGAACCCATCTGCAGGATACGGTTGTTGTACCGCACCGCAGTCTTCACTGCAAGTCCTTCTGTGATGGTATATGCCTGCGGCTTCTGCAGGTACACGTCCTTGCCCGTCTGAAGTGAATGTATGGCCACAAGGGCATGCCAATGGTCGGGGGTTGCTATCGCCACAGCGTCAATGTCCTTGCGGTCGAGCAAACGCTCGTACTCCTCATACATGTCGCAACGCTGGGTTACACCTTGCCCTTTCTGCCATGCTGCGACATAGCGGCGAAAACGCTCGCGCTTGATACTGTCCACATCCGAACAGGCTGCCACCTGCACTCCCGGGCATGAAGAGAAGGAGTGGAAATCGCTGCATCCCTGTTGTCCTACTCCTATAAATCCCAACACAACCCTGTCGCTGGGAGCGATGCGCACTCCGTCCACGGTGAAGCTTGGAAGAATCATGAACCCTGCAATTCCTGTGGCAGTCGTCGCTATGAACTGACGTCTGCTGACACCCACTTGTTGTTTCTTTTCTTTTTTTTCCATAATTTTGGTCGGTTAACGTGTGTATGTGTAATAGTAGTATTGTTGGTTTTATCTCTATAAATGCAAAGTTACAACATTATCCCTTATGTTGGTCTTGTTCCGGTGTGCTTTTGTGGAGTTTTACCGTATGCGCAAACCTCAAACGGCTTTCTTCCGCTTTATCCGTTCGTTGTACACTATACAGGAAAGCAGCAGACACACAGCCACGGTGTTCACTCCTAAACGAAGCCACAAGGGCAACGTTTCGGGCAAGTACATGACAACAGCTGTGAGAAGTGCGGTGAGGAGCGCATATCCCGCCATGCTCCTCAAAGGATAGTCTATTGGGAATTTTCTCTGTCCGACGAAGTAGCTCAAAAGCATGGCCGTGGCGTAGCCTGCCACACCTCCCCAAGCGCATGCCATATAACCGAACTTGGGTATGAATACGATATTGACGGCAAGCAACACAAAACAACCCGCAAACGAGAACCATGCGCCATAGATAGTTTTGTCTATGAGCTTGTACCAGAACGACAGATTGAAATATATCCCCATCATTATCTCGGCGGCCATCACAATAGGCACCACACGCAGTCCTTCCCAATAGTCGCGCCCCACCATATAGCGCAAGACGGGCAGGTAAGCCATAACACAAAGATATGCGAGGAGCGTGAATATGAAGAAGTACTTCATGCCCAATGCATACGTCGCCTTTTGACCCTTGTCCTTGCTCTGCGAGAACACGAACGGTTCGTAGGCATAACGGAAGGCTTGGGTTATCATTGCCATTATCATAGCCACTTTAACACAGCCTCCATATATGGCAAGCTGCCGGATACCCTCCGTCCTGTCGGGGTACACATTTGGGAATATCATCTTGTCGGCAGCCTGATTGAGTATTCCGGCTATTCCCAATACCAGAATAGGCCAGCTGTAAGACAACATACGGCGAAGAAGGGAAAAGTCGGGGCGGCCGCACGCTTCACGTAAGTCCGGTATGAAGAAAATGGTGATGAACGAAGTGCACACCAAGTTGAGAGCGAACACCCCGAACACATCCCTATGCCCCAACAGGAGGAAATACACGAGGTTCATGCCTATGTTCATCACAATGAAGAGACACTTCAAAAATGCAAACTTTATGGCTCGTCTTCTGAACCGGAGATAACAGAAAGGCAACGCTTGGATGGCATCGAGCGTCACCACGGCAGCCATCATCAACACATACTCAGGGTGGGTGTCATACCCCATCCATCCGCTTATCTGCGGCAGGAAGATACTGACAGACCCGAGAAACACAGCTCCAAGAGCTGTCACAGTACACAGTGCTGTGGAAAACACCGTGTGCGGATTTTCCCCCTCCTTGTTGGCAAAACGGAAGAAGGTGGTCTCCATACCGAAAGTAAGTATCACCAGAATGAGTGCCGTGTAGGCATACAGATTGGTGACTATGCCATAACCGCCGCCCGCCGCCGGCATCACGTATGTGTACAGAAGGACGAGCAGGTAGTTGAGAAACCTTGCCACTATACTGGAGAGTCCGTAGACCGCAGTTTCCTTTACCAATGATTTTATACTTGCCATCAGCGTGGGTTAACAATAAAATAGGTACGCCACCGCTATCGCGGCTATGGAACCGCAAATGTCTGTGAGTATTCCGGCGGGTACGGCATGACGTGTCATTCTTATGTTCACACTGCCGAAATAAACAGCGAGGATATATAGTGTCGTGTCCGTGGATCCCTGAAGGATGCAACTTAGCCTGCCCACGAAACTGTCGGCTCCGTACACACCCATGGCATCCACCATCATGCCTCGTGAGCCACTGCCTGACAGAGGCTTCATCAAGGCTGTAGGCAAAGCGCCTACCCATTCTGTGTCGCCTCCGCACAATGCCACGGCACCGCTCACGGCATCTACTATGAAGTCCATGGCTCCACTGGCGCGGAACACGCCTATGCCCACAAGTATGGCCACCAAGTACGGGATGATACGCACGGCGGTGTCAAAACCTCCTTTGGCACCTTCTATAAAAGCTTCATAGACATTTACCTTCCTGCGCATTCCCACAACAAGGAACGTGATTATGACTGTGAAAAGCAAAATGTTGGCTATGGTGGTGCACCATACATTGAGGGTCTCGCGGTCTACGGTAGAGCCCAACCACGACACCGCTCCCACAAAAACGCACATTCCGAGGATGAGCTTGAGCAGTGTCTTGTCAAGAAGATTGATGTGCTGGAAGAGACCCGTTATGATTATGCCGCAGAGTGTTGCAGCGGTAGTGGCTATAAGTATGGGTATGAAAACGTCAGTAGGCTGTGCCGCCCCCATCTGCGCCCTGTACACCATTACGCCTACGGGGATGATGGTGAGTCCGCTGGTGTTCAGCACCAAGAACATTATCATGGCATCTGTGGCTCTGTCCTTCTCTTTGTTCAGCGACTGTAGTCCCTCCATGGCCTTTAGTCCGAGAGGGGTGGCTGCATTGTCGAGTCCGAGCATATTGGCACTCATGTTCATGAACATATGTCCAAACACCGGATGTCCGGCAGGTATGCTCGGGAATAGTTTCGTCATCACCGGACTTAGCCAACGCGCAATGATATCCACCACACCGCCTTTCTCGCCTATCTTCATCACTCCCATCCACAAGCTAAGCACACCTGTAAGTCCGAGTGCTATGTCAAATGCAGTCTTGGCACTGTCGAACGTACTGTTCATGATAACAGGAAACGCATCCGTGTCGCCCATAGCCAAACGGACTGTAGCCACAAGGAACGCCACAAGGAAAAAACCTATCCATATATAGTTCATCACCATACAGCAAACCTCCTTTCTGTCATTCAAACAAGTCACCCTGCAAAGGATTTCCGTATCTGTTCCCCATACGCCTGCCAAGATGGTTGTAGGCAAGTTCCGTAACCTCACGTCCGCGCGGCGTACGCTTGATAAAGCCTTCCTTTATGAGGAACGGTTCGTACACTTCCTCCACTGTGCCGCCGTCCTCGCCAATGGCGGTGGCAATGGTGTTGATGCCTACCGGACCACCCTTGAACTTGTCTATGATGGTGGTAAGTATCTTGTTGTCAATCTCGTCCAAACCATAACGGTCTATGTTGAGAGCCTCCAGGGCATACTTGGCTATACGCAGGTCTATGCGTCCGTCGCCCTTCACCTGTGCGAAGTCGCGTACCCTGCGCAAGAGGGCGTTGGCAATTCGGGGCGTACCCCGGCTTCGTCCCGCTATCTCCGCAGCGGCTGCTGGCTCAATAGGCAGACGCAGAATGTCTGCACTGCGTGTGACTATGTGCTGCAAAGTCTCGGCATCATAATACTCCAGATGCATATTTATACCGAAGCGGGCCCTTAAAGGGGCCGTGAGCAATCCGCTGCGCGTTGTGGCGCCAACCAAGGTGAAAGGGGCGAGGTCTATCTGTATGCTTCTGGCACTGGGACCCTTGTCTATCATGATGTCTATCCTGTAGTCCTCCATGGCGCTGTACAGGTATTCCTCCACAACAGGGCTCAGACGGTGTATCTCGTCTATGAAAAGGACATCGTTGGGCTCCAACGACGTGAGTATGCCGGCAAGGTCGCCAGGCTTGTCAAGTACGGGACCGCTGGTAAGCTTGAACCCAACGCCCAACTCGTTGGCTATGATATTGCTCAGAGTGGTCTTGCCCAATCCGGGAGGCCCGTGCAGCAACGTGTGGTCGAGAGGCTCTCCCCTGTACTTGGCTGCCTCCACGAAGACCTGCAGGTTCTCCACCACCTTCTGTTGTCCGCAGAAATCGCAAAACTGCAACGGACGCAAGGCGTTCTCGAATTCCTTTTCTTTAAGACGGCCCTCTTCTCTTATGTCAAATTCGCCCTTCACTTCTATATACCAATATATTTATGTACTACAGCCAGTCTACAAGTGTCAGAGCCTTGTCTTCGGCAAGAGACATCTGCCTGCGTAGCTCGGGAGTCTGGTCGTCCATTCCGCACAAGTGAAGCACACCGTGCGCCAACACTCTGTGCAGCTCCTTTTCGTATGTGTCGCCAGCCAGCACGGCGTTGGTAGCCACAGTCTCCACTCCGATGAAAATGTCGCCGGCTATACATTGGCCAGAGGAGTAGTCGAAGCCTATGTGGTCTGTGTAGTAGTCGTGGCGGATATACTTGCGATTGATACGCAGAATCTCCTCGTCGCTTACGAAGATGAAAGTGATGTCTCCCACTTTTTTTCCGTAGCTCTCAGCCACCCTCTTTACCCATTCCGATACTCGCGGACGGTCTATCTGTGGCATTTCCACGCCCACGGTGCTGTGTCCTATCATTTCTGCAACATCTCCACAGCTTTCCTTACAACCTCGTCGTTCTCGTATATGATGGAGAAATACTCGCTCATGTCCCAGATGTCCCTTGCCACCAACGCTTTCATCACAAGCTTTATGTTCTCCACTGTCTTTGCCTTCTCCTCTTCATCCTTAGGCACTATCCTTTTCCCCTCGCCTTCGGAAAAAATGCCGTCTATGACATCCTGCGGTATCTGGAAGTCTGCCTTGTACTCTTCGAACGTCGCATACTGCTTGGTTATCTTTTTGCGGTTCTTGTCCATATACTTGAGGTTGGCGTTTATGACTAACCCCTTGGCGGAAAGCTCGCGGTAGCACTTGGTGTACTTGGTTGTGTCCAACGGCACAAAATAGTCTGGCATAATGCCTCCTCCCCCGTATACCGTACGATGTTGTCTCAGAGTCTGGTAGCGGAGAGAGTCGGGGAAGTGTATGCTGTCCTCGTTGGTGAGCTCTCCGCTGTTGTATCTGTTTATCACGTCCTTGGCGTACGAAATCATATCCCCTTTCTGGTAAGGCTTCTGTATGCAACGTCCGCTGGGGGTGTAGTACCGCGCTATTGTAAGACGTATCATGGAGCCGTCGCCAAGCTCCACCGGACGCTGTACCAAACCTTTGCCGAAGGTACGACGACCTATCACTATACCCCTGTCCTGGTCTTGTATGGCTCCAGAGAGAATCTCTGCGGCGGAGGCGCTGTACTCATCCACAAGACACGCTATCTTACCCTCTGTGAACACCCCTCCGCCAGTACTGTGGAATTCTTGGTCGGGCACGCTCCTTCCGCGTGTGTAGACTATCATGTCGCCCTTAGCAAGGAACTCGCTCGCAATGTCTGCGGCAGCCTGCAGGTAGCCGCCGCTGTTCTGTTGAAGGTCCAGTATAAGGTCTTTCATGCCTAAGCCTTTGAGCTTCCTTATGGCGTCGACGATTTCCTGGCGGGTGTTCTGCGCGAAGTTGTTGAACCTTATGAGTCCTATGCTTGGAGCGACCATGTAAGCGGCGTCTACGGAGTTTACCGGAATCTTGTCGCGTTTCACGTCAAAGGTGAGCGTGTCGCTGATACCCCGTCTTACCACACCCAGATGTGCGATGCTCCCCTTGGGGCCTCTCAAACGCCGCATAATCTCCTCACGGCTCATCTTCACTCCGGCTATGGCGGTGTCCGCCACACTCACTATACGGTCGCCTGCCAAGATGCCGACACGTTCGCTCGGACCTTTGGACACAGGTTGTATCACAAGCAGAGTGTCCTCCAATATGTTGAACTGCACGCCTATTCCCTCGAAACTGCCTTCAAGGGGTTCTGTGAACTTCTTCGTCTCCTTGGCGTTGGTATATGCGGAATGTGGGTCCAATTTGGAAAGTATGCCGTTTATGGCATCTTCAGCAAGTTTCTTCATGTCCACGCTGTCCACATACATGGCATTTATCATGATGGCAGAACGTACCAGTTTGTTCACCGACAGTTCAAAATCCGACGGAGCTTGTTTTTCGTCCGACGCGTGGTTATGGAACATCTGCGCCTGCGTCGTCAGCGAAGCACAGGCAAAAGCCAATATCACGAATATCTTCTTTGTCATTTTCGTACAAGATTGTTTATGTCATATTTAATGTTGTCGGGGAGGAATGACGCTATGTCCTTGCCGAAATGTGCCAGCTCCCTCACCATGCTGCTGCTTATGCAGGCCAAGTCCGGCGACGCCGGCAGGAAGAGGGTCTCCACTCCGGAGAGTCGTCTGTTCACCTCAGCCATCTGCAACTCGTATTCGTAGTCCTTGACACTACGTACACCTCTCAATATGTACCTCGCACCCACCTGGGCGGCATAGTCTGCCGTGAGACAAGAGTAACTTCCTACTACCACACGGGGATTATCCTTATACAGCTCTGCAATGGCTCTCACCCGTTCCTTCACAGGAATCCATTCTGTCTTGCTCTCGTTGTAACCCACAGCCACGTATATTCGGAAAAAGACAGGCAACGCCCTTTCCAAGATGTCTGCATGCCCAAGGGTAAATGGGTCAAAACTGCCAGGATAGATAGCAATCTCATTCATTTGAAAACCTTCCTGTTTGTGAAACGCTTATTAGCCGGTCTCTCGTGTTGTCATCTGTTTTGGGGACGTTGTTTCGTCATGATTTCTCAGACGGCATCCTCCTCTGGCAAGTCTTCCTCTATCACCAGATTGTCTATTATGAAGTTCTGGCGGTCCATGGTGTTCTTGCCCATATAGTACTCCAGCAGTTGCGACACTTGGTCGCTCTTTTGAAGAGTCACTTGTTCAAGTCTGATGTCCTTGCCGATGAAATTACGGAACTCGTCCGGACTTATCTCACCAAGACCTTTGAACCTCGTTATTTCCGGGTCTGGTCCAAGGGATGCTATAGCCTGCAGTCTCTCCTCCTCCGTGTAGCAATACTGCGTGATGAAGTCTTGCGTCACACTCATGTGCTTGCGCTGTTGCTTTTCGTCCGCATTGTCTTGGGGGGCTTTGTCCGCAGCCATTTCCGCCTCTATCTCTTTGACTCTCGCCTTGCCTATCTTGGACTTGCGTCCGCGCACTCTGAACAGTGGAGTCTGCAATATGTACACGTGGTCTTTTTTTATCAGCTCAGGGAAGAACTGTAGGAAGAACGTTATCATCAGCAGCCTGATGTGCATACCGTCCACATCGGCATCCGTGGCGACTATCACCTTGTTGTACCTGAGTCCGTCCAAGCCGTCTTCTATGTTGAGCGCAGCCTGGAGGAGGTTGAACTCCTCGTTCTCGTACACCACTTTCTTGGTCATGCCGAAACAGTTGAGTGGTTTCCCCCTCAGACTGAACACCGCCTGCGTGTTAACGTCCCTGCTCTTGGTTATGCTGCCGCTTGCGGAGTCTCCCTCTGTGATGAAGATACAGGAGTCCTCCTGAAAGTCTCCCTTGGGGTCTGTGAGGTGCACACGGCAGTCGCGCAACTTGCGGTTGTGCAGATTGGCTTTCTTGCTCATCTCGCGCGCCTTTTTCGCCACGCCAGCCATGGCCTTGCGTTCGCGTTCGCTCTCCGCCACTTTCTGCAGGATGATGTCCGCCACGTCGGTGTTCTTGTGCAGGAAGTTGTCCACCTGTTCCTTTACGAAGTCGCCCACGAACTTGTCTATGCTGATGCCGCCGTCAGGCGCCGTGGTGAGCGAGCCGAGCTTTATCTTTGTCTGGCTCTCAAAGAGAGGTTCTTGTATGTTTATGCTGATAGCGGCCACCAAGCCGTTGCGTATGTCGGAATAGTCATAGTTCTTGCCGCTGTAGTCCTTTATCACCTCTGCTATGTGTTTCTTGAAAGCCGCCTGGTGCGTACCTCCCAAGGTGGTGTGCTGCCCGTTGACAAACGAATAGTATTCCTCTCCGTTTTGCCTGCTGTGCGTAAAGGCTATCTCTATGTCGTCTCCACGCAGGTGCACGATGTCGTAGAGTGCGGTGCTCGTCATGCGGTCGGAAAGCAGGTCGCTCAGTCCATTGCGCGAGATGATGCGTCTGCCGTTGAACATTATGGTAAGCCCGGTGTTGAGATAGGTGTAGTTGCGCAACATCACCTCCACGAACTCGTTCTTGAAAGAATAGTGGCGGAAAAGGGTAGGGTCTGGCTCAAAGAAGATGTACGTGCCGTCCTCGTCCTCTGTCGTCTCGGTGATGTCTGTCTGTAACTTCCCTTCCTGGAAAGACGTGCGGCGCACCTCTCCGCCCCTGAAGCTGTGAGCCTCGAAATGTCTGCTCAAGGCATTCACGGCTTTCAGACCCACTCCGTTGAGTCCAACACTCTTCTTGAAGGCTTTGGAGTCGTACTTTCCTCCTGTATTGAGCATCGACACAGCCTCCACCAACTTGCCCAAAGGTATGCCGCGTCCGAAATCGCGTATGGAACAGCGCAGGTTTTCCTCTATGTTCACCTCTATGCGCTTGCCCGCATTCATCTTAAACTCGTCAATGCTGTTGTCTATCACCTCTTTCAACAACACATATATGCCGTCTTCCGCATGAGCTCCGTCGCCCAGTCTTCCTATGTACATGCCAGGTCTGGTGCGCACGTGCTCCATGTCGGAGAGGTGCCTGATGTTCTCCTCGTCATAGACAATCTTGTTGTCTTTCTCCGTAGATGTCAATTTTATATCTTCGTCCATGTTACTTGTGTCTGTATAATGCGTTTACCCGGCTGTGTTTTCAGAGGTCTCTGCCGAAAGCCACCCTCCTCTTGTGTATCACACATTCCAAGTTCTTCCACTGCATCTGGCTTGCCCCGTTGTCCTCCAACTGCGGATGCGTCTCCGCCCACACATAACCGTCCTTCGTCGCTTCTGGGATTAGCTGGGCGAAGATGAGTGCGTTCACTCCCTTGTCGTGATACTCCGGCAGCACGCCCACCAGCAGCATGTCCAATATCTCGTGACGGCGGTCTATCCACAACGTCTTGGCAATGTGCCACCATCCGAACGGGAAAAGTTTGGCTTTGGCACGCTGTATGGCGCGGCTGAGGCTTGGGATGCACACTCCCATGCCTATGACCTCTCCTTCTTCCGTCTCTATCACCGAAAGATACCTTTTGTCCAAAAGCATAAGAAACTTGTCTGCATACACGTTCATCTGCTTACCATCCAAACGGCTGTATCCATACAGTTTGGAGTATGCGCGATTCACCACCTCCAATACTTTCTGCACATATCCCTGTTCCTTGATTTCCTTCTTGTTCTTGAAGCGGCGCACTCTGAAGCCGTAACGCTTCTGCACCATCTCGGATATCCTGAAGTACTTTTCCCTGTTTGCCTCGTGCCCCTCGCGTGGCACGAACACTTTGCGTTCCACCCAACCAGTCTCCTTGACAAAGCCGAGACGGCTCATTATCTCGGGGTAATAAGGATAGTTGTATATTGTGCACATGGTGCTCAACTGGTCGAACCCCTCTGTCAACATCCCCTCGGGGTCCATGTCCGTGAAACCGAGCGGCCCCACTATATGATCCATTCCCTTTTGCCGTCCCCAGTCTCCCACGGCATCCAACAGTGCGCCGGCCACGTCTGCGTCGTCTATGAAGTCTATCCATCCAAACCGCACATTACGCTCGTTCCACGTCTCGTTGGCGCGATGGTTGACAATCCCTGCCACCCTGCCTACGATCTTACCGTTGCGTTTTGCCAAGAACAACTCCGATTCGCAAAATGCGTATGCGGGATTCTTTTCTTTGCTGAATGTGTCAATGGTATCTTCCAAAAGGTCGGGTACAGCATATTCGCAGTCCTTATACAACCTGTAGTTGAAGCGTACAAAATTGCGCAACTCCTTTTTGGAAGTCACGCGGCATATCTCTATATCGTTCATTGCCCGAGAACTTTCAGTCTTCTTCGTCTTTGTGTTATTTGTATTATTTTGTTGCAAAGTTAAGAAAAAAAACGACCATTTTGTCTGTCACGCAACGTTTCGGCATATTATTTGGCATAAATAAATGAAAAAAAAGATAAAGTTTGTCAAATATAACTAAATATCATTACCTTTGCACCACGTACGGTGTGATTATTAATTTACAAAACTAAATTATACTTGGTATGAAACTACGTTCCATGTTTGCCGTTGCCGTGATGTCATTTGGGCTTGGCACAGCCTCTTCTTTTGCCGAAGAGACTGAGAAAAATTATTATCCTTATCCTCACATGTTCGTGGGTGTACAAGGCGGCGTACAAAACACGTTCAACAAAGACTACAACAACTGGAAAACATTCACTCCTACAGCAAGTCTCTCTTTCGGAGGATATTTCAACAAGTTCTTAGGAGCACGCTTACACTTTAACGGCGTTTGGGACAAAGGGTGCGCTTCAACCGTATTGACCCAGGAGACGAAGTACTTCAACTACAATTACCTCACGACCAGTGCCGATGCTCTTATAAATCTCTGCACGTTGTTCGGGAAGAAGGATTCTTATCCTGTAAACGTAATCTTCATCGCAGGTCTTGGAGCCAACTATGCGTGGGACAACACCGATGCGTTGGCTCTCACTACGACAGATCCCGTCTGCAACATCGGCTATGCGGAAAACGACAAACGTTGGGGATTCAACGGCCGTTTGGGTGTTGGTCTTGACATTCCTGTCCACAAGAACGTAAGCGTGAACTTGGAGGCGGATATCAACAAGATTGTGCCGGGAGACAAGGACAAATTTGTCACGGACGGACTTCAGTTCCTCGGACAAGTCGGACTCAACTTCAAGTTCGGATACAAGAAGAGAAACATAGAGAGACAGACAGAGTACGTTACACGCATTGACACCATCTGGTACAACGACAACGAGTTCGTTCCGCGCATAGAGTCCGGAAAGACTGCGTGGAACGTGTTCTACCAAATACGCGAAAGCGACTTCACGGCGGACGAACAGTTGGCTGCCATAGGGGCTTTCCTGGCAGACCACCGCGAATGTAAGATAGACATCAAGTCGTACGCCGACGTACAGACCGGTAATCCGCGCGTCAACATGATGTACTCCAAGCTCCGCAGCGAGAAAGCCGTGAAGGCTCTCGTTGACGCAGGTGTAGACAAGTCGCAGATTACCGCCAACTACTACGGAGACACCGTACAGCCCTTCGCGGAGAATGACAAGAACCGTGTGAGCATCATCACCGTCACTGGTCTCAAGGATGTAAAGGACAAGAAGATCGTGAGGAGATTCCGTACCAAGGAGGTTCAAGTGGAAGTTGAGAAATAAGCATAATCACTTAGGCATAAGCAGCACCGTCTGTGACAGACGGTGCTGCTTTCGTTGACTCGGACCAGGAAAAGTTGTGTGAATATACATAGAGCATGCCTATAATCAAGACAAAACGTTATGAGACTCCATGCGGCACATTGCTGCTTGGCTCGTTAAACGACAAACTTTGCCTCTGCGACTGGCAGATGGAGAAGCACCGTGAACTTGTGGACAGGCGGTTGAAACGTATGTTAAAGGCAGAGTTTGAATACGGCGCATCCGCTGTTAGCGAAAAGGCAGCGACCCAGCTCAACGAGTACTTTGCCGGGAAACGCAGAGTGTTCAATATCCCATTGTTATTCGTTGGTACTGAATTTCAGAAAGCGGTATGGAACGAACTGTTGAAAATACCTTTTGGAAAGACAGTCTCATATGGCGAAATGGCACAACGCATGGGGATGCCGAAAGCCGTCCGTGCCGTAGCCAACGCCAATGGTGCCAATGCAGTTTCTGTTTTCATTCCCTGCCATAGGGTAATTGGCAGCGACGGTTCACTTACAGGATATGGCGGCGGACTTGCTGCCAAGAGAATGCTCTTGGAGCTGGAACAGTACGGCCTACCAAGATACTTTGGAAACCACTGATAATAGTCAAACTTTGTCTGCGGAAGTTATTTCAACCATTACTTGATGGTGAAAACTTTATACATTTGTATCATATTTTTAGCAAATCACAATAAGGATTATTCCGTTGTGAAAACATTAGGTTCCCATCGTCCTTTAACGGTGGGATTTTTTGTTTCGTAATCCGCCATAGCCTGCTGGATGCTGAGTTCAGGGCAATACAGAGTTACGGGAAGCGCAGTCTTTAGAGACAAGAAAAGACGAAAAACGAAGCTGACAACGCAAAAAAGCAATGAAAAAGTTGGCTGTTACGGCGAAACTTCGTACCTTTGCACTCGCTAATCGTAGCGGTTGGCATCTTAGGTTGACTCGCTAGCTCAGTCGGTAGAGCACTTCACTTTTAATGAAGGGGTCTCGGGTTCGAACCCCGAGCGGGTTACCAGACAATCGCCGGACTTACATGTTGTAAAGTCCGGCGATTGTCTTATGTCCAACTGTTTTCTTGCTTGCCGCACACTCGCATCATCATTACCAGTACACTTTCACATCGTTTCCGCTTGAACTGTCCGGGGAAAAAAGAGTCGGCATCCACACGCGGTAACGAACGCCGCTGTCCCAATTGCCACAAGCGGAGGCAAAGTCGCAAAGATGTATCGGGGCGTCGTCCTCCCCCTTTGACGCGAACGGGCCGCGCAAGGCAGGCACGGCAAGAGTCATCCACATGCCATCCCGTGCTCCGGACAGTTTTGCGTCCACCGTCCCCTTGTTGTGGTAGATGATGACAGACTCGTCCACATCGCCGTCGCCGAAACGTGAGTCTCTGGCAAAAACCACCGGACCGCGTGTGACAGCCTTTGTGTCGCCAAGCCGGGTGACCTTTACAGGCATATAAGTCTTGAGCCTGACCTGGTCGCCTGCTTTCCATTCGCGTTCTATGCTACAGTATGTTCCGCTCTCAACTCCTGCTACCGGCTTGCCGTTGACCTCCACCATGTTCTTCGCACTCCATCCCGGAACACGAAGGTTGATTGTCATGCGCACATCCTTGGAAGGGTTTACTTTCAGCAACACCTCGTCCGTGCAAGGATAGTCTGTCACCTGCTCGACATCCACCAGAACCTTGCCCACCTTCACCTCCGCCTTGGACGGTATATAAAGGTTGACATCCAAGACATCCGCCTCCGGCATCCGGTACATCACTCTCGGTATCATGGCAAAGGCGCGCGGCGCATTGGCGTTGCAGCAGTTAATGTTCACACCGCACTGTTGTTCTCCGTCGCGGCGGAAGCCTTCCAGCGGAGTGTACTTGCCTATTTTGCCAGCGTCATCTTTCAGGCTCGCCATCAAAGCGTTATACATGGTACACTCTATGTTGTCGGCGTAGCGGCTATCGTGGACAAAGTCGAGCAGACGTTCATTGAACTGCATCCAGGTGAACGTCACACACGTCTCCATGGTATGGACATAGGGTACGTTTTGCTTCTTCTTGCCTCCATACCAACATTCCAAAGCTGCCCCGGAACCGCAGATGTTTATCTCCTCGTCCAAGATATGCCTGTACGCCTTCTGTGCGGCAGCAAGCAGCAGTCCGTCTCCTGTCACACGGTACAGCTCAAGCATTCCCACATAGCACGACATCATCTCGTACGCCTTCTGTCCATTGGCAAAGCTCCACCACGAGTCCCCCTCACCCAAAGGAAAACGTTCTGCCACAGGCACGTCGCACTTCCCTATGAGGCTGTGGCCGTTCTCTCCGTCTTCCACGAGATACTTGGCGAAGTCAAGGTAGCGTTTGTCCTTAGTTTCTCCATACATAAACATAACCGGCTCCAGTATGCTTGACGGCGGCATTCCACGATAGAAACCCGCATCGTAGATATGCTTCTTGCCGTAGCCAATCTGGGAAATGGTGTAGTCGAGCAGCTTGCGGGCTGCCTGCAAGGCTTTCTTGTCGCCGGAGAGACGATACCACTTGACCAGTCCGAGCAGGGTGTATTTGCGTCCCCATACGTCCCATCCAGTCAGCTGGTGTTCCTTGTCGTAGTCTCCTATATATCCGTCGGCAAGCTGCGTGGCAGTCAGCTTCTCCACCGCATCCTTTATCTTCGCATACAGCGCCGGGTCTTGATTGTACTGATAGGAAGCCATGGCTCCCTGTATCCACTTGCCCCAAAACTCGCTTGCCCAAAGTCCGTTCACCTCGTCTTGGACAAGGAAAGGCTCCACCAGTTCGTCAACGTTTTGTCCCACCACACGTTTGGCTATACAGCAGTCCACTCTGCCGCCTATGTAGCCGGCCATACTCACCTTACGCACCTGTGCGCTCCCGCACAAAAGGCATGATGCCGTAAGCGAAAGCAGAAAAATTCTTTTTGTCATTGTTGTCAGTCTCCTTTAACACATCACAAGCCCATGCGAAACCATAGTATTATGACGTGTATAAAAAATGTGTAGTTATGTAGTTAATTGTACAAATATATAACAATAATAATGTGTGGGAAAACTCTTTTCGTTTTTTTGCTCCGTTGTCACTAAAAAAACGTATGCACAGACCTTGCCTGTGAACAAAAAGTCGTACCTTTGCCGCAAGAACAGGCGAGAGTCCGGAGAATTTCGGCAATCGCAAGAACCAAACAAACATTACAATCACAAACAAGAAATGGACGACTATCACGCGGATAAAACGATTGTGTAGATGTCCGGAACACGCCTGATGCGCATCCTGCTCCGGACACTCTGACATCTTGTGCAATTTCATCAGAGAAAAGGAGAGACCAACGATGCGAACATATTGGAACACTACCGACGGCCTGCGTACCGTCAACGAGTGGCAGCCCAACTGTTGGGTTCAGGTCACTTGCCCCACACAGGAGGATGTGGACTTTTTGGAGAAGACCCTCAACATTCCCGACTATTACATTTCCGACATCGCCGATACCGACGAGCGCGCCCGTTACGACATAGACGAGGGGTGGATACTCATCATCCTGCGTATACCCTACGTAAAGGAGGCCAAGAGCCGCACGCCGTTCACCACCATCCCCATGGGTATAATCATGAAAGACGACGTTCTCATTACTGTCTGCAACTTTGAGACAAACATGATGATAGACTTCGTGACATACCAACAGAAGCGCGGACTGGGTTTCACAGACTCCGTGGACATGATTTTCCGCCTGTTCCTGTGCAGTGCCGTATGGTACCTGAAACGTCTGAAACAGATAAACGTGCTCATAGAAAAAGCCAAAGCCAACCTTGACCACGACGTCGACAACGCCGACCTCATTTCCCTGAGCCGTCTGCAGGACAGCCTCACATATTTCGTCACTTCCATCCGCGGCAACGAAAACCTGCTTGCCAAGC
>CAVHCL010000109.1:22902-29135 GCA_963634425.1 Bacteroidaceae bacterium
GTTCAAACTGCCCATTGACGAACTGGACGCTGACATGATAGAGGACGTGAACATAGAGATGAGCCAGGCCAGAGAGACCACAAACATATACGCCAACATTCTAAACTCAACCATGGACACGTACGCCAGCATCATCAACAACAACATGAGTGACGTGATGAAGATGCTGACCAGCATAAGCATCATACTTATGTTTCCCAACTTAATAGCCAGCCTTCTGGGCATGAACCTCATAAACGGCATGGAAGACAGTCCGTGGGGATTTCCTCTCGCACTTGCGTTGTCAACAGTCGTTACGCTTATATTTTTGTGGTATTTCAAGAGAAGAACATGGATTTAAAGCGTTTTATATAAAAAAAAGAGCCTTTTATTAGGCACGTACGTTTTTTTTAACTTATTTTGCGACATTTATAAGGTATATAATAATCATATAACAAACGACAAAACAAACTAACGATGGACTCTTTAGAGACTACTGCCTTTGAGCAGTCTGCTGAAACCATTAATGAAAATACGCCAGACGTAGTGGAGGGCAACACGCCGCATGAGTACACCTCAAAAGAGGAGATAGTAAACCGCGCAAAGGAGATTGCCGAGAGCGATGACAAAGGCAACAAGCAGGAGCTGGACTTGCTGAAACTTCTCTTCTACAAGTTCCACAATGCGGAGGTTGTGCAAGCCCGCAACTCTTTTATAGAGAATGGAGGCGACCCGGATCTTTTCGTACCACAGATGGATCCTCTTGAGCCTGTCTTCCGCACTGCCATGCAGACTATCCGCCAACGCCGCGCAGCTCTCTTGGAAGAACAGGAGAAACAAAAAGCCCAAAATCTGGAACGAAAACTACAAATACTCGACCGCATCCAACAGTTGGCTGCCACACCGGAAGAAGCCAACCAGGCTTTTAACGAGTTCAAGACTCTGCAAGCTGAATGGAAAGAGATAAAAGCCGTACCTGCGGAAAAAGCCACGGAACTGTGGAAGAACTACCAACTTTACACGGAACAGTTTTATGACCTGTTGAAGCTTGGACACGAACTGCGCGACTACGACTTCAAGAAAAACCTTGAGGCCAAAACACGGTTGTGCGAACAGGCGGAAGCTCTCGCACAAGAGGAAAACGTGGTACAAGCTTTCAACCAACTGCAGGCTCTGCACCAAGAGTGGAAAGAGACCGGGCCTGTGGCAAAAGAACTGAGGGACGAAATTTGGAACCGTTTCAAGGCAGCGTCCTCCGTAGTCAACAAACGCCATCAAGAACATTTCGAAGCCATAAAAGCCCGCGAGGAGGAAAATCTGAAGCAGAAGACTTCGTTGTGCGAACAGTTGGAGGCTATCGCCACAGACAACCTCAAGACGTTTGCCGACTGGGACGGTGTCACCAAGACCATCCTCGAACTGCAAGCTCAGTGGAAGACCATAGGGTTTGCTCCGCAAAAGATGAACAACGCCGTCTTTGAGAGATTCCGCAAAGGATGCGACTCTTTCTTTTCCAAGAAAGCGCAGTTCTTCCAGACCATGAAAGAGAAGCTCAACGAGAATCTCGCCAAGAAAAAGGAACTGGCGGAAGCGGCAGAAACTCTCATGGACAGCACAGACTGGAAAAAAACCGGAGAAGCGTTGATGAAACTGCAGAAGCAGTGGAAAGAGATAGGTGCCGTGCCGCGCAAATACTCAGACGCACTGTGGAAACGCTTTGTGGGAGCTTGCGACCATTTCTTCGAGGCCAGGCAGGCCGCCACAGCCGATGTGCGCAGCGAAGAGAACGCCAACATGAGCCAGAAACAAAGCATCATAGAACAACTGAAGGCTTTGGCGGAAGAGCAAGGCGACGACATCATACAACGTGTGAAAGAGCTCCAGCAGCAGTGGGCGGAAGTCGGTCATGTTCCATTCAAAGAGAAAGACCGTCTGTACAAGGAATACCGCACCATCTGCGACAAGCTCTACGATGCCTTTGGGGCTTCGCAGACCAAGAGGCGGCTCAACAACTTCCGCAACAACCTTGCACAGAGAGTGGAAAAGGAAGGTAACGAGCTTTCCGCCGAACGCCAACGCATGATGAAAGCTTACGAGCGTATGCGCGACGAGATAAAGACATACGAGAACAACCTTGGCTTCCTCAGCGCCAACAGCAAAAAGGGAAACTCTTTGGTGGACTCGCTCAACAAGAAGGTGGAAAAACTCCGTGCGGAGTTGTCTCTCCTCGCCGAAAAGATAAAAGCTGTGGACGAACAGATGAAAGAGGATTGACAACCTCTTTGCAGGAAAAAGCCGCACCCAAACATTTGGGTGCGGCTTTTTTGCTGTCATTACTCTTACTGTTTGCTTGAAGCGGGACGCTTGCTGAAAATGGCGTGTATGCGTTTCATGTCAAACTTGGATGTGCGGTCGTAGAAATAAATACCGTTCTGCTCCTGCTCCACGTCAGTAAGCTGTGTGTAACAATATCCCCACACATTGTCGGAAATTTCCATGAGCGCATCCACCTGTCCCTCAAGACGTGTATAAAACTCTTCCAGAGAGTGGGGCGGCTCGCCATATCCCCAAGAAGCGCCTGTGTTTCCCGTAGCCTGGTCTTGACCCTTCACCCACTTTATGCCTCCGAACTCATCCAACAGATAGGGCATAGTAGGAGCCTCGTAACTGGGGAAATCGTATAGCTCGTTGTCCATTTCGCGGTTGAAGCCGGTATTCCTCCGGGGCAGACCGGAGTATGCATTGGGAGTCTGGAACCATTTCCCGTCTTTGAACACAATATCCTTCAGTTTCTGCGGGTCTTGCTCATAGCTGTGTGTAGTCCAGATGTCCGTCTTTATGTGCACACCACCGCTGACATCACACACCGGACGTGTGGGGTCGAGCATCTTGGTGATGTCGTACACGTCGCTTACGAAGCGTGGGAACTGCACGCGGTCGGGCCACCATTCCTCATTCATTGGAGTCCACGTGATGATGGACGGGTGATTGCGGTCGCGTACTATCTCCTCGCTCCACTCTGTCAAGAAGTTGCGCGCCACCTCCGGGTCATTGGCATCCATACCCCACGAAGGAGCCTCGCCCCATGTGACATAACCCAGACGGTCTGCCCAATAGTGGAAACGTTCTTCAAAGACTTTCTGGTGAAGACGCGCGCCATTGAAACCTGCCTGCATGGAGAGTTCTATATCGTGGCGGAGAGCCTCATCGGAGGGAGCCGTCCAAATGCCGTCTGGATAAAAACCTTGGTCGAGCACCAAACGCTGGTAAAAAGGCTCGTTGTTCAAGTACACCTTGTTGCCGTCAACATGCACCTTGCGCATACCAACGTATGACGACACTTTGTCTATCACTTTGCCGCTGGCATCCTTGACCTCGTACGTAAGGTCGTAGAGGAAAGGAGACGCAGGACTCCAAAGTTTGGGAGACTTTACCGGAAGCACCACCATACTGCTGTTCTGTGCAGCCACAGTCTTGGATGCCACCGTCTTAGCTCCGTCCATTAGTGTGACAGTAAGGGAGGCCGCTTTCTCGCTGTAAAAAGCAGGATGTACCACCACCTGCTTTTGGTCGATGTCCGTTGTCACATGCGCCCTCATCAGAGCGTTCTCATCCACAGGCTCCATCCATACCGTCTGCCAAATGCCTGTGCAACGGGTGTACATACACTCAAACTGGTCTTTACGCATATTCTGCTTACCTGCGGACTGCTTGCCTGTACGAGTGTCGCTGTAAGCGTGCACCACCAGAGAGTGCTCCTTACCGTCAGACACGAATTTTGTGATGTCGAAAGAGAAAGGCGTGCTTCCGCCGAAATGCCTTCCCACCAACAGACCGTCAATATAGACAGCGGAATTGTAGTACACGGCGCCGAAGTTGAGCCGCACATTCCTGCCGTTCCATGCTGACGGCATCTGTATCTGACGCTGGTACCATATATTATTTATGAAGTCTGTGTAACCGACTCCAGAAAGACGGCTCTCCGGACAAAACGGCACGGTAATTTTTCCGTCGAAGCCTTTGCTCTGGTAATGCTTCTTTTCCAAGCCGGAACCTACGAAGTCAAACGTGTAGCTCCATTCGCCGTTGAGGTTGACCCAATCTTGGCGTTCAAACTGCGGACGAGGATACTCCGCTCTTGGCATCCCCCACGCCGACAAGGCTACAAAAGCCAATAAAAGCGCAGAAAAAACTTTTCTCATCTTGTTGTTGTTTTGTTTGTTGTTATTATTATTTATTTGACTGTTTGGGTGTCTTCACCACCACCTTCACCCCTTTTGGTGCCTTTATTGTCGTCTTCACACTTCCGTCGGATTGTTTTTCGTGGCGGATATATATTCCTCCCTTAGGCGTAGGGTATGTGCCCTCCGCCCATTCCAAGTTTCCAAGATGCGGAGTAATGCGCACTTTGCCGCATCCTGGCTCCAAAATCTCAACTCCCAACACATGATTGCTCATCCATGCGGTAGGACCGCTTGCCCATCCGTGACAGAAGCTGTGGCGATAACCGGGGTAGCAATATGCGCCGAAGTCGCCGTGTATGTCTTTCTTGCCTTCTGGTGTAAACTCGTCTATGCGTCCTGCGTTGCGAGCCCAGTCAAGGTCGAAATCTTCCCAAAACGTGGTTGCGCCCAAATCGAGCATTCCTCCCCAAAACCGACTTATGATATCCATAGCCTCCGCATATCGGCCAGCCTGAGCCAAAGCCTCCAGCATATAGTATCCGTAGAAAGTGGAGAATCCTTTGGGGCCGCCCACAGAAATGTAGCGTGTACAAGCCGTCTCAGGTTCCATCAATCCAGCAATGGACATAAGTGCCGCAGCCTGTTTCAATTCGTTGGGGTCTTTTGTTTTCTTGCGCAGCCTCATCTCTATGTCCGAAGCCTTTTGTGCGTGTTCCTCGTCGCCCAACAAAGAACACAGTTTGGAAGCGTCGCGCATGGCCCAGACCATCAAGGCCCTGTAGCCGCTCCACACGCCGTCTGTGTTGGGACTGCTCGGCCAGTCGAGGAAGCGGCCTCCTCCAAGGTCATCGTTCCCCTCCTCGTCCACTCTGGCATCTATGAGGTCTACCAGTCCGGTTATGTAGTCGCCATGCTTTTGTATGAAATCGAGGTTTCCGTTGTGCATATACCAGTCGTGCTGTATGATGAGATACCAAAGAGAGTAGGCACTCATTCCGTTGAGCCACTGCGGCAGCGGATACTGCTTCACCGCCAAATCCATGCTGGCGTAGAAAGACTCGTCGTCACCGAAAACTGTGCTTATGGTACTTGTCTCTGGATGCATGTCTCCGAGCCATATCAGACGGTCGCGCTTCACACCGTCCCAAATGTACTCCTGCATATTCAAATGCACAGTGTACGCCCCTACGTTCCATATCTCGTTAAGGCGTTCGTCCGAGCATTTGAAATTCCCTTTGTATGGTATGTCCCTATATCTGAAAACAGCTGTGGCTTCCTTGAGGAACGCCGTCATGTCCGGTGTCAGCAGGTCTATGCGCACGAAACGATATCCTGTGCTCCCTATCTCCATCTGTCCGTAAAAAGGCACAGTCAGCACCATGTCCCTCACAGCATGGTCGTTGGTGGCGGTATTATTCTTGACATCCACTTCATGTTTGCTACCAGTTTCAGCCACCGACTTGGCGGTATTCAACTCGCTGCAAGTCTCCGTCAGCGACTCTCCGAAGCGTAGCCTCACCTGAGGAGTCACAAGCGGGGAACATCCGCTGAACACCAATTTCAGCCCACCGTGTAGTTCGCGCCCGAAATCGAGTATTAAAGAGGCCTTGCCCTCGGCATTGTTGACAAGACGGCACATTCCACTTGCGAAAATGTCCGCTTGTCCGGTGTTAGGCACTAACAGCAGCTCTGAATCCTGCACATAGGAATCTCCGCTTGTCCACACCACCCGCTTGGGAGTGATGTATGCCCTGGTAAGGATGTCCTTTCTGAAAAGTGCAGAGTCCTGACCAAAAACCGGGGGAATGTAATTCTGTGCGGCGACTTCCATGCATCCGCAAAAAGCCAATAAGGCAAGGAGTGTATTCTTCATACTGTGTAAATGATGTGTGTTATAATGTAAGATTAAGGGTTAACCGTATTTGTTAATCGTTGTGAAACTTTGTTGTTTAATGCAAAGATAGTTTTTTTGCCCGAGAAGTCCAAAATAAAAGAGATAAAAGCCTATCTATACGCTAAAAAAGATTTGCTTGACCTACAAATCATCCACAAAAAAAAAAAAAAAAACTC
>CAVHCL010000110.1:0-7527 GCA_963634425.1 Bacteroidaceae bacterium
TTATTTTCAAAAAAGGCGCAATTTATTGATTTATGTCAATTCGCCAAAGAGCGGAAATCACGTTTTCCATAAAAACTGCCGTCAGAGTGGCACAAAAGCCAAGCACGCAATGGAAGCCCCCCCAACCGTCATATTCAACATCTGTTTAACATCAGAAGTCAAATTGTTAGACGGTTTTCGTCTTTTAACAGTTATTAAATAAAAATAAATGGCGCTCTCGCATTCAAAAATGGAAAATGTCGTACCTTTGCCCCCGCAACTGGTTTGCTGTCACGTCGTGCCGTTGTAGGAACGATAGTCTTGCGGAGAATTTTTGCTATTGGATAGTAGGAATGAAGAACAGGGCGTTGTGTATAGCAATTAAAAAGGGAATCGGGTGAGAATCCCGGACAGTCCCGCTGCTGTGAGCGTCTGTCCTCCGTTTTCGGAGGGTTGGCAAGCACTCTTTTGAAGAGTAAAGGTCACTGACAATTTTTCGGGAAGACCGCTTGCCATAGGTTAAGGCAACCTTGTTGAACAGGGTACTGATGCCAGGGAAAGGCGCAAGTCAGAAGACCTGCCGTTGCCGTCGGCGTTATTCGCCAATGGAGGGGAGTATGTCCCCTCGTGGCAAACAGAGGATAGCGACGATGATTCTGTCCAACCCCGTGGGATTGGTTTGCGATGGAAGAATGTATAATGTGTGTAATGTCTGTTATATCTTGGGAATAGGGATATATGAGAGTGGTAAAATTACTGTTGTGCGCAGTATGCATGGCAGTGTCGGGTGTGTTGTATGCGCAAAAGCACAATGACAAACTTGACAGCATCCACACCATCAAGGAGATTGTGGTTGTGGCTAACAGTACGCCGGGTGTGATACCGGCTCAAGTGATTACCGGTGAGGAACTGCAACGCCTCAACTCAATGAGTGTGGCCGATGCGTTGCGTTTCTTCTCCGGTGTGCAGCTCAAGGACTATGGCGGCGTGGGCGGTATCAAGACCATCAACATCCGTTCCATGGGCACCAATCATGTGGGCGTGTTCTACGACGGCATTGAGTTGGCCAACGCACAGAACGGACAGGTGGACTTGGGAATGTATTCCCTTGACAACATGCAGACCATTTCCTTGTACAACGGTCAGAAAAGCCAAATATTCCAGGCTGCCAAAGAGTTTGCCTCGGCAGGTTCTGTATATCTGCAGACCCGCGTGCCGGAGTTTGAAGACGGCAAGGCCTACAATGTAAAGGCGAAGTTGAAAGCCGGTTCCTTCGACCTCATCAACCCGTCGCTCATCATAGACCTCAAGCTCTCCGAGCAGGTGAAGGCTTCGTTCAACGGTGAGTGGCTCAGCAGCAGCGGAAAATACAAGTTCCGCTACCGCCGTAAGGCGGTGAAGACAGACGACATAATGTACGACACCACTGCCGTGAGACAAAACGGCGACATCCGCGCCACACGGTTGGAGGGAGCTTTGTTTGGCGACATAGACGGCGGAGACTGGATGGTGAAGGCATACAACTACACATCCGAACGAGGTGTGCCTGGAGCCATCGTCAACAATGTTTGGCGGCGGGGAGAGCGTATAAGCGACAACAACTCTTTCCTGCAAGGGCACATACAGAAAAGGTTTTCGTCCAAGTACCGCTCCAAATTAACGGCGAAATACTCCTATTTCCTCACCAAATACGTGAACAAGGACACCACGGTGATGATGATAGACAATGTGTACAGACAGAAGGAGTTATACGCTTCCACCCAGCACCAGTACGACATTGCGCCATGGTGGAAGGTGTCGGGAGCATACGATTTCCAATGGAACAAAATGGATGCCGACATGTACGGTTTTGTGTACCCCACACGTTGGAATCACATGCTTTCTGCGGCTACGGCATTGACATTCGGCGGATTCAAGATGCAGGGAAGCATAGTGTACAATCATGTGCATGATGTGACACGGGACGCAGAGTCCCCCGCCGACAAGAACACGTGGACACCGGCAGTGTTCCTTTACTATAAGCCTTTCAAGAAGGTGGGGTTCTCGCTGCTGGCTTTCTGCAAGAAGAGTTTCCGTATGCCGACATTCAACGACCTATACTATGCGGAGATGGGCAACTCAAAGCTCAATCCGGAATACACAACCCAATACGACGCGGGGTTCGCCTATTACAGTCCACGCAAGAAGGGTTTTTTGTACGAGTGGGCTATACAAGTGGACGGCTACCGCAATTTTGTGAAAGACAAAATTGTGGCATATCCCAAGGGGGCACAGTTCCGTTGGACGATGCTCAATCTCGGCAAAGTGCACATAAACGGCATTGACGCCAAGGTGAGTGCCACCCTTCGCCCTTTGCGCAAACTCTATGTCACCACCCGTCTGCAATACACTTACCAACAGGCCATAGATGTCACCAACCCCGCCGACACTTATTACCGCGACCAGATTCCTTACATTCCCTGGAACAGTGGCTCGGTTGTGGTGCAGATGGATTACAAGACTTGGGGCTTGAACTACAGTTTCATCTATACAGGCGAGCGATACAACCAACAGGAGAACATCGTCTACAACCACACCCAGCCGTGGTACACCCACGACCTCTCCCTGCAGAAGAGTTTCAGTTGGAAAAAATATAAGACCTGTGTGGCGCTGGAGGTGAACAATCTCCTCAGCCAGGACTATGATGTGATACTGAATTATCCGATGCCAAAGCGCAACTATCGTCTTACGCTGACATTTGAGATGTAATAAACGGAAATGTTCACCAAAACGATAAGATATAAGGATATGATAAAAAGACTATACATACATACAATAATGTATATAATAATGGTGGGGATGTGTCTTGCCGGATGCCGGGAGGACGAGGTGGTGGTGCCTACCGAGTATGACATCATATCCGAAGACGTGAAGCCCGGACAAAAGGTCGTAGGCATGTACCTGCTCAACGAGGGCAATATGGGCAGCAACAAGAGCACGCTCGACTATGTTGACTTTGAACAGGGCTATTATGTACGCAACCTTTACGCAGAGCGCAACCCCAACATCATCAAAGAGTTGGGCGATGTGGGCAATGACATTCAGATACACGGCTCTCGGCTATATGCCGTCATCAATTGTTCCAACAAGATAGAGGTGCTTGATGCCCGCACCGCCCGTCGCATAGGACAAATCAATATCCCCAACGTACGCTACGTATGTTTCCATAAGGGATATGCTTACGCCACCTCTTACGTGGGACCCGTGCAGCTCAACAATCCTGATGCCGTACAGGGAGCCGTCTACAAGATAGACACCCTCTCGCTGAAGCCTGTGGCTAAATGTACGGTGGGATTCCAGCCCGACGAACTTTGTGTGCTTGGGCAGTACATCTACGTGGCAAACTCCGGTGGATATATGGCTCCCAATTACGACAACACGGTGTCGGTGATAGAGATAGAAGGCTTCAAGCAAGTGAAGAAGATACCTGTGGGCATCAACCTCCATCGTGTAAAGGCAGACCAGTATGGCAAACTTTGGGTTACTTCAAGGGGTGATTACCAAGGCATACATTCCAATCTCTATGTGCTTGCCAAGAAGAAAGGACGCAATGATATGGAGGTGACGGATACGCTCGGCATACCGTGTTCCAACTTTTGCATCAATGGCGACTCGCTCTACTATTACGCTACGGAGTGGAACAACTATACGCAGAAAAACACCGTCACGTATGGCATCGTCAACGTGAAGACCAAGGAGAAGGTGAGCGACTCTTTCATAAAGGACGGGGCGGAGAAGAACATAACCATTCCGTATGGAATCAACATACATCCCGAGACACACGACATCTACGTAACCGATGCCAAGAACTACGTGTCGAGCGGGGTGCTGCATTGCTACAACAGGTATGGTGTGCAGAAGTGGAGCGTGAGGACAGGCGATATTCCTGCCCATATGTGCTTCCTCACGAAGTAAAGAAAGAAGATGAAAACAGGGATATATGACATTGTGTTAGGTGTGCTCGTGTTGACAGGTCTGTCGGGTTGCCGTGACAACACAGAAAATGTTTCGTCCGGACTCAACGACTATTATTACATAGAGCGTATGCGCAAGCTTCGTCTTTCGCCAGCCTACGAGGGCAAGGGCTACCGTTGGACAGTGAGGACGGAGAACGGCGTGGACTCTTTGCTCAGTACAGAACGCGATTATGTTTTTCTGGCAGAAAAAGAAGGGACGTACAACATCACCTTCACGCTTGACGACGGTGACCGTGGCTACAAACACAGTTTTCCCGTTATGGTGGTGCACGAGGATACAGAGTACAGTCCGTATACAGCCAAGGTGTATGAGTACAGACCTGCTCCAGGGCAGTTTGTCAACACCATGCCGCTTTATGAGACAGGCGATACCGAAGAGACGATGCGGCAGAAAGCTGAGGACGACCTAACCAATGATGTGATGATAACCCTTGGCTCTTATGGAGGCTACGTCACCTTCGGCTTCGACCATACGGTTATAAACGTGCCGGGGCAGAAGGACTTCTTTATCAAGGGCAATGCCTTCTACAGCGACATTCCTGCTTACAAAGAACAAAAGGCAGGTTCGGCAGAGCCTGGCATAGTGATGGTGGCATTCGACCGCAACTGCAACGGAAAGGCTGACGATGACGAATGGTATGAACTGGCTGGTAGTGAATACCACAACCCCACAACACTCAAGGAGTATGAGATAGTGTACAGTCGTCCGGACGCAGCTCACATCCCTGTCAAGGACGCTACGGGCATGCTGACCGACACCTTGTATATCCCTTGGGAAGACAACCGTGGGGGAAGCGGGTATGTGGCAAAAAACTCGTTCCATACCCAGAGTTATTATCCCGAATGGATAAAGGAGGACAACATGGTGTTCCGGGGCACGCTGTTGCCGCAGAACGGAAAGGACGAAAACGGCTTTGGCACGTATTACGTGCTGTATTCCTACCCGTGGGGATATGTGGACAATCATCCGAACGCCGAGCAAGACCTTTGTTCCTTTGATATCTCATGGGCTGTGGACAAGCAAGGTAACCCTGTGCATCTGCCTGGCGTGGACTTCATCCGTGTATATACAGGAGTGAGACAATATTGCGGATGGATAGGAGAGACATCCACCGAAGTGGCAAGGGCGCAGGACTTGCACGTGGAAGTGAAGCCATCCATCATAGAAGACCCTTTGGGCGAATAAATATATTAGCGAAAAGAGACAGAATAGATAATTGTATGTTTAATTTTAAAACAATGTAAGTATGAAAAAGAAACTTTACTTTCTTTTCGTGGCTCTCTTGTGTGCAACTTCTTCTTTTGCACAAGTTAGCGTTCAAGGTGTGCCCCGCAAATTGAGCAAGGGTGCAAGGAGTGTGACCAGAAGTGTCAGCTCAACCGTTGATTTTGACAAAATCAATTATTGGGTAGGCACAGGCACTAACAAGTCGGCTCTTGTTGTAAAATGGGACGACGGAAAAGGCGGTGACAAAAATCTCGTTTGGGGATATTGTTGGAGCGATGCGGCAACAGGAGTTGACATGTTGAAAGATATCGCTGCAGCGGACCCGCGTTTCTACCTTTTGATGTCTGGAGGGACACAATTCGGTGCTAGCATAGGCGGATTCGGATATGACCTCAACGGAAACGGAGACATCAAACTGGTAAATGGTGAAAAGACGTATGACCTTACAGACGGTGTGTACGACTGTGGGGATTATATCTTTGATGACTTTTCTTCCAACGATAAGGAAGACCATTGGTGCTCCGGTTGGTATAGCGGCTATTGGAGCTATTGGGTAGCCGAGGCCAACAATGCTGAATTTGGTTATTCTAATGTGGGAGCTTCTTCACGGCAGTTGGCTGACGGAAGTGTTGACGGGTGGTCGTTTTTGGCAGACATGTCAAACGGGAGTGGTGCAGACATGTCCGGTGAGTTGGAATATGTGACAGCTCCTGTAGAAAAGACAGCCTATACAAACGGTACATTTATCGTAAACGAAGACTGGTATGGTCATCAGAACTCTACCATCAACTTCTTGACAAGTGACGGCGAGTGGATTTACCGTGTCGTACAGAAGGAAAACCCCGGAGTGGAACTCGGGTGTACAGCTCAGTACGGCCAGATTTACGGTGGCAAGTTCTATGTAATGTCAAAGCAAGAGAAAGACCCCGGTGCGACTGTCACAGGAGGTAGGCTCAACATCCTTGACGCTACAACCATGAAGATGGAGAAGCAGATACAGACCATCTCTACCGATGGCAGCGGCACGAGCAATGCCGATGGCCGTGGCTTCCTGGGTGTAGACGAGCACAAGGGATATGTAGGTACAAGCAATGGCATCTTTATCCTCGACCTCGACAAGCAGGAAATCACCGGGAGCATAGAAGGTACTTCCAATGGCGGCGGAACAGCATACGAACAGCTTTATAGCGGACAGATAGGTAGTATGGTTCGTGTGAACGACCGTGTGTTTGCGGTACATCAGAAGAACGGTCTTCTTGTTATCAATGCCAACACAGACAAGATAGAGCAGACTGTAGAAGCTCCTGAAGGATGGGGCTTCGGCTCTGTTGTTCTTTCCAAGGACGGAAACCTCTGGCTCAGCCTTGCGGATCCCTCAGGCAGCGGTATGGCAGACAACAGAATCGTGAAGGTTGATCCCAACACCATGGAAGAAACCATTGTTGACATCCCGGAGGGAATCTATGGCCCAGCAAACTCTTGGTATGCTTGGACTCCCGACTGCTTCTGTGCAAGCAACCAGAAGAATGTACTCTACTGGAACGGTGGCAGTAATTCTTGGTTCAGTGGCTATACTATCTATAAGTATGACATCGACAACAACACGTTCTCTACTTACCTTGATTTCACCAACGACCCCAACGGTTTCTATATCTATGGTTGCTCATTCCGTGTAGATCCTGTAAGTGATGAAGCCTATGTAAGTTTGTACAAGGGTTTTGTAGACCAAACTTATGTGCTCCGCAAGTATGATGCAGACGGCAAGCAGCTTGCAGAATACCCAATGATAAACAACTACTGGTTCCCGTCATTGCCTGTATTCCCAGACAACGAGGCTCCAGTCATTGCAAATCCTGTTGAAAATATGACCCTGTCTGCCGGTGAGGTTGCGACTATTGACTTGAAAGACCTCGCAACAGATGCCGACAACTTCCAAGCAGCTATTGTGAAGAGCGTGAAGGCAGTAAGCGACGAGAGTGTGTTGGAGGCAAAGATGCAGAACGGTTCTTTGGAGATCACTCCCAAGAAGGCCGGTGAGGCAACTGTCACCATCAAGGTGAACTCCAACGGCAAATTGGCGGAGACCTCTTTCGTTGTGAAAGTGACATCTACAGTCGGTGTTGAGGACATCTCTACCGATGGTGCTGTTGAGGTTTCCCGCTTCTCTGTTGACGGCAAGCGCATCTCCGCTTCCCAGAAGGGTATCAGCATCATTCGCATGAGCGACGGTACAACTCGCAAGGTTGTGGTTAAGTAAAAAACAGACTGGCAGTCTGTTGAAAAATGCGGATTGCTATACAATCC